>JAGKWZ010000076.1 GCA_021151605.1 Verrucomicrobiaceae bacterium
GATAAACTTGCCTCCCACTACCTCGCTCTCATTCAATTTGCGTCCGTCATCGATTGGCTTCGCTATGGCTGTTGAGGGTTTTCAAACACGACCTAGAACACGTAGCCAAAAAAACATCGCCCGTCGAGCCGACGGCAAACTTCGATGCCATCGCGAATCGGTTTCTCTTTGCTCGCCAGACCTACACATTCTCGCAGTTTGAGCGATTTGCTTCTCAGTATCAGACTGAATGAGAAAGTGCAGTTCACGAGAGTAGCTACTGAGCCTTCTTTATGTCCCGCTTTATCCCCAACATCACGCCTTGTGGCCAGACACGCCGGGAGTTTCTCTGGCAGGCCGGCGGTGGGTTTGCGGGGCTGGCATTGGCAGACTTGATGGCAAGCGAGGCACTCGCGGCATCGCCGTTGGCGGAGAGGCGGCCGCACTTTGCGGCGAAGGCGAAGCACTGCGTGTTTCTGTTCATGAACGGCGGGCCGTCGCAGGTGGACACGTTTGATCCGAAACCGGCGCTGAAGAAATATCATGGCCAGCCTTACACGGGCGATGCGAAAGTGGGATCGAACGGACGTGCGGTGGGTCATCTGATGCAGTCGCCGTTTGAGTTCACGCGGCATGGGCAGAGTGGGTTGCCGATCAGCAGCTTGTTTCCGCACACGGCGTGCCATGCAGATGATCTGTGCGTGATTCGCTCGATGCATGCGGACACGGCGGCTCATGCGTCGGGCTGCTTGCAGATGAACACGGGCAGCATCTTCATCGGCAAGCCGTGTCTGGGCTCATGGTTGAGCTATGGGCTAGGCACGACGAATCAAAACTTGCCGGGCTTTGTGGTGATGACGGACCCGCGCGGCGGACCGATCGGCAGCGCGTCAAACTGGACGGCGGGTTACATGCCGGCGGCGTATCAGGGCACGTTGTTTCGCAGCGGTGGCTCGCCTTTGCTCGATCTGGCGACGCCGGAGGGCACGAGCGACCGCACGCAGCGGCGCAGTCTCGATTTGCTCAAGTCGTTGAACGAGGAGCATCTCAAGCTGCATCCCGAGGAGACGGAGCTGATGGCGCGGATCGAGTCGTATGAGCTGGCGTATCGCATGCAGACGGAGGCGATGAGCGTGGTCGATGTGGACAACGAGGATGCGGCGACACGCGAGATGTATGGCCTCAATGACAAGCGCACGGCGGACTTTGGCCGCAAGTGCCTGATCACGCGCAAGCTGATCGAGAAAGGCGTGCGCTTCATCCAGCTCTACTCCGGCGGCGGGCACATCGAGGACACTTGGGACGGTCACAACGACTGTATCACCAATCACACGCTGCACGCGGGCGAGACGGACAAGCCCATTGCCGCGTTGATCGCTGATCTAAAACACACAGGTCTGTGGGACGAGACACTGCTCGTCTGGGGCGGTGAATTCGGCCGCACGCCGACGAGCGAGGGCGTGGGCAAGCCAGGTCGCGATCACGACTGGCATGGGTTTTCCATGTGGATGGCCGGAGCCGGTGTGAAAGGCGGTCAAGCCATCGGCGCGACGGATGAACTTGGCTTCAAGGCCGTGGAGGACCGCGTTCACGTCAGCGATCTGCACGCGACGATCCTGCATTTGATGGGCATTGATCACAAACGGCTGAGCTATTTGCACCAAGGTCTCAACCAGCGGCTCACGGGTGTGGAAGAGCGGCGCGTGGTGACGAAGGCGCTGGCGTGAACTCAAACCTGTACAAAATCATGAAGGGTAAACTCATTTGGCTGCTAATGTCCTATGGCAGCTTGTTCGCACAAGACTGGGTATTGGAAGGCGCCGCACCGTGGCAGGCGCGGGATTCGCAGGCGGAGTGGGTGTTTCGCGATCAGCTTTGGATCGGCGGCGGATGGTTTCAGTCGTTTGCGGAGCCACCACGCGATGTATGGGCCTCTGGTGATGGCCAGGAGTGGAAACTCATCGAAAAGAGCGCGCCGTGGCTGCACAGCGATCTGCCGATGAACATTACCTTCGCGGAGAAAATGTGGATCATGGGTGGCTGGCATAAAGGTAGGCTGCCGGGGCACAGCGCGAGCAACCAAGTGTGGTCTTCCGCCGATGGCGTAAAGTGGGAGCAGGCGACTGCGAACGCTGGCTGGTCACCACGACTCGCAGCAGGACTCGTGGAGCATCGCGGGCGGATGTGGATGCTCGGAGGTACGGAGAATTACTACTTCGGCGATGATGCGAGCCTCAAAAACGACGTGTGGTCATCTGCGGATGGCAAAGCGTGGAAGCAGGAGACGGCGAAGGCCGCGTGGTCACCGCGTGCTTATCATCAGACCGTCGTTTTGAACGACAAAATCTACGTCCTCGGCGGCGGGAACTATGTGCCGAGCTACCACGCGAAGAACGACGTCTGGTCCTCCAGCGATGGCGTGTACTGGACCTGCGAGACGGAGAAAGCGCCGTGGGAGCCGCGTTTGTGGTTCAGCGCGGCGGTGTATCGCGGACGCATGTGGGTGCTCGGCGGTTGGTCGAAGGAGAAAGATAACTTTGGCGACGTGTGGCACAGCGCGGACGGCAAGAACTGGCAGCGCCTTGAAACAAAGACCTGCTGGAAAGCACGGCATGAGCACTCGGTGTTCGTGTTTCAGGACAGGCTGTGGATCGCTGGCGGTCACGCGCGACCGTTGTCGAATGAGGTGTGGTCGCTGAGCCTGCCGAAGGATTGGACGCCGTGAGGCAGAAAGGGCTTCCAAGCTGGGTTCGTATGTTCCGCCCACATGCTCACCATCAACGGCACCTCTCGCTCCAACTGCTCCGGCGTCACGCGTCGTGAGTTGTTGCAGATTGGCGGCGCGGGTTTGTTTGGGATGACGCTGCCGGGTGTGCTCGCTGCACAGGAAGCACAGTCGGCTTTCGCGGGTGGAAAGGCGAAGTCCGTGATCTTTTTGTTCCTGTTTGGTGGGCCGAGCCAGCTTGAGACCTTTGACATGAAGCCGAACGCGAAGCGTGAGGTGCGCGGGCCGTTCAACCCAACCAAGAGTCGCACGCCGAACCTGCTCATCAGTGAGCATCTGGGACGACTGGCGAAGATCTCGCACAAGTTCGCGGTCATCCGCTCGATGACGCACAGCTACAATGACCACAGCGGCGCAGGGCATTATCTCCAAACCGGGCATCGCTGGCATCTGCCGATCGGAGGCGGCTTTTCAGCGACACCACAGGATTGGCCGTCGATGGGTTCGGTGGTGGAGCATTTGAGCCAAAAAATGCCCGGCGGCATGGAGCGCGATCTCGCCTCGTATGCGGTACTGCCGAACCGCCTCGGCAAGTTGCAGGATCGCGGGCAATACATACGCCCCGGCGAGTATGCGGGCTGGCTCGGCCAGGCCTACAACCCGATGACGACCGGCATCGACAAGAAAGACGTGAAGGACAATCCCTACTGGCGCGCCTGTGCGGACGGCGAACTGAGCTACGAGATCGAAGGCCTGAAGCCCGTAATCCCAGTGAGCCGAATCCAGGAGCGTGTCAGTTTGCTCGATCAATTCGAGGCTATGCGCTCGCGTCTCGACATGGGCGACGGCGATGCAATGGACCTGCATCGCAAGCGGGCGATGGCGCTCATCTCCTCCGACAAAACCAGCAGCGCGCTCAACATCCGCGCCGAGGCCGAAACCATGCGGGATCGCTACGGGCGGCATCTTTTCGGCCAGAGTTGCCTCATGGCGCGTCGCTTGGTCGAGGCGGGCACGCGTTTCGTCACGGTGCATTACGACAGCCCCGATGGCTATGGCTGGGACTCGCACCGCAACAGTGATGATGTGCGCGATCACCTCCTGCCGACCTTTGATCAAGGCTGCTCCGCTTTGCTCACCGATCTGGATGAGCGTGGATTGCTCGATGAGACTCTCGTCATCGCCATTGGCGAAATGGGCCGCACGCCGATCCCGAACGCCACCTGGGGACGCGGCCACTGGAGCACCTGCTTCCCCGCGCTCATCGCCGGTGCTGGCGTGCGCGGCGGCATCGTTTACGGCAAATCCGACAAGGAAGCTGCTTATCCCGACGACAAGCCCGTCTCGCCCGAGGATCTCGCCAAGACGATCTACTGGTCGCTTGGCATTGATCCCGATCTCATGCTCATGAACCGCGAGAACCGCCCGATCCCGATCGTCGATGGCGGGAAGCCGGTGTTGGACTTGTTTGCATAGCACAGGCTTTCTCCCGCCTGCCTTTCGAAATACACGTCTGGAAAGGCCATGCGACGAGGAGCTGTATTGCTTTCATGCGCACACTCCTGCTCGCCTTCTTCGTCACCGCCTCCGTTTTCGCTGCGGATACTCCCAAAGCTCCGCTGATGGCGGGAGCCGCCACCAGTAACATCACCCCGGAACTCGGCGGCGAGGTCGTGGGCGGTTTCGCACCGTATCCATGCACCCACATTCATGACGAGTTGCACGCACGCTGCCTGGTACTGGATGATGGCAAAACGAAGCTGGCGCTGGTGGTGTGTGATTTGCTCGGCCTGCACCGCAGCGTCTCGCTAAAGGCGCGCGAGCTCATCGAAAAGGAAACCGGCATCCCGGCGGCGAATGTTCTCATTAGCGGCACGCACACGCACTCCGCCGTAAACGCGCTCGGCGGGCCAGTGCGCGGCTTCTTCTCCGATCTGGAACTCACGGACTACCAAAAGTTCGTCGCACGACGCATCGCGGATGGAGTGCGGCGCGCGATCAATGTGCTGCGTCCGGCGGAGATCGCCTTCGGCACCGTGGACGTGCCGGAGCATGTGCACATCCGCCGCTGGTTCCTCAAAGAAGGCTCCATGCCGCCGAATCCTTTTGGCAAAATCGACAAGGTGAAGATGAACCCGGGCGCGGGCAATCCGGCGCTGGTGGAGCCTGCGGGCGAGCCTGATCCAACGATCAGCATCATCGCACTGCGTGAGCCGAGCGGGAGGCTCATCTCCGTCTATACGGCTTACTCGCTGCATTACGTTGGCGGTGTGACTGGTGCAGACATCTCCGCCGACTACTACGGCGTGTATTGCGAGGCCTTGAAGAAGCTGCAGGCGGAGGGCGCTCAGTATCCGCCCTTTGTCGCGATGATGGCGAACGGCACCAGCGGCGACGCGAACAACATCAACTTCCGCAACCCACAGCCAGGAAAAAAGCCGTACGAGCAGATGCGCTACGTTGCCGAAGATGTCGCCGCGAAGGTGAACGTGGCTTTGGCGAAACTGACTTGGCAAAACGAAGCGCCGCTCGCCGCGAAGTATCGCGAACTCGACGTGAAATGGCGCAGCATCCCCGATGAACTCATCGCCTGGGCCAAAGAAACCGAAGCTAAAGCTCCGCGCATCCAAGGCGGCAAAGCCGACCTACCCCTGGCCTATGCTGGACGCGTGCAGCGCCTCGCCAAAGCCAGCCCGGAGACCAAATTCCCTGCTCAAATCCTTCGCATCGGCGACATCTGCATCGGCTCTTCGCCCTGCGAGACCTTTGCCGAGACCGGCGTCGAATTCCGCAAGCGCAGCCCCTTCGCGAAATCCTTCATGGTCGAGCTGGCGCACGGCTACTACGGCTACATGCCCACCCCGCGTCACTTTGAACTCGGCGGCTACGAAACCTGGCCCGGCACGAACAACACGGAATCGCAGGCCTCCGTGAAGCTCATGAACGCGCTGCTGGAGATGGCGGCGGAGGTGAAGTGAGTTATGAAAATGCTTTTAACCACCCTCTTCGGCTTTTGCACGATGGCCTCTGCCGCTTGGCAAGCAGGCGCAGCGAAGGCGGACATCACACCAGCCGAATCCGTGCCACTCGCCGGTTACGGTGGGAAGACGCGCATGTCGCAGCGGGTGGAGCATCCGATCTGGCTCAAGGCACTCGCGCTGAAGGATGATTCGGGGGCGACTTCGGTGCTGGTGACGGCAGATCTGGTGGGGCTGAGCAACAAAATGATCGCGGTGATCTCGAAGAATGCGGCGGAGAAGCATCACATCGCGAGAGAGCGCCTGATCCTGAACACGTCGCACAATCACTCATGTCCGGTGACGGAGGATGTGCTGTGGTTGTATTATGAATTCACACCGGAGGAGGCTGCGGCGAAGGATCGATACACGCAGATGGTGTATGCGAAGTATGATGAAGTCATTGGTAAGGCCATCGCGAACCTCGCGCCTGCGGAACTGACTTTTGAACAAGGATTGGCTGGTGTTGCAGTGAACAGACGGCGTTCACGCGGTCCTGAGAGTCGCGCGTTTGGCGGGCAGGTGGATCAGGATGTGCCGGTGATCGCGGTGAAGGCTGGCAATGACCTCAAGGCCATCGTGTTCGGCTATTCGTGCCACACGACGGCCCTCGGCGGGTTGAGCATCAATGGCGACTACGCAGGCTTTGATCAGCTTGAACTGGAGAAGTCGTTTCCCGGCTCCGTGGCGATGTTTGTGCAGAATTGCGGCGGAGATGCGAATCCCCTGCCGCGCATTCGCGGGAAGGATGTCGAAGCAACAGAGTTGGCGAGCATGTATGGCAAGGTCTTGGCCGAAGCGGTGCGCCAAGTCATCGCTGGCACGATGAAACCGCTCAACGGGCCAATCCAGGCCGCGATGGGCGAGACAGAGCTGGAATTGCAGCCGGGCATCCCGCACGAAGAGTTGAAACAGCGTCTTCCGAATCTCACCGGCATGCCGAAGCGTGAATTCGAACACTTCATCCGCCAATACGAGACGCTCGGCTCGCCGCCGAATCGTGTGAAGTATCCGATTCAGGTCTGGCGCATCGGACCTGACTTCACGTTCATTGCGCTCACGGGTGAGACGGTGGTGGATTACTCGCTGAAATTCAAAGCGGCCTACGGCTGGAACAACACCTGGGTCTGTGGTTACAACAACGACCTCACCAGCTACATCCCCAGCCTGCGTGTGCTCAAAGAAGGCGGCTATGAAGGTGTCACCGGCATGTTTGAATACGGACACCGTGCGCCCTATACCGAGACGGTGGAGGAGCGGATCACGACGAAGGTGGATGAGCTAATGAAGGCAACAGCAAAGTAGCCATCTCGCTCCCGCGAGATGAGCCTTGTGCTCACGCCGACACAATGCGCTTCCAAAACTCGCAACCACTCTGACTTTGCGAAAGCGCTTTGCTCGTCTCGCGGAGCGAGGCGGCTACTTTACCAAAGGAGCCGTCTGCTCAGGTGTCACGCGACCGCCAGGCAGCTCCATGATCTTGATGTTACGAAAATGTATCTCCGCGCCCTCGGATTCGAGGCAGAGGTAGCCTTTGCGCACGGTGGACTGGCTGATGCCGTTCACGAACTTGCCGTTGATGGAGAGCTTCACGGTGCCATCGACGCACACGACGTCGTAGGTGTTCCATTCGCCTTTGCCTTTGCAGCAAAACTCCCACGACATGCTGCGGCGGCCACGCGGATTGTCGGGAATGCCTTCGAGGCCATTCGCGCCGAAGAGTTCGCCAGAGACAAAGCCGGGGTGATTGGGCTGACCGTCTTTGGTCGGATGCAGTTTCGGCCATTCGAGTTCGAGCATCTGCACCTCCATGCCCTTAGGCAACGGACGGTCCGGCGGTGTGCTGCCTTCGCTCCAAACAAAGACGCCGGAGTTGCCACCTGCTTGCGTGTGCTTCCACTCGATGTGCAGGATAAAGTTTTCATACTGCTTCTCGCTGCGCATCACGCCGATGGGCAGGCCTTTGCACACGAGCAGGCCGTCTTTGACGCTCCAGGTGTCCTTGCTGGTGTTCACATCGACCCAGCCGGTGAGATCCTTGCCATTGAAGAGATCGCGCCACTGCGGCACGTCGTCAGCGAGAGCGGTGGTGGCGAGGAGGAGAGGGAAAAGGAGGTGTTTCATGGCGTGACTTTCACAGCGCGGCCCGGTCGAGCATCTTTCACGAGTTCGCCATCGCGCACGACGAAAGTGCCGTTCACCAAGACATGCGGAATGCCTGCCGATGGCGTGGTGGGCGCTTCAAAGGTCGCGCGGTCGATCACTTTGGCCGGATCGAAGACGGTGATGTCCGCGTCGGCCCCGATGGCGATGCGGCCTTTGTGTTTCATCATCGGTACATGGCCTTCGAGACGCTTCGCGGGCAGGATCGTCATCTTGGCGAGAGCATCCATCATCGGCAGCAGTTTCTTCTCGCGGGAGTAATGGCCGAGCACTCGCGCAAAGGTGCCCGCACCGCGCGGATGACCTTTGCCATCGACGAACGGGATGCCGTCGCTGGCAATCATCACACCGGGATGCGCGATGGCCTTCTCGACGTTCTCGTCCTTCATCATGTAGATGATCACCCAGCCGCCTTGCTTGCGATACGACTCAAACGTCTCCTGCGTGAGCCGTTCACCCGTCGCGGCCCAGGCGAGATCACCGTAGCTGATTTTGAGATTGTCCTGCCAGCCGGGGTTAAACATCGCCGACTCCAGCGCGGTGGATGCGGCGGTATAGGGATACACTTCGGTCGTGAGATCCATGCCAGCGGCCTTGCTGGTGTCGATCAGCTTCAAGACTTCCGGCACATCCGTGATGCCGCTGCTGCCGACATGAACGATGTGCAACGCAGCGCCGGTCTTCTTCGCTGTATCGATGGCCTCGCGAATGGCGGCGATGCCAAAGGCGCGCGTATGGACAAAAGCGGGCACCTTGCGTTCCGCCGCGATGCGAAACATCGCCTCGATCTCGCTCGGATCAGCCGCTGGCGTGTAATTGATGCCGAATCCGATGCCCAACGCGCCTTCATCAAGCCCGCGCCGAATCGCCTCATCCATGAGCTTCAATTCGGCCTCGCTCGCGATCTTGTTGGCCCCTGCGGGCGATGCGCCGAGACCGGAAACACGAGCGCGATTCACCGCCCAGTGCCCAATGCGAAGCTGCGGATGGAACGCGGCAAAGCGCACCGTGATGTGGCCGACGGCAGCTCCGAAATTCAGCGGCGCTTTGCCCTCCATGGAGCGATACCATTCACTCACAGGATAAACGCCGACTTCCATGTCGAGCGCCGTCGTCACGCCATCGCGTGCCTGAATCTGCATGTCGCCGGTGGTCTGGCCGTGCGCATGGATGTCGATGAAACCGGGCGACACGACATGCCCGGCTACATCGAGAATTTTATCGCCAGAAAGCGGCGTCTCGGAGATCGCGCTGATTTTGCCGCTGGTAATGCCGATGTGCCGCACGGCATCGAGACCGCTGGCCGGGTCCATCACGCGCCCGTGGGCGATGACGAGGTCGTGTGCGGAAAGTTGAAGCGAGGTGACGAGGATCGCGAGGATGAGGCGGGCATTCATGAGATGCGGGAGAATGCGCTCGCGCACCGGACTCAGCCAACCAATTCGCTGATCACCTTGCCTTCATCCGCGACGATGGGTCGAGGCCGACCCTGCGGATCGATCCAGTTGGTGTTCTGCTCGATGCCGAGATGGTGAAACACGGTGGCAGCGAGATCTCCCGGCGCGACGCGGCGGCTGTCGATGTCTCCGCCTTGGCGGTCGGTGCTGCCGATGACCTGGCCGTGCTTCATGCCGCCACCGGCGACGACCATGGACATCACGCGTGGCCAGTGGTCGCGTCCGGCGTTCTTGTTGATCGTCGGACTGCGGCCAAACTCGCCCATCATGAGAATGAGCGTGCTGTCGAGCAGGCCGCGGTCATCGAGATCGGTGACGATGGCGTGCAGCGTGCGGTCCACGCTGGGGAGCAGCGGCGTGAGGCCCTTTTTGATGCCGCCCCACTTCACTTCATCGCCATGATGGTCAAAGTAACCCCAGGCACCGCTCACGGTGACAAAAGTGGAGCCAGCTTCGACGAGGCGACGTGCCAGCAGCGCCTTTTCGCCAATGCTGTCGCGGCCGTAGCGGTCGCGCATCGCAGGCGTTTCGGCGTCGAGATTGAAGGCGCGTTGCGCGTTGCCGGTCATGAGCACCTCGTAGGCCTGCTGTGTGTAGCGATCTGCGGCGGCGATCTGCGCATTGCCATCGACGCTGCGCTTCCAGTCGTCCATCTGCGCCAGCAAATCACGGCGATTGCCGAGGCGCTCGATAGTCAGGCCTTCGGAGAGTTTGAGTCGCCCGGCGAGATCTTTGCCACTGACAGGCTCAAAGTCGCCGCCCATGTGGCCCGCGCCCCAGATGTCGGCAGGCAGCGAGTCAGCCAGAGCAACGTAGCCGGGAATTCCCGGCGCATTCGCACCTCGAAACTTCGCCGCGATGGAACCCATCGAAGGCCAGCCGCCGCCATCGCGCCCATCGTTCGTGCGCTTCGCGAGCGGATTGCAGGCCTGCATCGTGATCGGCGTGTGATTGCTGGCGCTGCAATCGACCGAGCGGATCAGCGTGAGCTTGTCCATGATCTTCGCCGTGAGCGGCAGATGCTCGCAGACATGAATGCCGGGCACTTTCGTCGAGATGTGGCCGAAGGGGCCACGAATCTCGCTCGGTGCGTCCGGTTTCGGGTCCCACATGTCGATGTGGCTCGGGCCGCCGGAGAGCCAGAAGAGGATCACGTTGGTCTTGCTCTTCGCCTGACCGGTTGCGGCGGCCAGCGCCTGCGTTTGCAGCAGCGAAGGCATTGAAACACCCGCTAGACCAGCAAGCCCCGTTTGAAGAAACCCGCGCCGTGTGGAGCCGACCCGCAGCAGGTCTCCGCGAGCGGGACTGAAGGCGCTGGTGATGGAGGCAGTCTTGGGATTCATGCGGGTGGCGTTGAGTTGCTCCCAAACCTACGCCGCCACATCGCCTGACTTGCCGGGCGATTAAAAAGAGTCAGGGCTGATGCTAGGCGTCCAAATCCTGTCTCGGGTTGATCATTCATCGAGTGAGATCGAACTCGGAAGAGGGATGCCTGCTCAGGCAGGATGGGCCTTCGAAATGAAGCACGCGACCTTTTGAAGGGTGCGAGCCGTCGGTGACGTTGAGTGTGTATCTCGCTCATTTATTGAATCACGATCCCAGTCTCATGCTCTACCTCCGGCCATTTCTCCTGCTCGCTATCACCACACTTGCCGTCCCAGCTTTCGCCCAGAAGGCCAAGGAAAAGAAGCCGGACCGTCCACAGCCACCGACGAGGCCTTTTGATGCGCCGAGCGCACCCAAGTTCACGCGGTTGGATGGCAAACCGGGCGTGAATGCCCCGGCGAATGTCGATGGCGATTTCGTCATCGGGCCTGACTACGTCGCCGCGCCGGAGACGAAGGTGGTGGAAGGCGTGCCGCAGGGAAAGGTGACGCAGTTCGTGATGGAGTCGAAGGACTGCAAGCTCTTCAATCCCGGCATCGCGCGGGATGTTTTCGGCACGGTGGACCCAAACAATCCGAAGACGCTGATCGTGGAGACGCATCCGATCGACTACCAGCGCTTCGTGACGGTGTATGTGCCGGCGCAATACGTCGCGGGCACGGAGGCTCCGTTCATCGTGGGTCATGACGGGCCGCGTGGAAAGCCGGACATGACGTTGCCGCACATTTTGGACAACATCATCGCGCAGAAGCGTGTGCCGGTGCAGGTCGCCATCCTGATCTCCAGCGGTGGTGGCGATGCGCAGGGGCATGAGCGCGGTCGTGAGTATGACACGATGTCCGGCCTGTATGCGGAGTTCATCGAGAACGAGGTGCTGCCGCTGGTGGAGAAGAACGCAGGCGTCAAACTCACCAAAGATCCCGAAGGCCGCGCCACGATGGGCAGCAGCTCCGGTGGCTCCTGCGCCCTGGCGATGGCGTGGTATCGCACGGATTTGTATCATCGCGTGCTGACCACCTCGGGCACCTTTGTGAACCAGCAGTGGCCCTTCAATCCCGAGACACCGGATGGCGCGTGGGGCTTTCATAACAAGCTCATCCCCGAGAGCCCCAAGAAGCCGCTGCGCATCTATCTGGCCGTGGGAGATCGCGATCTGCTCAATCCCAACGTCATGCGTGACGACATGCACGACTGGGTGGAGGCCAATCATCGCATGGCAAAGGTGCTGAAGGCCAAAGGCTATCCTTATCAGTATGTCTATTGCCTGAATGCCGGTCATGGACTCGGGCCCGCGCGGTCGCAAATCCTGCCGCAGGCGCTGGAGTGGCTGTGGAAGGGCTATTCGGCGAAGTAGGCGGCCGCCAGCGCATGAGATCATGATGGGCAGGACGCATCAGGCGTGCTATTCAGGCGGCATGAAGTTTCCATGGTTGCTGATTTTTCCTGTGATGGCCGCACACGCGGCAGATGTGCGTTTGGTGGATGCGAAGGCCGTCGTTTCTGCAGAGTGGAAGGGGCGTGAGACGCGCACGGTAGCCAGTTTCGATGTGGTCCCGTTGTCCGCCGATGCGCTGACGCGTTTCGGCGGATTAGCGACGGAGAAACAAAAGGCGACCGGCTTTTTCCGTGTGGAAAAGATCGGCGAGCGCTGGTGGATGATTGATCCCGAAGGCGGGCGCTTTATCTTCGCAGGTGTTTGCTCCCTGAAGCCGGAATCGAAACTGGCAGCGAAGGAACCCTTCGAGAAGCTTTTCGGAACGCCGGAGGCCTGGGCCACGAAAACGCTCGATCTGCTCCGCGAGCATGGCTTCAACGGCTGCGGTGGTTTCTCCGATCACGAGACGATCCGCCAAGCGGCCAAGCCCATGCCCTACACGGTGACGCTTGGCCTGATGAGCGGCTTTGGGAGAAAGCTGGGCCTCACCCATGCGGACTCCGGTCACACGGGTTATGCGGACGATGTACTACCGGTATTTGAGCCTGGTTTTGCCGAGTTCTGCGCTGTGGAATGCCGTACGCGACTCCTGGCGATGAAGGAAGATCCATGGCTCGTCGGTGTGTTCTCCGACAATGAGCTACCCATCAAAAAGGACATGCTGGATCGCATGCTGAAGCGCGGTGGAGCAACACAAGCTGCAGCGGAAGCTTTCATGACAGGGAAAGGTGCTGTCACCGATGAACGTCGCCGCGACTTTGTGGAGCATGTCTTTGACGCCTACTTCCGCATCACGACGCAGGCCATTCGTGAGGCGCTGCCGCACCATCTGTGCCTCGGTTCACGCTTTCACGGGCCTGCGAAGCATGCCAGCGGTGCGTGGAAGGCGGCGGGCCGCTGGTGTGATGCTATCTCGATGAACTACTACGATCACTGGAACCCGCAGAAGGAGCATCTGCGCCAGTGGCACGAATGGTCCGGCAAGCCGTGCCTGGTCACTGAGTTCTATGTCAAAGGCATGGATAGCGGCATGGGCAACACCAGCGGTGCCGGCTGGCTGGTGAAGACGCAGGCCGGTCGTGGTGCCTTCTACCAAAACTTTGCCCTCGGCTTGCTCGAATCTAAAACCTGCGTCGGCTGGCATTGGTTCAAATACATGGACAACGATCCGACGAACACGAAGACCGATGCCTCCAACCGCGACAGTAACAAAGGCATCCTGAATGCTGGCTACGAGCCCTACACGCCGTTGCTTGATGCGATGCGCGAACTCAACACCCGCATCTATCCGCTGATTGAGCATTTCGATTCAGCCAAGCCATGACATCCTCGTGCATGGTAGTTGCCGAGCTCTTACAAAAGCAGTGAAGAGGATCCTCATCATGCCGCTGGCGGAGCACTTTGAGCGTAAGATCGTTGGCTTCACCCGCAAACTGCCGCCCCATGTGGCCGAATTTGAGAAGAACCTTTTGTTTTAACCGATGAGAACCTCACTCGATCACTGGCTGCCACTTGCGGAGCGAACGGGCATCGTGGGTGATGCGGTTGGATGGCATGACAGGCTTGTAAGGGCCTATGGCGAGCCGCAGCGGGCGTATCACTCGCTGCAGCATCTGGAGGAGTGTTTGGGCGTGTTGGATGAGGCGAAGGGTTTGATGCAGCAACCCGACCTCATCGAGATGGCGTTATGGTTTCATGATGCCGTCTATGATCCGAAAAGCGTCGAAAACGAGGTGATTAGTGCCCAGATGGCTGTCGAGGCGCTGGGCGATGGTGAAACGGCCCGCGAGGTGGCGCGGCTGATCCTGCTCACAAAGTCACACCAGCCCGGCGTAGGGCCGGACGATGCGTGGATCATCGACATCGACCTCGCCATCTTCGCGCAGTCGCCCGAGCGGGTGCTGGAGTATGAGCAGCAGATTCGCGCGGAGTATGCCTGGGTGGCCGAGGCGGTGTATCGCGAGAAGCGGGCGGAGGTTTTGCGCGGCTTTTTGGCCCGTGAGCCGATTTACCGGACGCCGTGGGCGCGTGAGCGATTCGAGACGCGGGCAAAGGAGAATCTGAGGGTGTTGATTGGTGGATTGGCAGATGCCTGAGCGACTGCGTCACGAGCCGGAGGCTCACGTTGAATGGCCATCTATTAGGATCAAATCGCCAGCGCACTCTCCGCGTCACGCTTTGCGGGCCCTCATGCGCTCTTCGAAGCGATCGAGCAGCTCTTGGTCGGCACGGAAGGTGGTTCGCTTGAGTTCATTGAGCGACGTTACACCGTCAAGAAGTCCGCGTTCGTCTGCGAGATCGAGGATGTTCAAGGTGCCGATAGGGAGCAAGCCACGAGCCTCCGCTGCGGCTCGCCCTCGACGCTCGTCCATGAGCACGATGGAGACCTGGAGTTCGATGGCAAGGCTGATGGCCTCGGTCTCGCCTTGACCGAGCTGAATGGTGCGGTCCACCTCCGAGACTTTCAAGACGCGGAGCCAGTGGGGCAGGTTTTGCAGCCATGCCGTGACAGCCATGGGTGCTTTGGGATGGCGAAGCTCCGTGAGCACGGCCTCGGGAATCATCACCTCGCCAAACAGCCGATGAAGAACCTCAATTTGTTCGATGAGAACGAGATAATTCAGTGGCGTGGTATCCGCCACGACCACGGTCTGGGCACTCATGCCTGGAGAGCAGCACGGAGCTTTTGAGCACTAGCCTCCAGCTCTTCCCAACTGGGCTGCTGCTCTGCTCCGTGGCGCTTGAAGAAAGCTTCTGCTTCGTGAAATCCGAGTCCAAGCATCTCCGCCGCCTGGCCTCGGGAGAGCCTCCCTTCACGATAGCTTTCCGTGATCAGCATCTCGCGGGCACGTGCGGGAGCATCGGCTGTATCGAGGCCGAGCAGGCGCTTCCAAGCGTCCGGGAGTTCGAGAACGAGTGTCATGGGACGAGCATACTTTTTTGTCCCGGCTCTGCAAGCAGGGGGTTTTGGCGAACCCGCATCGGTTGCTCAAATCACCAACGCATTCTCCGCATCGCCGAAGTGGCTCGTTTTCACGCCCATGCGGTCCATGAGGGCGATGTGGAGGCGGCAGAGTTTGCGGTTGGGGTCTTGGCTGAGGTCGTGGAAGCGGCCGCCTTGGATGGTGCCGCCGCCACCACCGGCGAGGACGACGGGGAGCTGGCGAGAGTCGTGCGCGTTGCCGTCCATGAGGCTGCTGGTGAGCAGGATCATGCTGTTTTCCAGCAGGGTGCGCTCGCCTTCGTTCGTGGCCTGCATCTTGGCGAGGAACTCGGCCCAGAGTTTGACCTGATGCTCGTTCACGCGCTGATAAAGGCTGAGGCGGTGCTCGTCATTGGCGTGGTGCGAGAGCTCGTGGATGCCGCCGCTGATGCCGTCGAGGCTGGGGAAGCGCATGTTGGAGAGGTCGTTGTTCATCATGAAGGTGGCGACGCGCGTGCGGTCCATCTGGAAGGCGAGGAGCATGATGTCGAACATGAGGCGCAGGTGGTCCTCGCTGCTGGCGGGGATACCTGCGGCGGGTCGCCCGATGGTCGGGGCCTTCACGGTGGGCATCCAGCCCTGGCCGTTGGTTTCGGCCTGACTGATTTTTTCGGCGAGTTCGACGCGCTGCTCGATCTCGCGCACGGAGGTCAGGTATTCGTCGAGCTTCTGCTTGTCGCGGCTGCTGAGCTTGGTTTTGAGGCTGCTGGCGTCTTCGAGCACGAGGTCGAGGATGCTTTTGTCGCGCTTGCGGCGGCTGCCGTCGTCGAAGAGCTGGTCAAAGGCCTGCTGCGGGAAGATTTCCTTCGGTGCAGGCGTGGTTGGCGTGCTCCAAGAGATGTAGGCGGAGTAGATCGACGTGAAGCCGCTGTCCGTGCTGTAGCTGGGCCGCTCAGTGCCGAGCACGACGCTGGGCACGGGCGTGAATTTGCCCGTCTGCGCGGCGATGAGCTGATCCATCGTGGTGCCCACCTCGACATCGGTGGTGGTCTTTTTCACCTTCAGGCCGCAAAGCACGTTCATCTTCGGGTAGTGGCCGCCTTCGCCCTCGACGGTGGTGGGATTCCAAAGGCCGGTGAAGACGTTCACATGCTTCTTGAGTCCTTCGAGCGGCGTGAGCGATTTTTTGAAGGCCATGCCCGCAGGCGTAGTTTCGGCACCCCAGTGATGCGGGTTCACACCATTGCCAGTGAAGCACACGGCGAGGCGGCGCGGCGCGGTGTTGTTTTTGACCGATTCAGCTCCGAAAGCGCAGATGGACTCCAGCCACGGCAGGCCGAGCGCGGCACCAGTGCCACGGAGGAAAAGACGACGAGAGGTATTCATGTTTGGGGGGACTAAAAAGACGCAGCGAGAGCACAAAAGTTTGCAGCCTACGCCTAGGATCTGTGAAGCAAGATCCGACCCAGCCGCCATCCTGTTCTCAAACGCTGCGCCTTCCACGGCAGCTTACTTGCCGGGAGCCTTGGGCTCGACGGTGTAGCGGGCTGGATTCTTCTCATACGTGTCCATGCAGTCCACGCAGCAGAAGGCGACATTGCCTTTCTCAGTGAAGACGCGGTAAATGATGCGGACGGCTTTGCCATCGACAGGGCATTTGTCATTGATGGCGGGACCGCCTTTGGCAAAGACGGCAGTGACGCTGACGAGGGCTAGCAGGATGGCGGGGATGAGTGCTTTCATGGCGTTTGGATTTGGGTGGTTGAGCCGGTGGGGGAAACGGCGTTCTGAGACCCAAAACGAGCAGCCCTCCAGTTTCCTAGAGGGCTGCCAAAGGCTGCACATGAATGCGCAAGCGGCGCACATTCCGGCGATCAGAAGGGGATGTCGTCGCCTTCGAGACCGTCTGTGATGGGGCCTTCGCCGAAGTCATCCTGCTGCTGCGGAGCGGGACGCTGAGGCGGCCGCTGCTGCTGCGGGGCTGGGCGCTGGTATCCGCCGCCGCCACCACCACCGCTATTGCCCATCGGACGACGCGCCTGCTGTGGAGGTGGAGATGGGCTGTAGCCACCTTCGTCATCATGACCACCCTGGTAGCCGCCGCCACCGCCACCACCTGCAGCACCACCCTTGCTGTCGAGGAACTGCATGTTCTCACACACGATGCGGATCTTGGTGCGCTTCTGACCGGTGGCTTTGTCTTCCCATGAGTCCATTTGCAGACGACCTTCGACGAAGACGGAGCGGCCTTTCGCCAGGTACTGCCCAGCGAGTTCGGCCTGCTTGTTCCAGAGGACGATGTCCAAGTAGGTCACTTCCTCCACTCGTTCACCTGAGTCGGAAAGGTAGCGGCGGTTTACAGCCAGGGCCATGTCGCACACAGCATTGCCTTTCGGGGTGAAGCGCACCTCGGGGTCGCGGGTGAGGTTGCCGATGATCATGACTTTGTTGAGGGATGCCATAGTCCGTCATCTTAGCCATTCGCTGGCTTGTGGAGCAACCGTTTTGTCAGCTCACTCCCCGACCACGCTGATGACCACATTCCGCGTATGTGGAGCCCGCCGATGCTCGAAAAGAAAAATCCCCTGCCAAGTCCCCAACGCCAGCCGTCCGTTCACCACCGGGATGACCTCGCTCGTGCGGGTGAGCGCCATACGCAGGTGGCTGGGCATGTCGTCTGGCCCTTCGTAGGTGTGCACAAAGTAGGGCGTGTCCTCCGGCACCAGGTGATCGAAGAACGAATGCAGGTCCGTCCGCGCGGAGGGATCGGCATTTTCATAGATGACCAGGCTACAGCTCGTGTGCTGCACAAAGATCGTGGCCATGCCCGTCCTGATGCCTGAAGCGCGCACGATCTGCTCGCAGCGCTCGGTGATTTCGTAGGTGCCCTTGCCCCGGGTGGTAATGGAAAAGCTGTCGGCGTGTGCTGGCATGATGCTGGATAGGAGCGTGGTCCCGCAGCGTGACAATGCAAACCTGCCACGCCGCTGCCGTTGTCTCCGCATGACCTCCTACCCGGCATTACTTCTGCCTCTCAGTCTCCTCATTGTCACCAGCAGCCTGAAAAGTGCCGAGCCACCGGCGATCAAGATTTTGGAGACCAAAGTCATCTCGCATCAATCCGAGTACTACCACGGCTGGCCCACCGTCGTCCGCCGGGCGAATGGCGAGCTCTGGCTCTCCTGGTCCGGCGGGCGGGAGTCCCACGTCTGCCCTTTTGGTCAGGTCCACGCCATGACCTCCCGCGATGACGGCCAGACCTGGACCTGGCCCCGCGTGCTGCTGGATGGTGCCATCGACGACCGCGACTCTGGCGTGCTGGAAACGGCGAAGGGCACCCTGCTCGTGACCACCTTCACCTCGCTCGCCTATGAGGACTCATTCAAAAAAGCCACCGCCATGACCGAGCACACCGACAAGGGGTGGGTCTCTAAAGCCATGGCTCCTGAGCGCTTTGCGAAGTGGAAGGCCGCTCATGACCGGCTCAATGACGAGGAGCGCAAAGCCGAACTCGGGGTGTGGCTCATCCGCTCCACAGATGGCGGCAAAACATGGTCAAACCGCATCCCCACCGTGGTGAACAGCCCGCACGGCCCCATCCAGCTCAAAGACGGCCGCCTGCTTTATGCCGGCAAGCAGCTCTGGACTGGAGAAAAGAAGATCGGCGTGGCCGAATCGAAAGACGACGGCCTCACCTGGCAATGGCTGGCAGACATCCCCACCCGGAAAGGCGACGACGCTGCCCACAGCTACCATGAACTCCACGCCGTGGAGGCTGCCGATGGCACGATCATCGCCCAGATCCGCAATCACAACCCCGCTGACAAAGGCGGCACCCTGCAAACCGAGTCCAAAGACGGCGGCAAGACCTGGACAGAGCCCCACGCCATCACCTTTGGCCTGCCCTCCCATCTCCTCCGCCTCCGTGACGGCCGCCTCCTGATGACCTACGGCCACCGCCGCCCGCCTTTTGGGAACCAAGCTCGACTCAGCACCGATCACGGCAAGACCTGGAGTGAGCCCGTGATCCTCTCAGGCGATGGCAAAGGCGGCGATCTCGGCTACCCCAGCACCGTCGAGCTAGCCGACGGCACCCTTTTGACCGTTTGGTATGAAAGTATGAAGGAACCCCATCTCGCCGTGTTGCGTCAGGCGAAGTGGCAGATCCTGCCTTGAGCGGCTGCGGACTCGGTCCAGCTCCAGTGCGCCTTGCTAGCGGAGAATCCTGATCTAGTCTCCGCGCCGCATGACAGATTTCCTCCCGTTTCTCGCCGTCAATCCCTTCGACATCTCCTGGATCAGTAGTCCCGAAGCCTGGATCGCACTGCTGACGCTCACCGTGATGGAGATCGTGCTGGGGATCGATAACATCGTCTTCATCTCCATCCTCGTGGACAAGCTGCCCGTGGCGGAGCGTCCGCGCGCACGCTTCCTCGGTCTGGCCTTTGCCATGGTGACCCGCATCATGCTGCTGCTGAGCATCACCTGGGTCATGCAGCTGAAAGAGCCGCTCTTTGCCGTGATGGGGCATGAGATTTCCGGGAAAGATCTCATCCTCATCCTCGGTGGCCTCTTCCTGCTCTGGAAAAGCACCAAGGAGCTACACCACAAGATCGAAGGCCATGAGGAGGAAAGCCCCGACGCAGGCAAAGCCAAGGCCGCACTCGGCGCCATCCTCGTCCAAATCGCCGTCCTGGACATCGTCTTCTCTCTCGACTCCGTGATCACCGCCGTCGGCATGGTGGATGATGTCATGATCATGATCATCGCCGTCATGATCGCTGTCGGCTTCATGATGATCTTCGCCGGGGCTGTCAGTGATTTCATCAGCCGTCATCCCACGGTGAAGGTCCTGGCCCTCTCCTTCCTCCTGCTCATCGGCACCACACTCGTGGCAGAGGGCTTCCACGTTCACTTCCAGAAAGGCTTCGTCTATTTCGCCATGGCCTTCTCCGTCTTCACCGAGATGCTGAACATCCGCATGAAGACCAAGGCCGAGAAAAAGCGCCAGCCTGAGGGAGTCTGAGCGAAAGAGTTCATTCACGGCACATGAGCAAGCACCACCACCACCACCACGACGGCTGCCATCGGCATGACCCGGAGAAGCTGCTCGCGGAATCCATGGAACGTGCCCGGGGCGAAGGACTGCGGCGGACTCGGGCGCTCAGTGACGTACTCAGCATCCTCATCCAGGCCTGCCAACCCATCACGCTGGGCGACATCGCTGAATCGAAGGAGCTCGCCAGCGGTGCGGACAAAGCCACCGTTTATCGTCTGCTCATCAAGCTGGAGCAGCATGGCCTCATTCGCCGCCTCGGCCTGCATGACCGCGCCGCCTACTACATCATCAATCTGCCCGGCGAGCACCACGACTACCTCATCTGCAATGGCTGCGGCTGCATCGAGCGGCTGGACATCGCCTGCCCCGTGCAGACGCTGGAAAAGACCATCGCAGCGAACTCAGGCTTTCAGCGCATCTACCACGAGCTGACCTTCTACGGTCAGTGCCCAGACTGCGCCAAGGCAGGCTAGCCGCCACACAACCACGGCCCCGCTTTCCACAAACTCGCGTTGGCTTGTGCAGTCCAGCGTGTGGAGACTAACTTCATGTCCACCGCTCCGCTTGCCACCTGTTCGCTGCCTGAGAGCTCTTCGCCACTCATGCCCTTCTTCGCGCCGCATTCCGTCGCCTTGGTTGGAGCCACGGAGCGCGCGGGCAGTGTCGGGCGGGCTTTGATGGAAAACCTTATCGCCTTCGCAGGCGAGCTTTACCCCATCAATGCCAAGCATGACCAAGTGCTCGGCTATCGCACTTGGCCGAGCTTGAGCGCCATCGGCCAAACAGTCGATCTCGCAGTGATCGCCACCCCGGCGGCCACCCTGCCAGAGATCATCCGCGAATGCGCCGCCTGTGGGGTGCAGGCGGCCATCATCATCTCCGCTGGCTTCAAAGAGACCGGCCCCGAAGGCGTGGCGCTGGAGCTGGGCTTCAGCGCCTTTGTCTCCGTCGGCTCCATGCTCGATGTCGGCTGGGGCGACCTCATCCGCCATTTCGGCGATGACCCCGCCACGGGAAGCATCGTCCTCTACATGGAGTCCGTGGGCGATGCCGCAGCCTTCATGGAGGCCGCCCGCTGTGTCGCGGCAAAGAAACCCATCATCGCCATCAAAGTCGGCCGCACTGCCGCTGCCGCACGCGCCGCCGCCTCTCATACCGGCGCCATGACTGGCAGCGATGACGTGCTCGATACCGCCTTCGAACGCGCTGGCGTGCTGCGGGTGGACACCATCGAGCAGCTCTTCGACATGGCCGAGGTTCTGTCCAAGCAGCCCCTGCCCACCGGTCCACGGCTCGCCATCGTAACGAATGCCGGCGGCCCCGGCGCGCTCGCCACCGATGCCCTCGTGCGTCATGGCGGTGAGCTGGCCGAGTTCACGCCCGCCACGCTCCAGCAGCTCGACTCCCAACTGCCCGCGCATTGGAGCCACGGCAATCCCGCCGATGTCCTCGGCGATGCGGATGCCGCCCGCTATGCCCACGCCTTCCGCGCCATCGCCGATGATCCGCAGACCGACGGCATCCTCGCCGTGCTCACCCCGCAGGCCATGACCGAGCCACTCGCCATCGCGGAATCCCTCATCGCTTTGGCCAAAACGACGAACAAACCCTTGCTCGCGAGCTGGATGGGTGGCGATGCCGTCGAAACCGCGCGCGAAGCCCTGAACGCCGGCGGCATACCGACCTATGATTACCCCGATGAAGCCGCGCGCTCCTGGCAGTTCATGTGGCAGCGGCAGGAGAGGCTCCGTTGGTTAGAAGAAACGAACCGCCTCGCCTGCACCGAGCGCCCCACTTTGCCGGAGGCGCGTGAAATTATCGCCCGCCATCGCGCTGCGGGTCGGACTTTGCTCACCGAGATTCAGGCCAAGGAAGTCCTCGCCGCTGCTGGCATCCCCGTTTTGGAAACCCGCCACGCCAGGAGCGCCGAAGAAGCCGTCGCACTTGCCCAGGAGATCGGATTCCCCGTCGTGCTGAAGCTGCAAAGCCCCACCATCACCCACAAGACCGATATTGGCGGCGTGCAGCTCGACCTACAGGACGCCGATGCCGTCCGCGCCGCTTGGCAGCGGATCGAAAAAGCCGTGCCACCCGCCGACTTCGACGGCGTGGCCGTGCAGCGCATGTTCCGGGAAAAGGGCCTGGAGCTCATCTGCGGCTGCACCCACGACGCCCAGTTTGGCCCCGTGCTGCTTTTTGGTGCCGGTGGCGTCATGGTGGAGGTGCTGCAAGACCGCGTCCTGCTCCTGCCGCCACTTTCCCCCATGCTCGCGCTGGATCGTATCCGCCAGACCCGCATCCACCGCGCCCTCCAAGGCACCCGCCATCTCCAGCCCGCCGACCTTCGCGCCCTAGCCGACGCCCTCGTGAAGCTCGGCGACCTCGTCCTCACCTGCCCCGAGATCCAGGAACTCGACATCAACCCCCTCCTCGCCACCGCCAACGGCGTCATCGCCCTGGATGCCCGGATCGTCTGCTCCCGGGCGAAAACCTGACCCCAGCGTCTTTGGAGCCCCGATCGCGGAGTCGTCCCACTTGTCGGGAGTCTCCGTCACACCGATTACGGAGTCGCGCTGCTTGTCGGGAGTCTCCGTCACACCGATTGCGGAGTCGTCCCGCTAGTCAGGGGTCTCCGTCACACCGATTACGGAGTCGCGCGGCTTGTCGGGAGCCTCCGTCACACCGATTACGGAGCCGTGCTGCTTGTCGGGAGGCTCCAGTGCCTCGATTGCGGAGTCTTCCTGCTTGTCAGGAGTCTCCGTTTCCTGGCAAACTATGTCCATGAGCACTCCGGCAGCCCCACCCACTATCCCCGCGCCACCGCCGCAGGTCATCCCTGCCGACACCGTCTATGCCGCGCTTGGCGATCCCACCCGCCGGAGGCTCCTCCAAATCCTCGCCCACGGCAAAGGCCTCACCGCCACCGTCCTCGCCAGCAATGTCGGCAGGAAACTTGATGCCACCCTCAAGCACCTCGTCGCCCTGCGTGGAGCTGGCCTCGTCATCACCGCAGAAAACCCCGACGACGGCCGCCGCTACCTCTACCAACTCGCCCCCGGCATCCCCGTCACCAAGACCGACACCGGCTGGGAGATGGACTTCGGGTATTGTTTGGTGAGGTGTTGACACAAAACAGCCTCGAAACCATGGAAGGTTCTGCCCTGATTCATATGCTAGACTATCCTGACAGTGGCCTTCCTTATCCTATGTTCTTCAATGGTGAAGAACTGCCAGGATGGTCTTCGCAATGGCACCTTTGCTCCCTTGGTGATCTGCTAAACGACTTTGTCGATGATCCGGGGAAAGGCTGGGATGAATTTATCGGCTACCAACACATCTGGCATCTCCAGTGCCGAATCGACCATGTCGGCTCAATCGACAGCGAGGACCCCACTATCTTTCAAGTTTGTGCCCAAGAGGTGCTGCGAGTCATGCTCCTCAATCGCGACCATGTCACTCGATCAATCGAGAGAAAGGGCACCAACAACATGTCAGGAGATGAAATATTCATCCAGATTGTCATTGGTATTGCCAGAATGCTGGAGCTTTGCGCTCGTGATAGATGCGCATTCTGGACAAGTGGCTATGAGGAAGACAGGACTCGGGTCTTGAATTGGATGCGATGGACTGCATTGCCTCCTGGGGATTCAGCCTATTGCGAGGCGCCACATCTCGCAAAGAGACGCTCAGAGCAAATTGGCCGAGTTAAATCTCAGCTTTCGGATTTGCGGACAGTGGCTCAGACAGGATCTTTGGAGAAGCGCTTGCAACAAATCATCAGCCAGCTGCCAGATCACCACTAAAAACGACAATTGGCCGAATGGGGGCGTGTCTTTGCATCATGCCCAAGTCGATCAGCCAGATCTTGCCACGCAAAACCGTCAGTTTGGCCACTGCTGCCTCCCTTCCTCAGCATCGTAAATGGCGACGACGATGGATGAGGCCGCCGAGGTGGCTTCACGCTCGGCGAACAGTGGGAGTGAAAAGGGCGCTTGATTCGTCCACGATCGCTGTGCCGACAGCTCCTCCCCTATGAACCGCGTAAGTTCGAGCCTGTGACGGTGTTTATCGGTTTGGCCAACCAAACCAGGATGCCCCATCAAATCGGATGCACTCGAAGCTCTTCCTCCCACTCCTTGCTACTCTGCTGCTAACACAACTCGCAGATTCACACGGCGAAGCAGCCACGGCGAAGCTCGATGTTACTTACAAAACCACCGAGCAAGGGCCGCTGAAGCTCGATCTGCATTATCCAAGCAATCCGAAAGCCGGGGCCATGTTTCCTCTCGTCCTTTTCACGCATGGCGGAGGCTGGGCGGCTGGGGACAAGACGATTGAGCGCGGCGTGCGGCTCATGGGTGTGCGGGCGCTGAATGCGCAGGGCTTTTGCGTGGCTTCGGTGGATTACCGGCTCTGCACGGCAGGTGGGAAGATCACGGTGCGTGATTGCGTGACCGACTCGAAGGACGCGCTGCGCTTTCTCGCGAAAAACGCGGGGCAGTTCTCAATCGACGCGGAGCGCGTGTTTACCTGGGGCGACTCGGCAGGCGGCCACCTCGCGCAGATGCTGCTGCTTTCGCCGCCGGAGTCTTTTCCTGGCGATCCGGCACTGGCGGATGCGAAGTATCGGCTCATCGCCGGAGTTTCATGGTATGGGCCGTGCGATTTCGAGAAGGTGGAGCTTTTCACTCCACCTGGTGGAGCCGGCGCTAAAGACCGCTTTGGCTCACGCATCATGCAAGCAGGCGGGGATGAGAATACGAGGCTCGCCGCCTATCGCGAGGTCAGCCCGGTGACCTACCTGCGGCCCACCAGCCCACCTTTGCTCATGATGCAGGGCGACAATGATCCCACGATCCCTGTGCACCACGCCCACTACATGAAGGAGCGCGGCGATGCCGCTAAAGCTACCGTGGAGGTCTTCATCGTCGAAAACTCCGGCCACAACTGGCGCGAGATCGGCGGCGCACTGCGTCCTTCGCTTGATGTGATCATGACGGAGACGGCGTCCTTTATGAAACGGCAGCTGGATCTACTGCCCGGCAGGTGAACGACGGCGCAGACGACTGGCAGGTAAATGTGGTTAGATCCCGCTGATCACGCCGTCCTCGCTGACCTGGATACGCTCTGCTGCTGGCACTTTGGGGAGGGCGGGCATGCGCATCATGGTGCCGGTGAGGGCGACGAGGAAGCCAGCTCCATTCGCGATCTCGAAGTCGCGGACGGTGATGCTGAAGCCCTTCGGACGGCCGAGCTTGGTGGCATCGTCGGAGAGAGAGTTCTGCGTCTTCGCCATGCAAAGCGGCAGGTGGCCGAAGCCGCTCTTGTCGAAGAGGGCGAACTTGGCCTTGGCTTCCTCCGTGAGCGAGACGCCGTCGGCTCCATAGATGCGAGTGGCGATCGCATGGAGCTTCTGCTCCACGCTATCCTGAGGTTGATACAGGAAAGGCAGGGGCTTTGACTCGGACTTCGCCAAGGCTTCGAGCACTGTTTCAGCGAGAACCGTGGCTCCGGCACCACCTTCGCCAAAGACATTGGCGAGGGCACAGGGCACGCCGCGCTCGGCGCAGAATTCCTTCACGAGGGCGATTTCCTCGGCGCTGTCGTTGGTGAATTGATTGATCGCCACGATGACGGGCCGCTGGAACTGCTGGGCGCTGTCCAGATGAGCGGCGAGATTGTCCAGGCCCTTTCTCAGCGACTCGGGATCGGGCTGAGTGAGGGCATCGAGAGCGACGCCGCCGTGCATTTTCAAAGCTCGGACGGTGGCGACGATGACGATGGCCTCGGGCTGGAGGCCGGACTGGCGGCACTTGATGTGCATGAACTTCTCCCCGCCGAGATCAAAGGCAAATCCGGCCTCCGTGACAGCGTAGTCGGCATGAGCGAGCGCCATGCGGGTGGCGAGCACGGAGTTGCAACCGTGGGCGATGTTCGCAAAAGGGCCGCCGTGGAGGAAGGCGGGGACGCCTTCGACGGATTGCACGAGGTTGGGCTGGAGGGCATCTCGAAGCAGCGCGAGCAGGGCTCCGGTAGCGCGGGCTTCTTTGGCCAGGACGGGTTCGCCTTCCGGCGTAAAGCCGGTGACGATGCGGTCGAGCCGAGCACGGAGGTCGGCGAGAGACTCGGAGAGGCAGAGAATGGCCATCACTTCCGAGGCTGCTGTGATGTCGAAGCCTGTGGCGCGCTCGGTGGCGGCTCCGGCGCTGGTGCGGATGCGGCGGAGGGCACGATCATTCACATCGAGCACGCGTTTCCAAAGCAGGCTGGCAGGCGTGAGGCGGGTTTGTTGATTGAAGATCTGATTGTCCAGCACGGAGCTGAGCAGGTTGTGTGCGCTGGTGATGGCGTGGAAGTCTCCGGTGAAGTGGAGATTGATGCTCTGCGCGGGCTGGACAGTGCTTTTGCCGCCGCCCGTCGCGCCGCCTTTGCGGCCAAAAACCGGGCCCATGGAAGGCTGCCTTAGGGCTAGGGCGACACTTTGGCCGATCCTCTTCAATCCCTGAGCGAGTCCGATGGACATCGTCGTCTTGCCTTCGCCCGCAGGAGTGGGTGTGATAGCGGAGACGAGGATGAGTTTTCCCTTCTGCGGCTTGTCTTCGAGTGCCTTGAGGGAGACTTTCGCCTTATCCGTGCCGTAAAGGGCCAGGTGATCATTCGAGATGCTAAGCGAGTGCGCGAGGGAGGCGATGTCTGGGAGCATGGGAAGAAAGCTGGGAGCCGCTGATGATGCCGGGCATGGGCGTGATGAAAAGAGAATTTCAGTGAGAATAAGAAATATGAAGAAACATCTTCCGCCCTCTCAGGTAATATGTGTAAATTTCTCACCCTGAACATGAAAGCGGCCCTTTTTTCCCTACTCTTCATCTCTCCAGCCATAGCTCAACTCGTCACTAAGCCGATATCAGCGCCGCCCACTCCACCAGCCATTCTGCATCGCGAGGCACAGCCAGTGGTTCAGAAGTCCGGTTTTACCGGGCAGACGACACTCTACTCCATCGGCACACCGACCGATGAGGAGCAGCTTTACCTGGAGCTGATCAACCGCGCTCGAGCGAACCCGACGGCTGAGGGCCTGAGGATGGCGGCCATCACCCATCCAGATGTCGTGGCTGCCATCGCTCAATTTTCGGTGGATTTGGATATGCTTAAATCAGAGTTCGCCGCGCTGCCCGTAAGGCCGCCTCTTGCTCTGAATGCCAATCTCACCAATGCAGCACGGGACCATACCCAGTTCCAATTCGACACAGCCACGCAGACCCACACTGGAAGTGGCGGATCAGACGTGGGTGACCGTGCGATAGCGGCCAATTACAGTTTTTCATCCCTGGGTGAAAGTGTGTATGTAAAGGCTACCGACGCGCTCCACGGCCATGCTGGCTTCCAAATCGACTGGGGTCCCGGAGGTGCTGGAGGGATGCAGCTCGGCCGCGGCCACCGTGCGAACAATCATGGAGATTTCCGCGAGGTGGGCATCGGGGTCAAACTAGGGAACAACAGCGTAGGTGGAAACACGGTAGGTCCGCAGCTCGTGACACAGGACTTCGGCATCGGCAGCCCTGATGACAAAGCTTTCGTCACCGGCGTGGCCTATTATGATCTGAATGGGAACAGCTTCTATGATCCAGGAGAGGGCATCGGAGGGCTAACTGTGAATGTGGACGGCTCCAGCTTTCATGCGGTGACAGCAAATTCAGGCGGCTATACCGTGCCAGTGCCGACCACAAATGCCACCCGGGCAGTTACCTTTACCGGCCTGGGCGCGAATGGCGGTGGTGATGCCGTGATCACTGGAGGAAACAATGTGAAAGTGGACTTCCTACCAACCTATGTACCTCCCACCCTGACGGGACCTGATACAGCCAACACGATCTCCAGCACCAATTTCACCTTCAATTCGGTGATCGGTGCCACTGGCTACAAGGGACGTAGCGTCGTCAACTCAAACGCGGCCAGTGACGATGCCGACTCCACATCGAAGGTAACGGTGGTTAAAACCGGGACGTACGCAGTGACCTCCACGACGATCAAAGACTCCGGCACAGGTGCCTACCGCCTCGGTCATCCGGCAGTGGGTGGCACGCAGATGCTCACTTACAAGAACAGTTTTTATGTGAAGTCTGGGGCTGCCCTCAACTTCCGCAGTCGTCATGCCGTCGCTGGTACTGCCCAAACTGCCAGAGTGGAGGTTTCGGCGAATGGAGGCCTTACTTGGGAGACTATTTTCTCTCAAGTCGGAGCCGGCAATTCAGGAGAGGCCACGTTTCAAACCCGCAATCTATCACTCCCCACATCCTTTGTCGGAAAGGACATACTCATTCGTTTCAATTATGTCCTCGGATCTGGCTCTCTCGCCACCACGGATAGCAATGCCACTGCTGGCTGGTTCATCGACACGATCAGCTTCACCAACCTCGTCGATCTGACCAACTCGACTACGACGACACTACCTGCTGGCACTACCTTTGCCTTTACTGGACCAGCAGAGGGAAGCTTCCTGCTGGGGGTATCTCCCATCGTCTCCGGGCGTGATGTTGGCTTCGGACCGCCGAAGGCCGTCACGGTGACAGCTGCACCGCCAAGCCTGGCCGAAATTAGTGTCGAGCAGCCAGCGGCAAATGGGTTGACCGATGCAACGAGCACGGTGGCTTTTGGCACGAAGATGCTCAACGATGACGAGGTGAAGACCTTCGTGATTCGCAACGACGGCACGGAAAACCTCACAGGCCTGGCCCTCAGTGTGGTCGGGGCAAACCCCGGGGACTTTGTCGCGGCGAATCTCGGAGCTACCAGCCTCACGCCTGGCCATGACACCACTTTCACCGTCACCTTCACCGCAGCCACTCAGGGGGCTCGGGCGGCCACGCTGCGCATCGTCAGCAACGACTCGAATGAAAACCCCTTCGACATCAACCTCACTGGCACAGCCTCGAATGCGCCGACCATCAATGCGCAGCCGATCTCACTCGTGAAGGCTGAGGGCAGCTCTGCCTCTTTCTCAGTCACCGCTTCGCACCCGACGCTCACCCCGACCTTCCAGTGGCGAAAGAACAATGTGGCCATCAAGGATGCCACCACGAATACGCTGAACTTCGCTGCTGTGAAAGCCACGGATGCGGCCACTTACACCGTGGTCGTCAGCGCTGGCGGGGAGTCTGTCACCAGCGACCCTGCCCTGCTTGTCACGGTGAAACCGGTCACACAGCTTCAGGTCGTCGTCCAAGGAACCAGTCTAAAACCCACGGTCGTCGTAACGGGTGGTGGAACTTTAGAGTGGGCAAAGACTTCTGGAGTCCCGCCTGTGACCAACGTCATCCCCGGCCAAGTCGGCAAGATTCTGCCTCTCAACGCTCTGGATGCGGCGACGGGTTCCGGCGTTTATACCTGCGAGGTCTCCGTGCCCGGCGGCAGTAAACTCAAAGCAGGGGAGTTTGATATCCGTGTCTTCAATGCCAAGCCACAGGTCACCCTGGCGCAAAACATGCCCAACGGTGCCATTGGCATCCCGTATTCGCATCAGATCCTCCTGAATGGCGGGCTGGAAGAGTCACCCGTCACTTACGCGGCCAAGAACCTGCCCACCGGCCTGATCCTCAATACGAAGACCGGCCTGATCAGCGGCGTGCCCACGGTGGCAAAGACCTTCGCCAAAGTCTCTGTCAGCGCCACCAACGGCAAAGGCAGCACCGCCAGTGCTGAGCAGGATATCATCATCGCGGCGCTTCCTTTGGGCGTCGCCGGCACCTTCACCGGCACCGTCGCTCGCGAAGCTAACCTGAATGCCGGTCTCGGAGGCCGCGTGGACTTAACCATCGCCTCCACAGGAGCCATCAGCGGCTCGCTGATGCTAGGAACCACCAGACTCCCCTTCACCGGCAACATCGTCATTGACGTTAACCCGCTTGTGAAGCCCAGCGCCTCCATCAACGTGTCACGCGGCACGGGAAAAATCCCGTATGTCTTCGTCCTCAACTTGGATACGGCGAATGATCGGTTCGCCGACGGAACCTTGGTCAAAGAAGGCCTGAATACCGCCGCCATCGAAGGTTGGCGCTATGTTTGGACTGCCGTGAAGCTCGCCGCCACCGCGCCAAAACTCTTCACCTATGCTTTGCGTCCACCGGCAGGGCCAGAGCTACCGCGCGGTGATGGTTATGGCTCCTTCACCCTGGCGAAGGACGGCAAACTCACCACGGCTGGAAAGCTCGCCGATGGCGAAAGCTACACCAGCGCCACCTACGCCGGACCGCATGGGCAAATCCTCATCTTCCAGGCGCTTACCACCACGAAAGGCAGCATCCTCGGCAAGCTCGACATTGATGCCGCCGACGACGGCGTGCTCGATGACACAGGGCTCACAGGCACGGCCTCATGGTCACGACCAGCGAACACCTTGTCGCGTGTATATCCCGGCGGGTTCGGTCCCATCAGTCTCACGGCTATGGGCTCACGATTCATCACGCCACTGGCCCCTGCTCTCATCCTCGACCTCGTCGTCAGTGTGGACAAAGCACGCCTCACCTTTGCTGAAGGCGGTCTCGCAGGGTCAGTGGTCAATCCAAATGTCGATGCATTCGACATCCTCGTCGGCAACAGAGCCCAGCTCCCAGCTCTGCTCAGTGCAGGGAACCTCGGCAGCGTCAAGATCACCGCACTCAGCGCCACCACCGGTGTGTTTACCGGCACCTTCGTCGTCACAGATACTGAGATCCGCACGGGAGCCTTTACTGGCAAAATGATCAGTCGCACGGGCAACTTCAGCGGCATCCTCACCCATGACGGCATCGCCAAAGTTGGCGCTGGTCATTTCCTCCTGCCGGAGCTGCCCCATGA
>JAGKWZ010000077.1 GCA_021151605.1 Verrucomicrobiaceae bacterium
CCAAAGCCACTCTCTCCACCTCCCCCGAGGCCTACGTCCTCGACTCCATCCCGTTGCCGGTGCCGAATCCTTGGAAGCGGAATGTGCGGCTGGCGGACATCGCTTTCCTCAATGATCAGGGCGATGCAGCGGGTGTGACTTTCGATGGCGATGTCTGGCTCATCTCCGGTCTGAAAGGAGATCTGGAAAACGTGACCTGGAAGCGTTTTGCCTCCGGGCTGCATGAGCCGATGAGCATTGTGGCGAGGAAGGACGAACTCTTCGTCTTCGACCGCACCGGCATCTGGATGCTGGTGGACTCCAACAACGACCGCGAGTGCGACCGCTATGAGATGTTCTGCAATCTCCCGGCGCAGACGGCGGAGACGCGGGAGTTTCCGAACTCGATGAAGCTCGGGCCGGATGGGGCGCTCTACATTTCCAAAGGCGGACAGGAAGGCACCACGCGTGGCAAGCACAACGGCACCGTCATCAAGGTCGCGCCGGATGGGAAATCCTTCGAGGTCATCGGCTACGGGTTGCGGCAGCCCTTCATCGGCGTGCATCCGCAGACCGGACTCGTCACGGCGAGCGATCAGCAGGGGCATTACGTGCCCTCCACGCCGCTGCACATCATCGGCGGACATCGCTTCTACGGGCACCTGCCCACCGTCGCGGAGAAGGAAAAGTATCCCGAAGCCATCGCCGATCCGCTGACCTGGATTCCGCATCCGGTGAACCCCAGCGGCGTCACGCAGACCTGGCTTGTCGGGGCCAAAATGGGACCGATCAATGACGAGCTGATCCACATCGGCTACAACCGGCCGGAGCTGTTTCGAGTCGTAGGACGAGTTTTCAACTCGTCTTCTGGAGGCGGCCAGGCCGACGAGTTGAAAACTCGTTCTACTGCCGCCGTGATGAGCTTCTGGCGCGACTTTGATTACCCCACGCTCAATGCCCATGTGAACCCAGCGGATGGCCAGCTTTACGTCGTCGGTTTCCAAGTCTGGGGCACCATCGCGCCGAAGCTCAGCGGCCTGGCCCGTCTGCGCTACACGGACAAACCGCGAGTGCTGCTGAAGGAACTGACGCCCACGGACAAAGGCGTGCTTTTGCGCTTCAATGCGAAGCTCGATGCCAAGCTCGCCACCGATCCCGCCAGCTACAGCGCCGAGCGCTGGAACTACAAACGCACGCCCGAATACGGCAGCCCGCATCTGAAGCTGGATGGCAGCGCCGGGCAGGAATTCATGACCGCCAGCAGCGCCTACCACCGACCGCCGAGGAAGGTGCGCGGCTTTACCAGATGTTCGGCTGCATGGCCTGCCACAGCACGGATGGCAGCCTCGTCGGCAAAGTCGGCCCAAGTTGGAAAGGCCTCTTCGGCAGCGAGCGCGAGATCGCCAAAGGCATGAAGGGCAAGGTCAAAGCCGACGCCGCCTACCTGAAGGAATCCATCCTGAGTCCGAGCGCCAAGGTGGTGAAGGGTTTCGAGAAGTTCGACACCGGGATGCCCATCTACGCCGGCATCCTGAACGACGCACAGATCGAAAGCCTGATCCTCTACATCCAGACGCTGAAGTAGGAGCGCAGGAGGGAAAACGCCTTCTTTTGCACTCTCTGGCCCGCTGCCTGCTGCGTGAGGGGATTGTACCTTGAGATTCCGGGCATCCGGGGCCAAGCGTCAGCCCCCCAACCCCATGCGCAAAACCAAGATTCTCTGCACCCTCGGCCCCGCGACGGAAAGCGCCGAAGTCATCTCCACCTTGATCGCCAAAGGCGCTGACATCATCCGCCTGAACATGAGCCACGCCTCCCACGACTGGGTGCGCATGGTCTATGGCCGCGTCCGCGAGGCAGCCAGCAGCGCCGGACGTGAGATCGCCGTGCTGATGGACCTCACCGGCCCCAGCATCCGCACGGGCGATGTCGAGCAGCCCTGGCAGCTCAAGGTGGGAGACGAGGTCGAATTTCGCTGCACAGCCGACTTCCAGCCCACCATCGGCTACTCCTGCACCGTCAATTACCCCGATCTTGGCAAGGACCTGAAGCCCGGCGATGTCATCTTCATCGACGGCGGCATGATCCAGGTCAAAGCCCACACCGTGACCCCGAAGCACGTCGTCAGCACCGTGCTCACGCAGGGCGAGATGAAAAGCCGCCGCCACATCAACCTGCCCGGCGTGGATGTCCGCCTGCCCCCTTTGACAAAGAAAGACTATGCCGACCTCGACCTAGGCGTGGAACTGGGCGTGGACTACTTTGCTCTCAGCTTTGCCCGTGAGCCCGGCCACATTCAGCACCTGAACCTGCTTCTGGAGCAGAAGGGCAGCAAAGCCCGCGTCATTGCCAAGATCGAAAACCAGCAGGCGCTGAAGAACATCGACACCCTCGTCGAAGCCAGCGGCGGCATCATGATCGCCCGTGGCGACCTCGGCAGCGAGTGCCCCATCGAGGACCTGCCGCTCATCCAGCGTCACATCGTCGAGCGCTGCTCCTTCCATGGCCGCAAGGTCATCGTGGCCACCCAGATGCTCGAAAGCATGATCGAAAACCCCGTGCCGACCCGCGCGGAGGTCACCGACATCTTCAATGCCGTGATCGAGCAGGTGGATTGCGTCATGCTCTCCGGTGAAACCAGCGTAGGCCGCTACCCGGACAAATGCGTCGAGGTGCTCGACAATGTCATCCGCCGCATCGAGCAAAAGTATCCCTCTGGCCGCTTCGCCAGCGATGCCCCGCTCAAGACGAACAAGCACAAGACCGTCAAAGCCGCCATCCTGCTGGCAAACAGCATTCCCGGCTCAAAACTCCTCGTCTTCACCCTGCGTGGCGTCATGGCCCACCTCCTTGCGCATCAGCGTCCAGAGTTCGCGCCCATCTTTGCCTTCACACCGAAGCTCTATGTCAGCCGCGCCCTCGTCAGCGCCCGTGGCGTGCAGCCCTACGTCATGGAGTTCGTCGAAGGCCAGCCCGACAAATCCATCCGCGACGCCATCGCCCTGCTTCACAAACACGGCCTTGTGAAGACTGGTGACCCACTCGTGATCCTCAGCGATGCGCTTTATGATGGGAACAACATCGACGCCATCCTGCTGCAGGATGCGTGATTAGCGCACCAGCCCCGCGGGCAACTCCTTCAGACGCTCGACGCCTGTGACTTCGTGGAAGAACCATGGTTTTCCGCCTGCCTTCTTGTAGATCACAGTGCGGCTGGCATACTTCACACCGTCGTGTTCCTTGTATTCGGTAAAGCGGTAGAAGTCGCTGCGCCAGTCGAGGCGGTGGAGGAGGTTCGTGGATTTGTCGAAGTAGAAATCCATCGCGGGTGTGACCGATCCGCTGACTCGCAGACCAAAGCAGGTTTTGCCTTCATCGGTCATGTCTGGGATGACTTCGATCTTCGACTCAGGCGCGGTGAAGATGCCGAGCGTCCAAGCCCAGACGTCATACTTGGCAGGCTCCTCGGCACGTTCCTTTTTGCCGAGCCACCAGTACTTTGGCGGCTCGATCACCGAGGCACGCGTGGAGCGCTTTTTTCCCTCCGCAGGCTCCGGTTTGTCACCAAAATGGAAGAGCTCCTGGATGCGGAAGAGCGTGAGCAGCTTGTCCTTTCCACCAGCGGCGGTGAGCACCTGATCGACGAGCGTTTTCGGGTCCGGCGTCTGCGCCTGGGTGGTCAGGGAAAGGATGAGGAGAAGTGAGAAGGTGCGGGCGAAGAAATTCATGGGCTGCTGTAAACGCAGAAGGCAGGAAATGCCTGTCTGTCTAGAACTCAATTTTCAGACGTCTCCGGATCCGCAAACAGGCGCTTCATCATCGTGTGACGATCGTGCAGGAAGCGGCGGGTGATCAGGTAGTGCTCCGTTTCCTCATAATCGATGCGCTGGATGCCCTCTGGGCCGAAGTGGTAGATCCAGGCATCTGGATAGGCCATGATCAGAGGGGAATGGGTGGCGATGATGAACTGGGAAAAGTCGCCCACCAGATCGTGCATCCGCACGAGCATGGAAAGCTGGCGCTGGGGAGAGAGAGCGGCTTCGGGTTCATCGAAGAGGAAGAGGCCCTGGCCGTCGATGCGCTTGGTGAGCAGATTCAGAAACGATTCGCCATGCGACTGCTCGTGAAGGCTTTTGCCGCCGTAGGAACGCAAAACGCCGCCACAGAAGGGCGTGGCTTCGAGTTCGTCCAGCTCCGTGGCCCAGTTGTAGAAGCTTTCGGCGCGCAGAAAGAAGCCATCCATGGGCCGATTACTCGTGCGTGATAAGCTCAGATACTCGGTCAGCGGCGAGGTGTAGGCGTGAGTGCCGGGACTGGCGATGCGGCTGCCGCCTTCGGCCTTGAAGCCGAGCTTTTCAGCCAGCGCTTCCAGCAGCGTGGACTTTCCCGAACCGTTCTCGCCGACAAAGAAGGTCACCTTGGGGTGCAGCTCTAGTGTGCGAAGCTCACGAATGGCAGGCACGGTGAAGGGATGCTCATCCCAGTCCAAGATGGCTCCGCGGTCAAAGCTCACGGAATTCACGAAGTGGCGCTTCATGGCGGCTCTAGACGCGCTGTCCCAGGGCTTTCAGCTTCGCCTCGCCCTCACTCCAGGGGACGTCATGAGGCAGGCGCTTGCTCGTGGCGGCGAGTGCGGCGGTGACACCCGCGGCTTCGCCCATGGCGACGGCATTGCCAGTGACGCGATAGCTGGCGTGGGAAATGAAGTCGCCGCTGATGTTCCTGCCTGCCATCATGAGGCCATCCACGTCTTTGGCGATCAGCGCGCGCAGCGGGATGTCATAGGGCTTGGTTTTGATGCCGGCGTTGTGGTAAGCGGCTGTTTTGTTGTTCTCAGCGCTCAGCGCATGGATGTCCACGCTGAAGGTCGCCCGCACGACGGCGTCCTCATAGCGAGCACCCGTGACGACGTCGTCTTTATTCACCACGTAGCGCCCGCGGATACGGCGGCCATCGCGAACGCCGATCTGCTCCGCCGTGGCGGCGATTTGCAGAGCCTCCCATGGACCGCCGAGCTTGCGCAGGCCGTTCACGATCTTATGCAACTCTGCACGGGCCTGCACCGTGGCCTCGGTGATCTTTGCCGCATCGAAGCAGGGGACGCCATACTGGTGATTCATCATCACGAGCAGCAAATCATCCCGCACCTGCCAGAGCGTCGGCTTTGAATACGAGGGGAAATGTCCCGTGCGTTTGATCTCGGCCAGGAAGGCATCCTTGGCTAGACCATCGGCCTTGCTGGGATCCGACTTGTGAATGTAGGCCGCGAGAGCTGCGGCATCTTTGCAGACAAGCAAGGCATTCAGCGACATCGGCTGGCAGGGGCAGGCTTCGGCTTCGCCAAATTCAAACGCACAGCCAGCGAGGGCACCGAGGTCGCCATCGCCCGTGGTGTCGATGAAGACGGGCGCACGCCAGGCCTGACGGCCGCTTTTGGACTCTGTGACGATGGTAGTGAGGCGGTTGCCTTCCTTATAAGCGGCGGAAACGCGGGTGTGGAGCTGGAACTTCACGCCTGCGTCCACAAACATTTCCTCCAGCAGCAGCTTCATTCCCTCGGGCTCATAACAGATGCTTTTTTTGCTGGTGCCACGGCGCATGTCGCGCTCGTCCAGACGTTTCAGCAGCTCTTGATTGAAGCCGGGTTTGTCAAAGTCCAGCAGGTAGCCGAGCAGGCCGGCCGTCCAGACTCCGCCCAGGCAGCCACGCCACTCGAAGACACGAACTTTGGCCCCAGCACGCGCAGCAGTGATGGCGGCAGCGATCCCCGCAGGTCCGGCACCGCAGACGATGACATCCGCATCCTCGACGAGCGGCAAGTCCATCGCGGGCTCGTGGAACTTGCCCTCGCTCTGCGCGATGGCTTTCTCCACATCGGCAGCAGACAGCAGGCCGGGCGTGATGGCAGCGCTGGAAAAAGCGGCGCGAAGAAACGAGCGGCGCTTCAAGTCGGGGGAGGTAGTAGGAGTCATGGCAGCGGGATCATGGCGCATTCCCTCGGAGGGTTACAAGGATGAAACGCGCTTGAATAACACGCTGCGGGAACCAGTTTAACCACGCTTCCCGCGCCAGACGTGGCAGATTCCCCCCATGAAGACCCATTTCCTGCTCCTCAGCCTGCTCTGCACCTTCACCGCCCAGGCGGCGGTGGAGATCGATATCGATGTCTTCGGCACGAGCCTCGGCGGCTGGAAGGCGCGCAAGGGCAAGGCGGCCGAGTATGAAATCTCCGAGGCCACCTACCGCACCTATCAGCCCGAAATGTCGCCCTCGCCTGACGGCGGCATCTTTGTTTCCGTGCGCATCGACCACGTGCGTGGCTTCATGGCCACCGATGACCACGCCAGCCTGGAGCTGAGCTTTGCCTCAGATGGCACGCTCGTCACCGCGCAGAGCAGTCTCGCCCTCCAGGGCCGCACCATCAGCAGCGAGCTGATCAAAGGCGGTGCCTCCGCTTCCACCTCCGTCGCCGCGCCGTATGTGGACCGCGCGGTGAAGATCGGCACGGATCTCGTGGCGGACCTCTCGTCGAAATTACTGCGGGAAAAGATCGTGGAGCCTGGCCGTGTGTCCTTCCCTGCTGCCATCCGGCATAATTACAATCTTCTCTACCAGGCCGTGCGCTCGAAGCCCGCCGAGGAAAAAATGACTGACGCCAAGCCGCCAGAATCCCTGCCGGAAAAGAAGCTCGAGCCCACCCAGGAAAAGCCTGCCGAAAAGAAGCCGGAAGAAGCCCCTAAAGAGCAACCCAAAGCAGGAGCCACCGTCCTGGATGCCAAGACCGGTAAATCCGTCCCATTGCCAGATGTCACCAGCTATAACCCCAGCGGCGCACCGCGCACGCCGCTCCCTGAGCGTAAGCAAAAAGGAATCTCAGACGCCCTGATCGATGTCGGCGGCGATGCCCTGAAGCTCGCCCGCGACGTGGTCAAAGAGCAGGGGAAGTGACCCCGGAGACAGGGACCTCCACAAGCACCTGGTGATCTTCACCATCGTGACCCTGCAAATGTCCACCTCGCTGCGTCCACTCATCGGCACTTCCGACAACTTCTTGCCCGAGCAAAAGAAGTTCTTCCTGCAAGCATTGGCTCTACCACCTGGATGCCGACAATCCACCCGAAGGCCGCGTGATGAAGACAGAGGAGCAGCGCTAGTCCGACCTGGCATTCCCACGCTTAGTAAGTCGTCACCGCAAGCACAAGAAGCGCCGCGCCGTAGGCTACGCCAGACCAGATGGCGAGACTCCAGCGGCCTTCTTTGGCGAGCAGCCAGCCGATCCAGTCGCGCATGAGGTAGGGCATGCCGATGAAGTACATGCCTGCGATGATCCAGACATACGCCAAGGTCGGCAAAAGCAGGCGGGTGATCTGAGGCTTCAGAAAAGCGGAGGATAATACTGGCCCGGCGACGAGAAGCATGAGGCAGCCGAGGGCACGCACGGAGAGGAATTCCTTCACATAAATGAGCACGGCCACAAAACCGATGGGCACCAGGGTGAGGAACCATTTCCTCAGGAAGAAGAACTCACCCATGTCCATGTTTGCCAGCACGATCATGCCCCAGACGAAGTCGATGGTGAGCAGCAGCGCCCCGTAGCCGTAATGGCGTGGGAAAGCCCGGAGGAAGGCCTTGGTTTTGTCCGCATTCTTCCAGGCCCAGAGGTGAGAGGCCAGGAGTCCCAGGCCCAGCACGATGCCTACGGGCTTCATCGGCAGGCCGCCGGTTGGGGCCAGATGGTAGAGGTAGTCGTGGAGGTCTTTAAACATGCAAGGTTTGGGCGAGGCGGGCGCAAGACTGGCGCAGGCAGATGAGTTGCGCAAACGGGTTTGAGGTTGCCCTGCCAGCCGCCCACCGCTACCTCACGCACTATGACCTTTTCTGACACAGCCGCCTGGTACGTCATCCATTCCAAGCCCAAATGCGAGCACCTCGCTGCGGCCATGATGCTGAGTCTTCCTGACGTGGAGACCTACTGCCCGCGGATCAAATTTCAGCGCAATACCCAGCGCGGGAAGGTGTGGTTCGTCGAGGCGCTCTTCCCGAGTTACTTTTTCGCCAAATTCGTCCCGCTGAACTCGATGCGTGCGGTGAAGCATTCGCAGAATGTGGTTCGCATCGTCGATTTCGGTGGGCAGATGACTCCGGTGCCCGATTCAGTGATCCAAACCATCCGCGAAGAAATGGACGGACAGGTGGTAAAGGAGATCCAGGTCGGTGTGAGGGTGGGTGACACCGTGGAGCTGACCGACGGACCGATGCGCGGGCTGAAGGGCATCGTGAACAGCATCGCCAATGGCGATGACCGCGTGAAGATCCTGATGGAGTTCCTCGGGCGGGAAAGTCTCGTCGAGGTGAACACTTCCCAGATTCTCACCGAGCACACGCCGCGTGAGGCGATGGCCGGGAGGTGACGCAGGTCAGGCCTTCGGTGGCCCGGCGTTGTCCCAGGCATCATCGTTGCCGAGATGCTGGCGCTTCATGTCCTGCTGCAGCAGGGCTTCGAAGTTCTTCAAATGCTGCCTCGCGATGGAGATGTAGGCGTCCTGGTCGCCGGTGTAATGCTTCGCCAGCTCGCGCACGCTTTCCTCCTCATAGCAGCGGAAGACCTGCGTGGCCCGCAAAGCACGATGCGCCCGGTAGCCGAGGGCGCGGAGGACATCGCTGCCAAGGTCGAGCGCACTTCCCAGGGTGTCGCGGCGGAAGTCAGGCACGCCGCGTTTGATCAGCTCGTAGGCATGGCTGCGGTTCACCGCCCTCGCGAGGATGCGCAGGTGGGGAAACTCATGCTTCACGAGGTCGATGATCTCCAGGCTCTTGGCTTCGTCGTCGATGGCGCAGATGAAGATTTTGGCCTTTTCCGCGCCAGCGGCGGCGAGGAGGTCGGCGCGGGAGGCGTCGCCATAGAACGACTTCATGCCAAAGCGTGCGAGCAGCTCCACCTGATCGGGGTCGCTGTCCAAAACGGTCACGCCAAAGCCATTCGCCTCCAGCAGACGACCGACGATGTGCCCAAAGCGGCCAAAGCCGGCGAGGATCACAGGATCATCATGGCTCTCCACGGCATCGGACTCACGCTCGGGTTTCAGTTTGGCAAAGCGAGGCTGGATGACGCGATCATTGAGGATCAGCAGCAGCGGCGTCAAAGCCATGCTGAGGGCCACGGCGGCCCCGAGCGGCCCTGAGATGTCCGTTTTCAAAAGCTGCTGCTGACCCGCCATGCCGAGCAGCACGAAGCAAAACTCCCCACCCTGAGCCAGGGCACAGGCGAACAAAAAGGACGAGCCTCCGCCGAGTCGAAACAACCCGCCAATGCCGAGCAGCACAGCGAACTTGAGCGCGATCAAGCCAAGCGTGAGTGCGGCGATGAGGCCGGGTTTTGCCGCTACGAGTCCGAGATCCAGCCCAGCTCCAACAGCGATGAAGAAGAGCCCGAGCAACAACCCTTTGAAGGGCTCCACATCGGCTTCGAGCTGATGGCGATACTCGCTCTCCGCCAGCACGACTCCGGCGATGAAGGTGCCCAGTGCTGCCGACAAACCAACGAGGTTCATGAGGTAGGCCACGCCCGCGACGACGAGCAGTGCCACGGCGGTGAAAAGCTCGCGAAGCTTCGCCGCAGCGACAAAACGGAAGACATACTTCAGCACATAATGCGCGACGAAGACGACGGCCACGACAGCGCCGAGCGTGATCAAGGTCTGCGCCCAGTGCGGCAGATGCGCGAGCGCGGACTCATGCCCATGAGCCTCGCCTTTGCCCATCGTTCCACCATTGGCCTGAGCCAGCCAGGGCAGCACGGCCAGGATGGGGATGACGGCGATGTCCTGAAACAGCAGCACCGAAAAGCAGGCCTGACCTCCGCGTGTGTTCAGCACGCCGCGCTCGGCGAGGGATTGGATAACGATGGCGGTCGATGACATCGCCAAGATGAGCCCGATGGTCAGCGCGACGGGCCAGGGTTGCCCAAAAAGCATCGCCACGCCCATGACTGCCGCCGTGGTGCCCATGACCTGCACACTGCCTGTGCCGAGGATGGGCCCGCGAAGTCTCCAAAGCAGGCTGGGGCGTAGCTCGAGGCCGACGACGAAAAGCATCATCACCACGCCGAACTCAGCAAAGTGCTGAACGTCTTCCACCTGCCCGACGAGGTTCAGTAGCGACGGCCCGATCACGATGCCTGCGATGAGGTAGCCGAGCACGGAGCCCAGCCCGAGCCTCTTTGCCACCGGCACGGCCATCACCGCAGCGAGGAGGTAGATGACGGCTTGGAAAAGGAAGTCGGAGGTCATGCCACGAGTTGTTGAATGCGTTGGCGATAGCTCGCCGCCGCCGTTTCGACTTCGGCAGGCTTCAGGAGATTGACGCCGTGCAGGATGAAGGGCTCCAGATACTCCATGCCGCAGAGGTGAGCCGTTTGGTCAAAGGGTGCCAGCAGCTCGCGCATCGTGAAGCGGTTGTAACCGCCCGCTTGGTAGGCTTCCGCAGGGCCGCCGGTGGTCAGAGCGCTCATGACTTTCTTGCCATGGAGAGCGCGACCTTCTTCGCCATAGGCAAAACCGTATTCGAGCACGACATCCATCCATTCCTTCAGCAGCGCCGGAGCCGAATACCAGTAAAACGGATGCTGCCAGACGATGATGTCATGCTTCAAAAGCAGCTCCTGCTCCGTGGCGACGTCGATGTGCAGATCGGGGTAGATCTCGTAAAGGTCGTGGAAGGTCACGCCTTCGAGATCCTGCACCGCCTCCATCATCGCCAGATTCATCCGCGAGCGGTGAAGCGCTGGATGGGCGAAGAGGATTAGGACTCGATTTAGCATGGGAACAAACGTGGAGGTCAATTTCGTCAAGATAGGGTCAGGAAGTCGTCAAGCATGGTGCGGAACTTTGACGTCCTTGACCTCTGACCCTTTGACTCGGGTATTACTCATGCCACGTCCGAGCCACGCGCTCGATGGCGGTGGCCTTGCCGGTCGTGGGGTCGATGGTGACGAGAACTCCGTTGATGCGCACGGGGCCTTTGCCGACGCCAAATTTGGCTGGCAGGGCGGTGTAGAAGCGCTCCAGCACGGGCTCAATTTCACTGCCAATGACAGATTCCATAGGGCCGCACATACCGGCATCAGACTGGAAGGCAGTGCCCTTCGGCAGCACGCGTTCGTCAGCGGTGGGGACGTGGGTGTGAGTGCCTACGACGGCGGAAACCAACCCGTCGAGATGCCAGCCCATGGCGACTTTTTCACTCGTAGCCTCGGCGTGGAAGTCCACAAAGATGATCGGTGTCTCCTGGCGCATGTCTTCCACGGCTTTGGAGATGGCGGGGAAGGGGTTCTCCATGCCTTCCTTCATGAAAACGCGGCCCTGAAGGTTGATGACGCCGACTTTGCCCTTCTTCGTTTCGAGTACGACGCTGCCCTGGCCAGGAGGATTGCCGGGGTAGTTGATTGGGCGCAGGAGGCGGGGTTCATCGATCATGAAAGGCACGATTTCCCGCTGATCCCAGATGTGGTCACCCGTAGTCACGACAGCGGCTCCAGCACGCATGAGGCCGATGGCGATTTTTGGCGTGATGCCACGGCCACCAGCGGCGTTTTCCCCATTCACAATGGCGAAGTCTACCTTCAGCTCCTCCTTCAAGACGGGAAGCAAGGTCGCCACAGCCTTTCGTCCGGGCTCTCCCACGACATCGCCGAGGAACAGGATGCGTAGGGCTTCTTGGGTGGAGTCGGCAGGCGGATCGGCATCAGTGGACATGCGACCATAGGAGCCGGGGCGGAAGCTGATGGCAAGCAGGGACAGTGATGGCTGGCAGGATCAGCCTGCTTTGCCAGGGAGATCGACAAGCATCTGGGCGTTGCTGGGGTAACGCTCGCAGAGGGTGAGCACGCGCTGGATGGCGTCCACGGGCTTGCCACCAGCGAGGCCGCGCCGGAGCATGTTGATCTTTTCCATCTGGAAGGGCGGCAGGAGCAACTCTTCACGACGAGTGCCGGATTTGGCGATGTTCACAGCCGGATAGTAGTATTGCTCGGCGAGCTTGCGATCGAGCACGAGTTCCATGTTTCCGGTGCCCTTGAACTCGAGGAAGATGACGTCATCCATGCGGCTGCCGGTTTCGATGAGTGCGGTGGCGAGGATGGTGAGGCTGCCTGCGCCGCGGGTGTTGCGCGCGGCGGCGAAGAGACGGCGGGGGATCTCCATGGCGCCGACGCCCATGCCGCCGCTGCCGGTGGCGCCGCCGGATTTGGCGTTGTTGAAGGCGCGGGCGAGGCGGGTGATGCTGTCCAGGAGCATGAAGACGTGGTCACCGGCTTCGACGAGGCGCTTAGCGCGCTCAATCGCAAAGCTGGCGATGCGGGTGTGACTCTTGATGTCCTGGTCGTTCGAGCTGGCGTAGATCTCGGCGTTCGGGAAGACGCGCTTGAACTCGGTGACTTCTTCAGGCCGCTCATCGACGAGCAGGATCATGAGGTGCATGCCGGGATGATTGTGCACGACGGCCTCGGCGAGATGCTGAAGCAGGGTGGTCTTTCCAGTGCGCGGCGGGGCGACGATGAGCCCGCGCTGGCCACGACCGACGGGCGTGAACATGTCGATCACGCGTGTGGTGGCGCGTTCCTTGGTGGTTTCAAAGCTGAGGCGCTTGTTGGGATTGATGGCTTTGAGTTCCTCAAACAGGGGAAGATCGCGCACGGATTCGGGGACGCGTCCGTTCACCTCGCTGATGCTGGTAATCTGGAGGCCACGCGGGCCTTTCTGGGCGATGCCTTTAATGAGCATACCTTCACGCAGTCCGATCTGGCGGATGGTATCGGCGTGGACAAAAGCGTCCAGAGGATGCTGCGCATACATGCGCTCTCTCATGCGCAGGAAGCCATGGCCTTTCGGGTTCAGTTCCAGCACACCTTCGGCAGGTTCAGGCGGGCCGAGAACCGTCTCGTGCGCCATGGGCAGATCATCTTCATGGGACTGGTGCTGGTGTCTGCCGTTGCCGTTTTGCTGGTTGCGGGATGGCTGATGTTCGCGGGGCTGCTGATGCTCACGAGCTTGGTGGTTGCCGTTGTTTCCACCTTCGCCTGGGTGGCCACCACCGCCCTGCTGGGCCAGACGACGGGCGAGCTTTTCGGCCTTGAAGCGCTCACGGCGCTCTTTCCAGCGCTCCCAGCGGGTCTTTTTGCGCTGGCCTTCGCCCGCAGGTGCTCCTTGGGTAGAGGCATCTTCGGGGCCTTCGGCATCGGGAGCGTCATCGTCGGACTCCGAGTCTTCGCTTGTTTCGGGTTTGGGTAGGGGGGCTTCTGGTTCGGGAACCGCAAGGACGGGAGGTGCTGCAGGCGCAGGAGGTGGTTCTGGCGTTGGTGTAGGTGGCTCAGGTGCCTTTACAGGAGCCATCTCCACCGGCGTGGCGGTCGTCTCGACTGCCTCCTGCATTTTGGCGAGGATCTCGGCGGCCTTCTTTTGGAGGGCGGTTTTCCGCTCCTTCTTCACTGGAGGGGCTTTGATAGGAGCGACTTCAGGCGCTGCGGGGATTTCGAAGGGCAGTTCGGGCTCGATAGGGGCGGCTTTTTTGACCGCCTTTTTAACGGCAGGCTTCTTGGCGGCTGCCTTTTTGACCACCGTCTTTTTGACGGCTGCTTTTTTGGCCGGAGCTTTTTTCGAAGCTGTCTTTTTGGCAGCGGCTTTTTTCTTCGGTTTGTCCTCGGGCGGGAGTTCGTCGCTCATGAGAGTGTTTGGGGGAAAGGGGGGTTACTCGAGCGAGTCGGCGATGCTGTCGTCGATCTCGAAGTTGGAATGGACGTTCTGGGTATCGTCGTAGTCGTCGAGCACGTCGTAGAGCTTGATGACGCTGCGTGCGGTCTCGGTGTCGGTAAGTAGGGTGGAGTTCCCGGCCTTGTAGATGAGCTTTGGAGCACCGTTGGGGGTGATACCCTTCTCACGCAGGGCCCCGACGACTTGGAAAAGCTGATCAGTGGCGGTGTAGATGACCCATTCATCTCCCTCGTCCTGGACGTCGTCCGCCCCAGCATCGAGGGCGAGCTCCATGGCGGCGTCCTCACTGAGGTTGCCTTTGTCAAAACGGATCTCTCCCCGGCGGATGAACTGGTAGGCGACGCTGCCAGCATCGGCAAAGGTGCCGCCGAGCGGCGATGGTGATTTCCTTGGACATCTTCGAGAAGACGCCGCCACGTTTGGCGTCGATCACAGCCTTGGTGCGCTTGATCTTGGACCACTTATTGTGACCTGCCATGGTGCTTTGCTTGAGAAGTTGGTGAGGGGGTGGAACCGATCTGAGGTAGTCCGCACGGTGAGGTGGGAGTCCCTGATGTGGGGATCGGAGGTTGCGAGAGAATGAAGTAGCGGCATTGCCGCGGTCTCCGCTCATTCCAAGCCGGGGGAGGCCTGACGCTGAAAGGGGTTTCGTGAGGATTGCCACCATCAGAAAACCACAGCTCCAATCAACGGAGCGGACACCAAAGGTTCACCTCGCTGAGGGAACCTTGAACAACCGGAGTCTGCGGGATGGCAGGCCAGCTTGCAAGGTGTTTTTTATCAGAGCCAAGTGTGCAAAGCACGAGGGCAAATCCGCGTGATTCAGCCTTTCACTGTGTAGCGCAGTACGCCGGCGAGCCGCGTGCGCATGTCTTTACGATCGACGATCATGTCCACGAGGCCGTGCTGCATCATGAATTCGGCCGTCTGGAATCCTGGCGGAAGGTCGGCATGCGTCGTCTCTTTCACAACACGCGGGCCAGCAAAGCCGATCATGCATTTCGGCTCTGCGATGATGATGTCCCCGAGCGTGGCGAAGCTGGCGGTGACACCGCCAGTGGTAGGATGCGTGAGTACTGAAATGTATGGCAGACGCGCCTCGGCATGACGGGCCAGGGCACCGCTGGTCTTCGCCATCTGCATGAGGCTGAGGATGCCTTCGTGCATACGGGCTCCTCCAGAGGCGGAGAAGACGATGACTGCCTTTCTCTCCGCTGTGGCGGCCTCGATGGCGCGGGTGATTTTTTCACCGACGACACTGCCCATGCTGGCTCCGAGGAAGCGGAAATCCATGACCGCCAGCAGAACAGGGATGGACTCAATGTTGGCACGACCTGTGACCACAGCTTCCTTGAGGCCGGTTTTGACCTGATAGGCTTTCACTTTGTCCACATACCCTTTGAACCCAAGGGCATTCACCGAGTCGAGCGGGAGATCCATCTCTTCGAAGGTTCCTTCATCGACGAGACTGGCGATGCGCTCGCCGCTGCTGATGGTGAAGTGATAATTGCACTGCGTGCAGACGCGGAGGTTTTTTGCCAGAGCCTGCTCAAAGAGGCTTTCATTGCAGGACGGGCACTTGGTCCACAAGCCTTCCGGCATGTCCTTCTTCTTTTCGCCGAGTTCGCTGACAGTGCGCTTTTTGAAAAAACCCATGATGTAAATAGTGTGAGGTGCCGTCCCCTGGGCCGCCGACTCCGAACTCCGCAGATAGGCAAACCGCCGGAGCGCCGGAGCACCCGCCCGGCTGGAATCAAAACGGCCCGGCAGGGCCGGACGCGAGACGTAGACTAGCCACGCGCAACGGTGATGACCACCACTTTTTCTGCTCCGGCATCCCGTTTCAGGATCTTTGCACACTCGTGGGCTGTGGTCCCGGTGGTCAGCACATCATCCACGAGCAGGACTTTTTTGCCCTGCATCTGCGGTTTCTTCCAGCAGCGCGGGGGCCAGAGACCTCCTACTGAAAAGACGCCGCGCAAGTTCTGGAGCCGCGCTGTGCGGCTGAGCTTCGCCTGGGTCAAAGTCATGCGGTTGCGCCGCAGTACTCGAGCTGCTGGTATGCCCGTTCGGGCGGAGAGTTGCAGGCAGAGTTCCCAGCTTTGATTAAACTCCCGCCGCATCTCCCGCAGCCAGTGCAGTGGGACCGGCACGAGCACCCAGGTGGAAAGATCTTCCGCCGCGAGGCGTGGTTCATCCAGGGTATGGATCAGCGCATCCGCGAGGACGCTGCGCAGGGTCAAATCACCACTATATTTGAATTGATGCAGCAGCTCACGCATCGCCCCAGTCGCCTTGAATCCTGAAATGGCGAATTCAAAGGCAAGTCTTCTACCCTCGCAGTTCGAGCATTTGAAAGCTCGGTCCATCGCCCCGGCAAAAGGCTCCCCGCAGACGGAACAATAAGGTGCGTCGATACGCACCAGATCGTTCAGGCAGGTCTTGCACATCGAGTTCTCCAAGCCAGCGAGTGGTGCCGCTTCATCCAGCACGACCTGACAGACCCGACAGACGCGTGGATAAATGAGCGAAAGCATCACCTCCCGCAGCCACTCCCAGGTCTGCTGTGTTGCAGTTTTCTGTGGCGGGCCTGGGTAGGACATAGGCGGCTACTCGACTTCGTTCACCACCGGCTCATCGAGCGACGACTTCTGCCAGCGCCCGTCCAGCGTGTAAACGAGGTGCGGCGTGTAGAGCTGAGGCTCCAGCAGGAAGGAGTCGTGCCCCTTATTGGAATGCACGGTGATGTGCATGGAAGAAACCCCGGCATGCTCCAGCGCGGTCACCATTTCCGCCTGTTCTTCGGGATAAAAACAGAAGTCGCTGTCGATGCTGAAGATCAGGTAATGGTGTCCGGCCGCCTTGCTGCGGGCGAACAACTCTTCATAGCTGTCCACTCCCGCATCCCGGAGCGGATCGTAGCGCAGCCACATGTTCAGGATGCGAAGGTAGGAGTTCGCATCGAAGCGCTTCACGAACTTCTTCCCCTGATGCAGCATGTAGCTCTCGACATTATGCCCGACTTTGTACCAAGAGAGCTGGCCATTAGGCTGTGACACAGTCTGGCTCGCCCGTTTTTCGATGGCATCGAGATGCACGAAGGTCTTGTGCGAGATCATGCGTGCCAGCGCCAGCCCGTATTCCGGTTTGGCATCGTCCGGGTAGTCTCCACCGTTAAAATGGGGATCATTTTCGATAGCGAGCACCTGCTCAAACAAGGTCAGGCGCGTCAGCACCGTCGTGCGCAGACCTGTGGCCACCGGCATGACGATCTTCACCCGCTCGGGATACAAAGTGGCGAAGTTGATGGCGAGCAAGCCACCGACGGATGAGCCAATGACGGCATGGAGAATCTTGATGCCCAGGTGATCCAAAAGAGCCGCCTGACTGCGGACCACATCACTGCTCAACACAGGCGGAAAGTCTTTCCCATAAGGCTTGCCGGTCTCAGGATCGATCGAAGTCGGTCCGCTACTGCCATAGCAGCCGCCGAGGTAGTTCGCGCAGATGATGAAGTAGCGGTTCGTGTCCAGCGCCTTCCCCGGGCCGATGAAGAGATCCCACCACCCGTGCTTCACGTCATCCGTCCAGCGTCCGTTGAGACCTGGCACCTCAGGATTATGACCCGCCGCGTGCTGGCTTCCCGAGAGGGCATGGAAGAGCAGGATGGCATTGGTCTTCCGCGCGTTTAGCTTCCCATAGGTTTCATACGCCACCGTGATTCCCGGCAGCGACTCTCCACTGGCAAAGACAAAGGGCTCGGCAGCGCTGCCGAGATGAAAAAAATGGGTGAACGTTTCGCCGAGACCTTTGGACATGGACCGTGATGAAGAGGTGAGGATGGGCCTGCTGTCAAAGGACGAACCATTTACAGCCAGCCTGTCTGCTGCAGGCGGCCCGTGAGTTCCATCTGGCGCTCGAGCTGCTGGGCATACTTGGCGGCGTTTTCAGCGTTCGGTTTGCAGCGGGTGGACTCATCCAACGTCACCAGTTTGCCACAGAGAGCCTCGTAGCTGACCGTCTCGCCGTGCTCATTGGCTTGAGCATACGCGGCCTGAATGGCTCCGCCGAGGGCCGCACCTTCACTGGTGCTCAGCGTCACGACTTCCGCATTGAAGATATCCGCAGCGATCTGTCGCCACGTCGCGCTCTTACTGCCACCACCTGTGAGGCGGATCTCCGTGGGGTTCATGCCGAGATCGCGGAAGCGTTTCAAACCATAGGCGAGGCCGAGCGTGGCACCTTCCACCGCCGCGCGGGCGATGTTTGCAGGTGTCATGTTCGTCGGGCGCAGGCCGTGGAGCACGCCGGTGCCGTTTGGCAGGTTCGGGGTGCGTTCGCCATTGAGATAAGGCAGGAAAATCACGCCATCGGCACCGACGGGAGCGGAGGCCACGGCGGCTTCGAGTTGCTTCAAATCCCAGCCATACATGTCGCGCACCTGCTCGGTGACGACGGTGACATTCATGGTGCAGACGAGCGGCAGCCACTGATCCGTGCTATCGCAAAACGCGGCCACTTCGCCCTGGCCATCGACCACCGGTGATCCGGCGACGCCATAAAGCGTGCCGCTGGTGCCGAAGCTGGCGGTAATGACGCCGGGTTTGATGTTCCCGGTCCCGATTGCGCCCATCATGTTATCCCCACCACCGGCGGAGATGATGACGTTGTCGCCAAGTCCCCAAGCTTTTGCCAATTCAGGACGGAGCCGACCATGCACGCTGCGGCTGGAGCCAAGCTCAGGCAGCATGGAGCGGACTCGTGGGTCGATGTAATCGCACAACTCGTAGCACCACTGGCGCGTGTTCACGTTCAGGATGCCCATGCCGGAGGCGTCGCCGTATTCAATGCGCTTCACGCCGCTGAGCCAGAAGTTGATGTAATCATGCGGCAGCAGGATGGAGGCGATTTTAGCGAAGTTCTCCGGCTCGTTCTGCTTGATCCAGAGCAGCTTCGGAATCGTGTAGCCGGGCAGCATCGCATTTCCTGCCAAAGCGATGACTCCAGGCTGACCGCCGAACTCATGAGCGATCTCAGCGCACTGAGCCTGCGTGGAAGTATCGCACCACAGCTTGGCCGGACGCACAGGCTTGTCATCAGCTCCGAGAGCCACCAGCCCATGCTGCTGACCACTCACACCGATGCCCGCGATCTTCGACCTATCATCACCGATCTTCTCCAGGCACTGCTTCACGCTGCTGTCCACCGCGTCGATCCAGCTCTGCGGATGCTGTTCGAGATGACCGGGAGGCAGGCCTTCGATCAAATCATAGCTGCTGTGCCCGGAGGCGAGAATCTTGCCGCTGTCGAGATCAAGCACGATAGCCTTCGTGCTCTGGGTGCCGCTGTCGATGCCGAGGAAATACATGATGAGAAGGTTGAGGAAAGTGGCCGCGATGATGGCAGCGCGTCCGGACTTCGGCAAACGGGAAAGAGTCGGCATAGCAATCCAGCGCAAGTATCTGGCTAGCGTTAAGGCGTCCAAAATATAGCAGCTGAAAGAATGGACGGTCCTTGGCACGACTAAAGGATCATTCATGATCAAATCCCTTTTGCTGCCTCTTATCTTTCTTTCGTCGATCCATGCTGAGCCTGCCAAGGTCCGTCTCTGGCCGGAGGGTGCGCCGGGGGCGAAGGGGCAGGAGGACAAGGATCAGCCCTTCATCTATGTCTGGCCTGCGGCAAAGGAGAAGGCGAATGGGGCGGCCTTTGTTGTGTGTCCTGGCGGTGGCTACGGAGGGCTGGCGGCAGATCACGAGGGCACGCAGGTGGCGAAGTGGTTCAATGGGCTCGGGGTCTCGGCGTTCGTGCTGCACTATCGTCTCGGGCCAAACGGCTATCATTACCCGATCCAGCTCATGGATGTACAGCGCGCGATCCGTCATGTGCGGGCGAATGCGAAGGAGTATGGCATCGACCCGAACCGCATCGGCATCGTCGGCTTCTCGGCTGGTGGGCACCTCACCTCCATGGCGGCGACGCTCTTCGATGAAAAGCCCGCTGGCATGACGAACGACGCCGTGGATCAGGTCAGCGCTCGTCCCGATGTCGCCGCACCGACTTATCCCGTGATCTCGATGATCGAGAGCTATCGCCACGATGGCTCGCGCAAAAACCTGCTCGGCCCAAACAACACGGACGAACTCGCCGCCCAGGTCAGCACGGAGCGACGCGTGACGCCGCAGACACCGCCAATCTTCCTTTTCCAGACCGATGAAGACACCGCCGTGCCTGCCGAGAACGCCGTGGCCTTTTATCTCGCCTGCCGGAAAAACAAAGTGCCCGCCGAGCTGCACAGCTATCGCCCAGGTCCGCATGGCGTCGGCCTTTTCCTCAGCGATCCGGTGCTCGGCACCTGGAGCGGTCATTTGCGTGATTGGTTGCGCAATCAAGGCTTCCTGAAGCCTGCGAAGCGCACGGCGATCTCCGGCAAAGTCACGATCAATGGCACGCCCGTGAGCTGGGGTGGCGTCGTCTTCACGCCTGAAGATCCCAGCGCCCCTGTGGCCTCAGCGCGGGTCATGCGAGGCGGCTTCAAGCTCGATGAAAAGAGCGGCCCCGTGCTCGGCAAAGTCAAAATCACGGTCAGCTACAGTGCTGCCGATGTCCCCGGTCTCGACACGTCCGATGGCACCGCGACAACGAAGGAGCAGAAGCCCGGTGCCGGTGACTGGACGCTGGAAATCACGGAAAAGCAGCCCGCGCTGACGCTCGAAGTCACTCACTGAAAATTTTTTCGTCAGGAATTTGGATGTCCGACAAAGAGTGATGTGCCGCCTGCCTTCAGGCAACGCGGTGCATTCACAAACCAAACCATACTACATCCAAAAAACGCTATGAAGTTCACCAAAGGACTCATTGCTGGCAGTCTCGCCCTCGGGCTGATGGTCAGCGGCAGCTATGCCGAAGAACCAGAAGTCGCGATTTGCGAGCCTGTCGAGCTCATCAAAGTAGAAGTCATCGATGGAGGCGAACCCGAAGTCGTCATCTGTGACATCGCTATCGATGAAGACGAAGTGGTGGAGATCAAGGACGGCGAAGTGCCCATCGAATGGGTGCTGCGCACAAACGTGGGAAGCGATGATGACCTCATCTTCGCCACCACGGGTGGTCCGGCCGCTCCCGCTGCTGCCCCCGCCGTCACGACGGATGCAGGCAAAGATGAAGCCGCTGCAGTTGCGAAAGCCGCTGGCGTCTCAGCTCCTGCTAAGTCCATCGCCTCTGCTGGCAAGCGCACATCCGCCGTCGTCAAAAGCGGCCGTGTGTTTCTGACCCACTGATGCACCTCCTGTCCCCGTAGGACAGATCGAGGCCGCCGGAGGCGACTCCGGCGGCTTCCTTGTTCAATCGCGCCCAGCTTCCCCATGCCCGCCTGCCTTCGTCTTTTCGTTCTGCTGCTATTCATCATTTCACTGCCAGCGCAGCTCCATGCCATCGGCGCTGAAGACGCTCTGCGCCCAGCGGGCACTGCTGAGCCTGTTTCATCTCAAGTCGTGAGAAAGGGGAAGGCGCGTGAAGGCGAAGTTCAGGATGAAAGTCAGGAGCTGCTGCCAGCACTTCTTGGCTGCATCGTGTGTCGAGATCCGGAGCGTGGCCTTTCACTTCAGGCCCAAAACACACCCGGCGTAAATGTCACTGAGTTGGACCATGCCGAAGCCGCGAAGATCTCAGCTTTGCTTCAACCATACCTCTCCAAACCTGTCACGCTGCGCTCGCTGGATGACATGGCAGAGCGCGTGGAATCCATTTTGGAAAAGACCCGCGGCAGGATGGTGCGCGCCGCCTTTCCGCCGCAGGAGATCACGGGCGGCATTGTCGTCATGGTCATTCATCCGGCCGCTCTTGGCCAGGTCACTTTGCGCGGAGAACCTGCCTTTGGGGCGGGCTTTATTGCCAAGACGATACGCACTGAACCTGGAGACCAAATCGAACGAGACCGCATCTCCGCCGATCTGGACTGGCTCAATCAAAACCCTCTGCGCACAGCACGGGCGGTTTTCTCTCCGAGCACAAAAGATGGCGTGCTCGATCTAGCGATTCAGGTCGATGCCACGAAACCCTGGCGGGTCTATTCGGGCTTCGATAACTCCCTGAGTGATCGTCTCGGTGACTGGCGCTGGTATGTCGGAGCACAGCATGGCGACCTCTGGCATTATGACCACCGTCTCACAGCTCAGATCACCGCAGGATTCGATGCTGAGGCCCTGCGCGGTGGCAGTCTGACGTATGAGATTCCTCTGCCATGGCGTCATCTTTTGGAACTCGGAGTGAACTACTCCGAGAGCCATTCCGCACGGAATTCCGGCTCCACGCTTGTGGATCAGAGCGGCCAGTTTCAGCGCTATTCACTGGCCTACATCGTGCCACTTCCCTCATGGCAGAGCTGGCAGTTCAAATGGCGCAGCGGGCTCACTTTCAGAGATCAGGTTTATCTCCTGGATGCCACCGGCCCTGGTGGTGCCACGGCACAGCGGCAACTCGGTTGGCATGGTGTACAATTTGAAACCGGCCTTGCGGCGGAAGAGCAAGATCGGCTCGGCACCACACGCGCTCAGGTGAAGCTGCTTTGGAGTCCGGGCTGGGAGCCGCTCACGGCTTCTGATGCAGACTTCCGCGCTCTGGGCGCCAGGGACGCTGACTCATGGATCGCTGAGGTGTCCCTCTCTCGCACCTTGCAGATGAAACGAGCCGGCCTGCTCAGTGCCCGACTGGATGCTCAGTGGAGTGATCAGGCACTGCTGGCAGCAGATCAATTTGGCCCGGCGATCTTTGGGCGGATTCGCGGCTTTGATGAAATCACAGGCTATGGCGACAACGGCGCTGCACTGAGTTTGGAGTGGATGTCGCCATGGTTCAAACCGGGAAAGTTTGGCGCCATCCGGGCTCTCACCTTTTGTGATGGTGCCGTGGTCCACGAGCGAGCGACTCAACAAGATGCCAGCCTGCTTTCCACCGGCATCGGTGCACGCTGGCAGTGGAAGATGGTCTCCGTTCAGTGTGATCTCGGTGTGCCTTTGAGCGCCCCGAGAGGCATCGAGAAAGATCCGCGAGCACGCTTCTCCATGACCGTACGTTGGTGATGCCTGCACGCCCTTTGACCACCTTGACGGTGAAGCCAGCCTTGACCTAGTTCGAGCACAAAGTTTCATGCCCCGGCCCACACTCGCAGACATCGCCACAAGGCTCGGCATCTCGAAGATGTCCGTGTCACGTGCACTGCGTGGCGAGCGCCAGGTGAGTGAAGAATTGCGTGAGCGCGTGGTTCAGGCGGCAGAAGCGATGGGTTACCGACCTGATCCCGAAATCGCGAAGCTCATGACGCACATGCGGCGCTCCAAGCAGGTCGCCTCACCGACGACGCTGGGCTTTGTCTGGGCGGAAAGAGAAGCGGAAGACTTGAAGACCTCATCTTGGTCCCGTGAACTCCTTCGCGGCGCTCATGAGCGTGCCGATCATCTTGGCTATCGCCTGGAGGAGTTTCACCTCAAAGCTCGTGGCATGACTTCACGGAGGCTTTCTGGCATTCTGGAAGCACGCGGTATCCCCGGTTTCATCCTCTCGCCGCTGGTCTCACGCAGCCGCGGGCATGTCTCGATGGCTTGGGAAAAATTTAGCACTGTGGTGATCGGCCTCGGCTATGCACGCCCGGCTATGCATCGGGTGCATCACCATCACTTCCTTGGCATGATGACCGCGCTGCGAATGCTGAAGAAGAAGGGCTGCCGCCGCATCGGATTCTACAGTGGCAGCACCATCAATGAACGGATGTATCGCGCCTGGTCGGCGAGCTTTCTGGCCCATCATCCTCTGCCACTCGCACAGGCTTCCGAGTTGCTCTGCCTTCGCCATGAAATCAGCCGCACGGATTTCCAGGATTGGCTACGAACAGCCAAACCTGATGCCGTGATTGAGGGAGGCCATCATTTGGTCGAGTGGCTGCCGCCGAAGAGCAGGATCGCGCATGTCACCCTTGGCTGGCGTGCTGATCATCCCCATGTGGCTGGCATTGATCAGCAGGCGCACGTGCTCGGAGCCGCTGCTGTAGATCTGCTCGTCTCGCAGCATCAGCAAAACGAGCGCGGCATCCCCGAGCATCCGAAGATCGTCATGACCGAGGGCCTTTGGCGCGCTGCAAGATAGGTGGCTTGCCGTCGTTCCCAGCCGCCTCATGCGCGCCCCGCTCGTCCTCTTTGCTCTCTGCCCTCTGCTCATCACGGCCAAGCCCAACGTCCTGCTCATCTGCGTGGACGACCTCAAGCCCACCATCGGCTGTTTTGGTGATGCTCATGCGAAGACACCCAACATCGACCGACTCGCCGCACGTGGGATGATCTTTGAAAAGGCCTTTTGCAATCAGGCCGTGTGCTCGCCCTCGCGGAATGCTTTGCTCACCAGCCTGCGGCCACAGACCCTTGGCATCTATGAACTGAGTACCAACTTCCGCAAAAGCGCACCTGATGCCATCACACTGCCACAGCATTTCAAAAACAACGGCTACCGCGCGGAAGGTCTCGGCAAGATCTTCCATGTCGGCCATGGCAATGTGAATGACGAAGCCTCGTGGAGCGTGCCGCATTTCTCGCCGAAGACGATCAGCTACGCGCTGAAGGAAAACAACCCACCCGAGTCCACTCGTGAACAGGCCTTGTTTGAAAACAAAAAGGAAGCTTGGAAGCTCCCACGTGGCGCACCCACGGAAAACGCTGACGTGCCAGACAATCGCTATGGCGACGGCATGATCGCCGAGGAAGCCATCAAGCGTCTCGAAGCCGCGAAGGGAAAGCCCGACGAGCCCTTCTTCCTCGCGGTCGGCTTTTTGAAGCCACACCTACCCTTCGTCGCGCCGAAGAAATACTGGGACCTCTACGATCCTGCCACACTCCCTCAGCCAGCATCAGACAAAGCTCCCGAAGGCGCACCAAGCTTTGCACCCACGACCTGGGGTGAACTTCGGCAGTATCAGGACATGCCCGAAAAAGGACCTATCACTCCCGAGCAGCAGCGCCATCTGATCCACGGCTACTATGCCGCCACGAGCTACATGGATGCGCAGCTCGGCAAGGTGCTCGATGCGCTCGATGCCACGGGACTCGCCTCAAACACGATCATCGCCTTTTGGGGTGATCACGGCTGGCATCTCGGCGACCACGGCATGTGGTGCAAACACTCCAACTACGAGCAGGCCGCACGCATTCCCGTCATCGTCAGCGCGCCCGGCATCACGAAGGCTGGCTCGCGCACGCAGTCCCTCATCGAGGCCGTGGACATCTATCCCACGCTTGCCGAGCTGGCCGGACTATCCACTCCTGTCAAAGTCGATGGGCGTAGCTTTGTCCCTGTGCTCAAAGACACCTCCGCCAGCACTCGCGACCATGCCATTCACGTCTATCCACGCAGCGAAGGCCTGGGCCGCGCCATCCGCACGGATCGCTACCGCCTCGTCGAATGGAAACCCATCGGCGCGAGTGCTGACAAGGGCGTGTTTGAACTCTACGACTATCAAGCCGACCAGCTGGAGTCGAAGAATCTCGCCAGTGATCAGCCCGGCATCGTGGCCGAACTTCGCGCCTTGCTCAGCAAGCATCCCGAAGCCAAACCACAAATCCGAAGCCAGTCTGAAACCTCCAAAGCCAAGCCCGCTCAAGATCGCGGTGCCATGTTTGACTCACGCGACAAGGATAAAGACGGCAAACTCACGAAGGAAGAGTTCCTCGCCAACCAGCCTGATCCAGATGAAGCACCAAAACGCTTCCCAAAATTCGATATGGACGGTAACGGCAGCCTCAGCCGTGAAGAGTTCATCAAGGGTGGCAAAAAGTAAGCCCGCCAATGCTGACGGGCTCACTCGTGGATTGAGATGGATGAATCGGCCAATCAATAGGCTTCTTCGACGCTGTAGGTCCAGGGCAGCGGGCCATTGAAGCCGTTGTTGTAGTTCACGTGCATGAAATAGGCGCGGTCATAACCTAATCCGCCATTCACATCGACATAGCTATTGAAGTCATTGCCGACAGTCGCGACGGCCGGATTCGAGCCAGCGGCGAAGATGTCGTTACCGGCACCTAGATTGATCCGCACGTAGCCGTCAAAGACGCTGTAGATGGAGGAGACCTCTGTGTCTGTGTCGAAGGCCACATAGTCATCACCAGAACCGGTGTTGATGGTCACTGCACGATCAAAGAGGCCGTCACGCACCACGACATCGCTTTCAGCAGAGCCAGCGAGGTTGATGCCCACATTCCCACGGAAGTCGCTGTCGATCAGGCGGACCGTGTCGATCCCACCAAAAGCGACAGCAGTGTTAACCGTGAGATTGCCGTAGATGTCGGCATCACGCACCATCACATCGGCACTGCCAGAGCTGGTGTTGATGGTGACATTGCCACGCACGGTCACGAGGCTGGAGGCACCGGTGTTTTCGCCGATGTCCACGATGTCATTGCCATAGCCAGCCGAGAACGAAATCGCGCCAGTGCTGCCACTGACAGCATTGAGACCAAAGGCGTTATTACCCGTGGAAGCGGCCATGCTCACCGTGCTGCCGATCACTGCACTCGGACCGTCGATGAGCAGCGTGTCATTGCCGCTGCCGCCTGTGTAACTCAGAGCGCCACCGATCCGGAGCGAGCTATCGGGATTAAGATCGAGCAGGTTTGTTCCAGCGCCTCCATTGAAGCCGACACTTCCGGCAACTTGCAGCACCTGGTTAGCAAAGGTGACGCTGTCCTGATGATTGCCGCCGACATAACTCAGAGCATTTGCTTTGATCAATCCAGCATCGCCGCTAAGCACGGCATTGGCACCATGCCCCAGAACCATGGCAAAAGTCCCCAAGGTTTCGACATTGCCGACCAGCGTCACTTTGTCATCACCTGCGGCCGAGGTGAGGGACAAATTCCCCGAGACACGCAGACTGTCACCGAGCTGACTACCGATCTCAAAGTCGGTGCCACTGCCCGTACTCGTGCGAAGGCTCACAGCCCCTTTCACATCACCTACCTCGGCGGCAAGGATAAAAGTCTGCAACTCAATGGCTGACCCACCTGCAACAGCGCTGATGCTGCCATTAGAAAGAAGCGTCTTGGCGTTCACATCAAAGGTGTTCTGGCCATTGCCGAGATCTACGGAGAAGCCTTTCGAGAAGAAAAGATGGCCGCCCGCAGTGAAATAGTCATGTCCATTGCCGAGGCGTATTGCCGCGATACCGCCGATGTTCGTGCTGGTTAGATCCACCACGTCATTGCCATCACCACCGTCGATGCTGACGGCACCAGGGATGATCGCACTTGTGATCAGCATCTCATCATTCCCGGCACCCAGGCTGGCCTTGAGAGAGAGAGGGGCCGAAAAGGTGATACTGGGAAGTGTGGGGCCGCCGTTCATCTTGAAGAGCGTGCTGCCGCCTGTTTGGGAAGTGATGATCCAATCACTGCCTGACTCGGTGATTTGGATGTCGTTCGCAAGAGCATCACCACTGATCGTCAGAGCACCAGCGGAGGAAAGGTTGAGAGTCACGATGCCTGCAGGGGCTAGGCGGGATTCCAGGGATTCAAGAACCGAGGAGGGGGGAGAGGATTTTTTCATGGCAGCACGTTGAGTGCGGTCGAATGGACAGGAATAGGCACCAGTTTATTCGAGAATAGTCAGACCTTTTCTCAGCGGGTGCCGGGGCTCTTGAAAAGTGGTGTCAGCGCCTTCTTTAATTGCGGAAGCAATGGCTTGATGGTTTCCGCAGCTTTTTCTCCGGCGTCCTTTATCATGGCGGGGTCGTTTCCAGGCCGGGTCGCTCTTTCAGATTGCGAGACTCCCCGCAGCAGTTTGGCCTCCCATTTGGGATTTGCCGTGTCACCCGAACCCTTGTACTCGAGCAGTTCGCTAAAGGGGAGAAAGACGATGCCCGGAAGTCCGCGCACACGCACCTGAGCGTTCATGTCGAGTCGGTCGTTGATGAAATCAATGCTGCCATCAAGCAGGATCTTGAAGGTGCTGGTGAGTGCCTCAAAATCTTTCGTCATCAGGAATCCGTTTGCGACACTGAAGGTGCAGTCCGCCTCCTTAGCTATGTTATAACCTGCGATTTGTTTCGGCAAGATTGTGCCGAGCACGGGAGCCAGCATTCCGACAATAGGAATGGAGTACAGATTGCCGTTCAAGATCGTCAATGCACCCGTTCCTTTGAGCGCCTTCCAGTTATCCAATTCGCCAGTGAATTTGAAGTATCCTGTGGCATCTCCCTGGGAGTCATTCCCTTTCCAGTAGATGTCCGCAAATTTGGGCAGGCTGATGTTTTTCATCTGCATCTCACCTGAGTAAGACTGCGGATTACGCACCCCGGCCGTGGAACCATTGAGCGTGAAGTTACCCCCCATCACAGCGGCTTGAATATCAAAGTTCACCCCTTTTCCACGTTCAAACACATCTGCTCGCACCTTCTCAAACGGCATGTCTTTACTGAAGACCTCATAGGGGAACTTGGCGGCGGTGACCACGACATTAAAATCATCAGACTCGGGCCTGAGATTGACCCGTCCTTTGGCATTCATCGGCCCACCAAAGAGCTGACCGCTCACATCGAAATTCAAGTCCATCCCTTTGAAGCTCAGTTCACCTGTGGGAGACCTGATGATGTAATCCTCATTAAACAGTGAGTAGCGACCAGTGCCGGTCGGATGATTAAATTTAACCAAGAAATCACTCTTCGTGGGATCCTTGTAAAAGATCATGCCTGAAACCTCTGCCTGGGTTGTGTTCGGTAATCGATACTTCGCGATGACGTCCGCCGTCTTTGGGGCAAAGACACCGACGAGGCCCACGGGATCGATGCCCGACTTCGTGCCTTCGAGCTTCACTGATTTTGCCAAATCATCCACTTCCACATGAACTGCCTCGGCCACACCTTCAGTGCGCCTCACTTTGACGTTCCGGTAGTGCTGCATCGGATGCTGAAACTCCACATCTGCCTGCAACTGCTCTAAAAATAGACCGCGATATTTGAAGCGACGCAGATCTCCCTTACCCTGGTTCAGACATTTCTGAGGATCGAACTCGGGCCCTTTGCCTGTAAGTTCTAAATGGATGGAGGACTCCGGTGTGAACTCGAAACGTTGAATGATTTCACGAGTCTGCTTCATCTTCGCGAATGGCAGGAACGCATTCGGATCCATGCGAAGTAGAACTTCATAACGCGCACCCATTGACTCATGCACGAGTGACTGAGCCGCCATCGTTCCCGTTTTGTGACGCAGGAGCAGATCACGAATGTAAACACCTTCAGGTGCCACGCCGATGTTTGCAGACAGCCCATCAAAGACCTCTCCACGAGTGCTGAAGCGGCCACAGTCCAGCCTGCCCGTCACATGGACAGGACGCTTATGCGTCGCTAGCGGTCCATTGACATGCCACACGCCTTCCAGCGCCAGATGGGGCGACTCGTAAAAGACGATCTCACGCAGGTTGTCATTGTCGAGAAAGGCCTGAGCGACTCCAGGCAGATCTGCACTTGAGGTGAGATGAAAGCGCACATCCTCAGCGCCCATATTCCACGTGGCGCTAGCGCTCACCTCACCCAGGCGGTCCTTGAGATAAAAACGTGTCAGGTCCACAAAGCCAGACTCATACTGCGCCTCGGCACGCAGCGCCTCACAGGTGTAGCTGCCATAGCTCAGGCTTTCGGCTTCAAAAAAGAGCCGGGCACTCATCTCTGTGGGCTTGGTGAGTTCGCCATGAACTTCGAGATTCAACTGTGGGGTCCCCACATACTGGAATCGCTTCAGCCAATCCAACCCTTTGCGGATCATCACCCGATGTTCGTTCAGACTTTGCACTCGCTCCATTGTGGTCCGGTCACTCTTCGCGGGTTGAGTGGCTGCGGCTTCTGTTTTGTCTGGCAGCAGCAGTTCGCCGCTAACGTGCAGCACGATGCCTGAGAGCTTCCCCTCCGCCTCCTGAAGATCGATTCGTCCATCTTGAATGAAGGCACGTGCGCTAAGGTCCTCGATCTGAATTACAGCGGCTTCGCGTCCGGTGGCGGGATCTTCGCTCTCCACCGGAAGCGTGACATTCGTGTGGCTCAGTTCCAGCGCCTCCAGCACAAACTTCTTCTCCAGCAGCTTCCCCAGATTGAAATCGAGATTCAGGTGATCCATTTCGATAAGCACCTGCTTCCGCTCTGCATCCGTGAAGACCTGGAAATCCCGCGCCACAATCCCACCGATCGGGTTCACCAGCAGGCGCTTGAAATCCACGTGCAGGCCGCGATGCGCCAGCTCCCCGATTACGAATTCACGCCACGTCCGCCCAAACGCATCTGTGGTCAAATAGACCACCCCCGCCAGCAAACTGCTGCCGATCACGAGCTTGAAGAGCTTGGCGACGAATTTTTTCAACCTTCGGCAAGGTGCCTGCGGCTGGCGTGAGGGTCAAGAGGTCAAGAATTCATTGGAAAGCTCCCCGCTTGACCTCTTTGACCTCCTCTTGACCTCTTGACGCCCCCATGTCCGAAACCCTCAGCACCCGCCTCAGCCGCAGCGTCTCGGCGGATTTCTTCCGCCCGCTGGCCCGGCCCTCTGCGCCGGTCTATGTGGACTGCGCGGACCGGCTGATCGAGGAGGCTGGCGAGGCAGGCAGACTCTCCCAGCGGGAAACGACGGAGATCATCAAAGAAGTCATCGCCAAACATCCGCTGTCCTTGCTCGCCGAGGATGAAGGCGCGGCTCTCCGTGATGCACGACAACGCGCCGGGCAGTTCTTCAATCGCCTCATCGCCGCCGGATGGCTCGAAGACCAGACACTCGGCCTGCATGAGCGCTGGGCCGTCATCACACCGGGACTCCGACCTCTGCTGCGAATGCTGCGTGACCTCGCGGAGGATCGCGTCGCCGAGCTGAAGACCTTCGCCGACACCCTGCGCGGCCTTTGCCAGACGCTGGAAGAGCGCGGCGTGCTCGATCCGCAGATCAAACAGCCCGACCAGCTCCGCTCCACCATCACCGATCTCTCCCAGCGGCTCGAACGTGCCATCGAGCAGCTTCACGCCGTCGAGAAAATCGTCACCAGCTTCGAGCAGCGGCAAAGGCAGACGGCCACCGCCGCAGACACGCTCAGCCTGCTTTATGAGGAGTTCGGCCAAGGTCAGCACATGGTCTGCTACGATGCCCTTCGCCGTGGTGGCCTGCTCACGCGGATCGAAAATGCCCGCAGCACCATCTCTGAGCGTCACGATGATCCCCTCATGCGCGAGCGCCTCGCCGCTGGTCTGCGCGAGCACTATGGCTACGAGGATCGTGACGCCTATGACCATGCCGTGATGATGCTCACGAAGCTCGAGCGCGACCTCGGCGGCCTCAAACGCCGTGCGGAAGCCATCGACCTGCGCATGGCCGCCTTCAATCGCCTCAGCCAGCAGCGTTATCGCTACCAGACCGAGCTTCGCGGTCGCCGCCCAGAGCTGATCAAAGCCTACTGCGATGCCATTAATGCCACACACGCTGGCAGCCGCTTCTCCGAGTTTGCCGGGCAGGCAGCCGACTTCACACCGCGCTGTGTCGAAACGAAGTTCTTCTACGGCACCGAGTCTCTCTACAAACCACGCCGCACGAAGTCGCCCGTCGATCTCACCTTTGGTCAAAGCGGAGCCTCCAAGCAGAGCGAGGACGAGGTGCTCGCCGCCTGGAAAGAGCGCCAGCGGCTCGCCCTCACACCGCAGCGTGCCGCCCGCCTTGTCGCGAAGCTTCTGCCGACCAAAAAAGGCAGCACGAGCACCGAAGACATCACTTTGGAAAGCACCGACGACCTTCTCGATTTGCTCGCCGTCGTCGCTTACGAGCACGCCCCGGCTCTCGCAGGCAAACGCGTCCGCTGGAGTGTCGATGGCCTCCGCCGCCGCAATGGCCTGGAACCCCACATCATCGAGCACGATCAGCTCGCCGGGCATCGCATCGAGCGCTTTGCCATCACAAGAGAGGCTTGAGCTAGTCCCACGCCACGCCATCATCCGCGCCCCATGTCTGCCACCTCCTCCGATCCTCTCTGGCCCCGCTCCTTTTGGAGTGATGTGCCGGACAGTGACCGCGCCGCGTTGCGCGAGGTGCTGGCGGAGTTGCTCGGTCGCGGTGTCTTGCTGGGTGATGAAGGCAGCGGGCGAGAGCTCTACATGCTCGCCCGTGACCACTACCGCACGCATGTGGAAGACTTCCTCGCGCCGCTGGCGTTGGAGTTGATCATTGATGACAAGCACTCGCTGCTCCAGGCGCGGCCACGCACGGAGTCCTGTCTGCTTCTTGGCCGTTTTGATAAAGACGAGACGCTGGTGCTGCTCGCGCTATGGCGGCTCTATGATGATGAAATCAGCACCGGCACTCAGGAAGCCGTGATCGTGACCGTGGATCAGCTTTGGGCGGCATTGAAGGTGTTCTTTGACCGTATCGAGCCACCAAGCCCGGCGCAGATCGAGTCCACGCTGCCAAAGCTTCGTCGTCATCGCCTGATCCGCACTTTGAAGCCTGAAGGCATGAGTCAGACTGGCGAGATGCAGATCGAGATCTTGCCGAGCCTTGCCCGTGTCATTCCCTTTGACGACATCACGGCCTGGCAGGCACGGATCGAAGCCCATCAACCCGCTCGCGATGCCGAACAGGAGGTGCCGACATGAACTCGCGCATCACCCTCAGTCGCATCCTCGCGGTGAACTGGTATGGCTACCGGCAGTTCATCGACGTCGCAGGCCTCACACTCATCACCGGGGCCAATGGCAGCGGCAAAAGCGCTTTGCTGGACCTTATCCAGTTCGTGATGCTCGGGGAGCAGCAGAGCCGCTTTAACAAAGCCGCTGCCGGTGCTGGCAGTGGTCGTTCACTGCGCGGCTACTGCCTCTGCGATACTAACACCACCGGTCGTGACGGTGCCGAGCGCTACCTGCGACCCAGCAGCGTCACGCTCGCCGCGCTGGAGTTCACCTGGCCTCTGCAATCCGGCGAGATCGAGCCGCGTCGCGAGACCTGGGGCGCACGTATCGAATATGAAGGCCCCACGGCGAAGCCTTCGACGATCTGGTTCCGCGCCGGACGTCGCCTTGCCTGGCAGGATTTCCTCAACAACGAAGCCGGACCGCAGGCGATGCAGTTCCTGCCTGAAGATGAATTCCGCACGCGAGTGAAGCGCGAACTCGACGGCGATGTGTGGGACCGACAGAAGGCTTATCTCGATGAAATGGCGCTGCGCTCGCATCTCGGTTTCGATCCCGAGCAGATGGGCAAGACGCTGCCTCGCGCCATGGCCTTCGAGCCAGAGAGCAACTTCGAAAAATTCGTCCGCGAGTTCCTGCTCGAACCTGGAATGCCGGATGTGAAGGCCGTGAAAGCCAGTGTGGATGCACATCGCCGGGCGCAGGAACGGCTGGAGAAAATGTATGACCAGCTTGAGCGCCTGAAGCGCATCTCCGCGCATCATCAGGACTGGAGCACCTCGAAGCGTGAATCCGCCCTCTACGCGCATTTGAGCGAGGCTTTGAAGCATGAAGAAGCGCTGGAAAACCTAACCCGTCGCCGAGCCACGCTGGAAGCCAAACGCGCCGAACATGCCGACAATCAAGAAGCTCACGAGCAGGCCATGCAAGAGCGTGAAAGGCTCCGCGCTGCCGTGGATGCCGCACGCGCTGCGCTGGGTGACAAAGCCGTGAAGCTGGAGGAAAACGACCGCCGCCGCCGCGAGCTGGAAAAGGACATCGCAAGGCTCGAAGAGACTGCCACAAGCGTGCGCGAGCTGCTGCGTGACCGTGTGCGCCGCTGGCAGGACTGGACGCTTCATGCCTCACGACTCGGGCTCGATATCCCCGACAGTGCCTCGACCCTGCTTTCCTCCATGCAGAGTGCCGATGAGAGCCGCGCCCTCGCCGCTGCACGCGACATGCCGCCAGTTTACCATCTGCTCCGTGATCAGGCCATGGAGGCGCTGCGGCCCATCGAGGCTCGTCTTGCCGAGCACGAATCCCGCAAAGCCGCGCTGCAAAAGGACCTTGGTCATCTTCAGGAAGGTCAGTCGGCTCCATCACCGCTTCTGAACGCGCTTATGGCTCGCGGGCAGCGTGCCGCAGTGCTCGGCAGAGTAGTGGAGGTGAAGCCTGCGGCCGAGAAATGGTGGCCGCTGCTGGAGACGATGCTTGGCATCCACCGCCGGGCCATCCTGCCGGAAGATTTCAAGGCCGCCTGGGATCAGGCCCAGCAGACTCCGAGCCCGACAGAGCCACTGATTCATCCCGAAGAAGTGCTACAAAGCTCCACCAAGGTCGAGAAAGGCTCGCTGCGTGAGTTTTTGGAGACGAAACACGAGGGCGCGAGTCGTCTGCTGAATCATCTGCTTGGCGACATCATTGCTGTGAACAAGGCTTCACAGCTCGACAAGCATGCCCGCGCCATTTCACTCGATGGCTGGCTCAAAGATCCGCCGCGCCGACTGAAGCTGGTGCCCGAAAAGGAACTCACTCTCGGCGAGGAAGGTCTGCGCCGTCTGCGTGACCTGCGCGAAGGTGAGCTTCGTGACACAGAAGCCGTGATCGCCGAAGTGCGGTTGGATTGCGACGACCTCCGCGCCTTCATCAATCGAGGTCGCGAATCGCGGCTGGACCACTTCAGCGCTCCAGATGCCGCCAACGAACTCCATTTGCTGCCACGTCTGCGCTCCGAGCTGGGCGAGCTGCGTGCGACATGGGAACTGCTGGCCACACCGGATCATGTGCAGGCAATGGAAAACCTGCGGGTGCAAAACGCCACGCTGGAAGGCATCCACGAACGCATCGGCAGCCTGAAGACGGCCATCACCGCCTTCACCGTGGAGCAGGCGAAGCTCGAAGATGCTCTCAGCGAGGACATCACGCTCGAAGAGCAGACCCGCATCGCCCGCCAGACTTCACGCGTCCTCGTGCGTGGCATCAGCGACGACGAGATCAGCAAGCGAATCGCCGCCGAGCGGCAGAAGTCCACGTCGTGGCGCCGATCCATCGAGATGGCTGCGACGCTGGCCGTGCAGCTTGAAACCCGTGCCCAGGAAGCCCGCCGCCTGCGTGATGAGCAACGCCGCGAGCTTGCCGCCGTTCATGCAGATCTCAGCGATGCGCTCGATGCCGAATCAGAAGACAACGGCGCCTACGATCAGCGCCGTGAAGACCTCGAATCGCATGAGCTGGAGCATTTCAAA
>JAGKWZ010000078.1 GCA_021151605.1 Verrucomicrobiaceae bacterium
GAAAGAGGGGCTACTCAGGCGCTAAGCGCTGTCTGGATAAGGCGTTGGATTTCCTGACGGAGCATTGTGGGACTGAAGGGCTTGGAGACGAACAGGGTGGCATTTTCAAAGCCGTCGTAGTGGCCGACGGCGAGCTGGCCGCGTGAGCTGATAATGACCACGGGGATGTCACGCGTGTCAGGATCGTTCTTGAGGGCGCTGAGAGCAGCCTTCCCATCCATGATGGGCATGAGGTGATCGAGCAGGATGACGCATGGCTTTTCTCGGCGGGCGATGGAGATGGCTTCGAGCCCATCTGAGGCGATCAGCACGCGACGACCTAGTGGCTTCATGCTCAGCTCAGTCACCCGGCGCATGTGGGGCTCATCATCGACGACGAGAATGGGTTTATCGGCTAGCATGAGTCAGAGTTTGATTTCGGGGTGGTGAAAGCAGGGCGTTTTCACGAGCCAGAACGACAAAGGTCGCGTCATCTTGAGCGCGGGCGTTGTCTTGATGGTCGTGATGCATCTGACGCAAGGTGTCACGGGATGACCAAGCGTCGATCCCCTCAACTGAGGTGTTTATCAGCCATCGATGAAGCCTGTCTCTGCTCAGGCCGCTATCTTCAGGAAGGGTGGAATCGCTCAGGCCATCAGTGTGAAGTAGCAGGTGGGTGACTCCTTTCAGGCTGACTTCTTGATGCGTGTAAGCCTCATCGATACTGATGCCAAGCGGTGGACCGTCGGCACCGATCTCGGAGACTTGGATGCCATCGGTGAGTAGCAGCGGTCCATGACCCGCGTTGCATGTGCGTAGCGTGAAGCCATCAGCGCTGATCCATGCGAGTTCGACAGTGATAAACATCTCAGCGCGATCAAGCTCGGCGAAGAGGGAGGTATTGAGGCATTTCATCAGCTCGCAAGGCTGCGCCGCGAGATCGAGGTGCGAGTGCAGCAGGCTACGGAAAGCGGTGGCAAACAGTGCAGCAGGCACGCCTTTGCCCATCACATCAGCGATGACAAACAGCCGCCCCCCATCAGCGAGTGCGATACCATCCATGAAATCACCACCGACTTCGCCAGCGGTGGTGAGATGTCCCGCGCATTGCAGTGTGGCGCTCTGCGGAAGCTCGTCAGGGAGAAGGGAACGCTGGATATCGGCAGCGATCTGGAGTTCACGCTTGATGAGCCTCGAATGATTGGCATCATCGCGGCGACGCAGGCTGTGAAGAAGTGTGCCGAGGAAGTCACCGAGGCTGCGCACGACGTTGATGTCTCGCGCCTTTGGTTCCCAATGATCGCAGAAAACTCCGACGGTGAGCACGCCGATCACCTCGCCACCAATTTCAAGCGGGTGAGCAACGCCACTGATAGAGGTGCTCCAGTGCGAAAGCGGGTCGTCTTGATGAAAGTCGCTGCTGCCATCAAACCACTGATCTTGTCGCAGGGTGACAGCGCGGGATTCGATGAGATCTGCGCGATTGAGATTGATGAAGGGAATGGAAAGGGAGCGTGTCGTAGGTTGGCTATGATTTACTTCGACAAGTTCGGCTTCGTTCCCGGCTTTCGAAAGCCGAGCGGCGTTGGCGATGTCTTCGAGCAGTGCTCCATCAGGGGTCAGCATCCGTAGCGCGAGAAAGTCTGCGCCAGAGATCTCGAGCAATTGTCGGAGCCAGTTTGAGGCCAGCTCTTCGGGGGAGACATCACGAGCAGCTTCTGCGCAGAGGCTGAAGATGTTGGCAAGTGTTTCGTAGCATGAGGAGACCTCTGCAGTCATGAGATCGAGCGTGGTGGCCAGATCTTCCACTGGTGGCGGGGCGGTTTTCCGCTCGCGCTGTAGATCCAGCACGTTCTTTCCGCGTCCACGGAGGTAGCTGCAATGATCCGTGAGACTTTGGATGATGAAGAGGCCTCGCCCGTGCTCGTTTTCGTCATCTTCGGGCAGGCACGCTTCTTCGGGCCATTCAAATCCTTCACTATGATCAGTGATGCGGATCTGAGTGTGCGCGGCAGAGCAGGTGGCCTCGATCTGAAGCGTTTGCTCACTGGAACTATGAGTGACGGCGTTCGTCGTGGCTTCTGCGAGTACGAGTTCCCAGGTGCCGCATTCGTCGCGGTCTAGATGATGAGATTCAAGCCAGCCAATGATCTCGCATACGGCTTCACGTGCTGCCTCCAGCGTGGCTGGAAACTCAATGCGAAGTCCTTCAGTGGGCTGGCTGAGGTATGTCATGGAATGATTTAGGCGTGGACGATTTCGAACACGCGGTGGAGGCGTGTAAGCTCAATGAGCTGCGCTACGGCGGAGGATGGATTCAGCAGCTTGAGCACGCCGCCCTTCGCGCGCAGAGTCTTATTCAGAGAGAGCAGGACTCCGAGTCCAGAGCTGTCGATGAAGCGAGTTTTGGAGAGATCGATGCTAATCTCCTGAGCCTGTTCTGTGAGGTCTTTCGTGATGCGCTCTTTCCACTGGCGAGAGGTGGTGGAGCAGAGTTCGGCGGGGGCGATGATGGCGGTGGCATTCATGGATCAGGCGTGGGCAGTTGTTGTGGTGTTTGAGGGGTGGATAAAGGTGTGAGTGTTGAAGGATTGGCGGAAACTTAAAAAGCGTGGCAGGCAGCGGAGGAGGATGCTTGCGTTCAGACGGAAGCTGCGGTTAACGCTGTAGTAGGCCGCGTGAGCGAGGCTGGATTCGGCATCGTTGAGCCCGTCGTTGGCTGCATCAGCTAACGAAAAGACGCCAGCGGGTGAGGCGAGCCAAAGTTTCTCAAATTCATCCCCCAGCAAGGAGGCGGCTGCGGGGGTGAGTGGTCGGTTTCCTACAAGATGCATGTCTCCGAGCCAAACCAGCCAAAGCTGAGGCCAGCGGGCAAAGAGGCCGATGTGACCGCTCAGAGTATGTATGCCTACGGTGCGCGTGTAGCGGTCCTGAGTGCCTGGTGGTGGTAAGATGACCTGCGCACGTGTGAAGGCCGCTCTTTGCTGAACGAGGCGTGACCATGCCATACAAAGTATCGCGAGCGGTGCGCTGAGAAGCATGATGAGCAGTGCAAGCAGGCGTGTGAACCAGCCGCTGCGCGCTCCGCCAAAGGGTTGCTGCTTCAGGCTGGCGAGCAGGAAGTCATCGGTAACTTCGATAAAGGAGCCCAGGCGCCAGTTTTCCAAACCGCTACCCCAGGCAAAGGAGTGAGAGACCTCTGTCATGGCTCCGACATAGGTTTTCGGCCCGATCCAACTGCCGCGTACGCTGGCCTGGCGGTCGATATAGGCAGCGCTCTCAATGATCGTTCCGGGCATGATGTGAACCCCGGGACCGATGATGACCTGGGGGCCGATCCACACCGGACCTTCAATGATAGCTGTCGGGGCGATGCGTGCTCGGGTGCTAATGTATATGTCCGAGGAGAGGCGGCGCATGGTGAGGTGTGACTCCGCCTCCGCATGGCCGAACTTTTTCATCATCACGTCAAAGAGGCCTTCGGTGCTTTCCCAAAGAGGCATTTGCGGCAGTGAGGGCAGTGTATCGAGCTTCAGCACGCGAGTGTGCGCATCCGTGGCGAAGAGTGTTCGTGCATCTTCGATGGATGGTTCACTGGCGACGGGGATGACATTGATCTTGAGCCCCCAGCGGCCACCATTGCCGATGGCGCGGCGGATTTGATCAGGGCGGTCGGCGGCGAGCAGAGTGACTTGCTTTACGCCATCGCTGGCAAGCTTTTCGAGCCACAGATCGAGCAGGTCGCGGCCCATGATGGGCAGGAGCGCGAGGGGTTTCATGCGGCGGGCGAAACCTGCGGCTTCGCGATGGTCAGGACAGATGAGGACGGCGTTCATAAAGTTACATTCCTTTGCCCAGCACGATGGCGGGGACGGTTTTTAGCAGGATCCAGATGTCGCGAAGCACGGACTGGCTTTCGATGTAGCGGACATCTAGCGAGACCTGCTCTTCGAAGTCGATGGCATTACGGTCGCCAATCTCCCAGACACCGCCTTGGCGCTCGCCGACCTGCCAGAGGCAAGTGATGCCAGGCCGTGCATGCAGGCGACGGCGATCGCTGCTGGAGTAGAGCGCCACCTCGCGTGGCAGTGGCGGACGTGGACCGACGATGGACATGTCTCCACGCAGTACGTTGATAAACTGCGGCAACTCATCGAGTGAGGTTTTGCGAATGAAGCGGCCGATGGGTGTGACACGAGGGTCGTCCTTCATCTTGAAAGTGATGCCCTGGGCCTTCTCGTTCTTCGCCAGCAGTTCAGCGAGCTTTGCTTCAGCATCGACGCACATGGAGCGGAACTTTAACATCTCAAACTCTCCTCCATAAAGGCCCACTCGTTTTTGTTTAAAGAATACGGGGCCTCCATCCCGGCGAATGAGCAGCGACACAATGACGAACGCCGGAGAGGCCATAAGCAGGCAGACAAGGCTGATGACGACGTCGAAGAGTCTCTTCACCGCATGGGTGCCATTGACGATCGCGAGCCAGCTCCATCGCTTCAGATTCATCGAGAAGCGCATGCGGATCCGCCCGAGGCGGCTCTGCGCCTGGATGAGTCGGAGCGATTGTTGTTCTGCGAGGTCGAGTGCGTGTGACATGCTGGGAATATGAGGCTGTTATCGGGTTTGTAACTCCCCGCAGGTGAGGGGAAGTTCACTGGCCTGGCTCTACTGAGGCAAAACGAGCGTCTCTTGATCCACTTCCCCGTGCTTGGCTTTCTTTTTGAGCCGGGAGACTTCGATTTCGGCTTTGGAAAGCCGAGCTACGGCGACTTGCTGGAACATCAGCTCCAGGTCGGAGATGTAACCTTCGAAGTCGTAGCGCTCGGAGACAAGCTTGAGGCCGTTTTGGCCGAGTTCGCGGGCTTTGGCCTTATTTTGAAGAAGATCATCAATGCCTGCTGCGAAGGCGGCACGATCCATCCAGGGGACAAGGTGGCCGTTGTGGCCATCGATGAGCCAGTCTTTGATACCACCGGCATCGAAGGCGACGACTGGCAGGGCGTAGCGCATGACTTCGAGCCCGATGGTGGCGATGGGCTCAGGCCACACGCTGCTGAGTGCCACAACGCTGCATTCGCGGTAGTAGGCTTTCAGTTCTTCCTGGGGAATGAAGCCTTTGAAATGAACCCGATCTGCGAGGCCGAGCTTGCGGCTGAGTTCCTCGCAGTAGGCCTTGTGATTGCCATCGCCGAGGATGATGCACTCGAAGTTGCTCTTCACCTTGGCGAGGGATTCGAGGAGCACGTCCACGCCTTTGCCCCGGATGATTTGGCCTGCGTAGAGGATCAAATTGCGGTCACTGAAGCTGCTTCGGAGCGTAGGATCGCCCATGCGCGGCACGGGGGCGTGGATCTCGATGCGCTTGGCATCGAAGCCGTTGTTCAGCAGCTCGTCACGCATGTATTCGGTGACGACGACCATGCGGTCAAAGCGTCGGTTGAGGGCGATCTCGCGCTTCTTTTCGCGGTAGCTCACGTATTTGAGCGGGAAGCCGCCGCCGTTATTTTTCACCACGCAGGCTCCGCAGCCGATGGCGCAGTAGAGGCTGGCAGCACGGGTGCAGATCTTCCGGGTGAAGTAATCATACTTGTAGCTGCGCATGCAGTAGATGTCGTGGTCATGAACCATGCGCACGAGAGGCGTGCCGCTATCCACGAGTGCCTGTATGACCTTCAAATCGGCCATTTTGTGAACATAAACGGCATCAGGTTTAAAAGCTGCCAGAGCGGCTCGTGTGCGAGCGGCGGTGTCGCCTTCCAGAGCGAACTGCTGTTTGAAGACCTTTCTCCAGCCGTCCTCGTTTTTGCCCGTGCCAGGTCCGTGGAGGATAGCGATGTCGTGTCCGCGCTGGCCGAGCTGTTCGGCGGTGATGAAGGCATTGGCTTCCGCCCCGGCCAGGGCTCCGAAGCGTTCGTGGACGTAGAGGAGTTTCATGAGGCTAAAAAGCTCGTGTGAGTCACGGAAAATGAAATCCCCTCAGGTGGGTGGAAACGCATTTTGGCTGTGTTGGGTGCAGTTCTTCAGCCGTGAGAGTCTGCCCTCAGGTTTGGAAAGCCAAATCGCATCCCCACACTTGTGGGGGGAGACCTCGGGGCGCAGCTGGGTTAACTTGAAAGGCAAGCCAATCTCTTATGCTTTCATTCTTCTCTGCCAGCACCCGCATGGTCAATTCTCGGAACGCGATCTCCGAGTGTCTCGAATCCGCGCTCGGCGCGGACAAGTCCTGCGATCTCGTCATGCTTAGCGCATCCATTGGGCACGATTACCAGGCGCTGGTCGATCAAGTTCGTGAGCTTGCCCCGGGGGCGCGCGTGGTCGGCGCTTCATGCTGCGGGATCGTCGGCAAAGAAGGCGTGAGCGAGTCGATGAAGGACGTGGCGCTGATGGCGGTGCGCGGAAAAGAATTCGCCGTGGCATATGTGGATGATATCAACGGACGCAACGCCTTCGAGAAGGCGGCGGAACTTGCGCGTGAACTCAAGGCGCAGCAGCCGGGCATCAACATGATACACTTCCTCGCTTCGGGTATCGACATCGCCAATGACCAGGCCATCGCTGGCTTTGAGTCAGTCTTCGGACCGGAGGTGACGATTTTCGGTGCGACGTCTTCTGACAACATGCGCGGCGTCGTCAGCTATCAGATGGTAGATAACACTGTCTATGAGCACGCGGCGTGGGCGGTAGGCTTTGCGGACCCGACTCTGAAGGTCGAAACGCAGGCCACGCATGGCTTCATGGCCGTGGGCGAGCCAATGACGGTGACGAAGGCTGAAGGAACGCGAATCATCGAACTGAATGGCAAGCCAGCCTGGGAGGAGTACACCGCTCGGCTCGGCCTGGATGCTGTGACAGCCACCTGTGGCGACTCGATTCCCGTCGGCGCGCTGGCGGAGCAATTGCCCACAGATCATGCCACGGAGTATGGCAACCCGCACATCCTGCGCGTGGTCACAAAGCGTGACGCCGATGGTGCGATGCATTACGCCACGGAAATTCTTGAGGGCACAAAGCTGTGGCTCACGGTGCGCGATGAAGAGCGCATTTTTGCCGACATGGACCGCATGATGACGCAGATGAACGAACGCGCTGGCGGCCTGAAACCGGTGGCGGTCTTCCACGCGGACTGCCTGGCCCGTGGGCGTTATCTCTTCAATCGTGTGATGAAGGAGGAACTCGTGAGCCGGATGCAGTTCCCTCTAAGCACGGATGGTGTTGTGCCTCCTTGGCTGGGCATGTATGGCTTCGGCGAGTTTGCACGTCTAGGCGGTGCGAATACCTACCACAACTACACCACGGCGATTTACGCGATTTACCGTCACTGAGAATGAATTTCGCCATGCTCACTCGACACAACGCTGACGTAGCCCTGACCTATGACGAGCTGTTAAAGCGGTACGAAGCACTGCAATTGCGAGTAACTCGGTTTTCGGCGGTGGAGCAGAGGCTGGTGGATGCGCAGTATCAGCTGGACGAGGAGCTCGGCCGCTTCGCGCGGATTCATGCCTTCACCTCAAAGGCGATTCATGTGGGCAGTGATCAGGCCTTTGCTGATATGGTGGCAGAGGCGCTGCTGGATGTGTTTGAGCAAGAGTTTAGCCTTTTCTGGCCCGTGGATAATGACGGGCGGCTGCTGCCTGCACCTATAGCCGTGCAAGGAATGAGAGCGCCGCCACCAGAGCCAGCAGAACTCGCAACCTGGGTCGAAACGAGGCTGCAACACATGAAGGAGAAGACGAAGGTGGTGCCAAGAGAGCTGCTGGCGCAGTTGCCTCAAGCATTTGACTTTGCGCATCTTGTCATCGGCTTTTGCCAGGATCAAAAAGGCAAAACTATCGCGGTGGTGCTCACGGGCATCACTCACGATAAATCAGACTTTCACACGCCGCTGACGCTTGAGCGCATCCAGTCGTTTCAGGTGTTTGTACAAAAGGTTTCGAGTCTGGCCATGAACCGCAGGAACAATGCGATCATTGCCCAGCAGATGCTGCACATCCAGCAATCAGAGGAACGGCTGAAACTGGCCATCGAAGGTAGCAACACAGGGTTCTGGGACTGGGATCTGGTAACAGGCCAGGTCGTGTTTTCACCACTGTGGAAGTCAATGCTGGGGTATGCGGATGATGAAATCGCGAATTCATCCCAGGAGTGGGAGTCACGCCTGCATCCCGAGGATCTCGCCCGCAGTCTGGAGCGTGTGCAGCGTCATCTTCGCGGAGAGACGCCCGCTTTTGATAATCTGGCCCGCATTAGGCACAAAGATGGGCACTATGTTTGGATCTTGGCGCGTGGCCGTGCACTTCGTGATGCGCATGGAAAGGTGTATCGCTTTGTCGGTACCCATTTCGACATGACTCAGCACAAAGCACTGGAGCATAGACTGCGCGAAGCTGAGGATCTCCAACGTGTCGCCCGTGAGCAGGCGGAGGCCGCCAGCCGTGCTAAAAGCATCTTCGTGGCGAGCATGAGTCATGAAATCCGCACACCCATGAATGGTGTTCTGGGCATGCTGCAACTTCTGAACGATACGCCGCTCTCCGAGTCACAAATGGAGCTGGTGAGCAATGCAGAGAAGTCTGCGACGGCCTTGCTGGATGTGATCGGAGATATCCTGGACCTCTCGAAAGTCGAAGCTGGCAAGGTTGACCTAGAAAATCAAACCTTCCAGCCTGCGGCATTGTTTGAAGAGGTGAGCACGCTGATGAAGGTGCGCTCAGAGGCGAAGGATATCCAACTCAAGCTCAGCCTGCCACCTGCAATGCCAGCATGGGTCAAAGGTGATGCTGGCAGATTGCGCCAGATCCTGATCAACCTCATCGGCAACGCGATTAAATTTACCGATCATGGCGGCGTGACTGTCGAGGTGGAAACAACGCCGATGGAGGGCTCCACAACGATGGTGAAGCTGGAGGTGGTCGTGCGTGACACCGGCATCGGTTTCTCGGAAGGCTTCATCGAGCATCTATTCGAGCCATTTAGCCAGTATGATGGCTCCACGAAGCGTCGCCACGATGGCACAGGCCTCGGACTGGCCATTTCGCGTTCGCTCATAGAGTTGATGGGCGGACGAATTACGGCAAAAAGTCAGCCAGGTGAGGGATCTGAATTCGGCATCACGCTGTGTTTGCCAGTGACGGAGGCTCCGCAAAATCACGCAAAAGAGATCCCTGTCGCGCCTGCGACACTTCAGTTCGACGGGCGCGTGCTCGTGGTAGAAGACAATCCCACAGGGCAGACAGTAGCAAGGCTGATGCTGCAAAAGTTTGGCTTCAACGTCGATCTAGCAGCGAACGGCCAAGAGGGCGTGGCGATGGCTTTGGCGGGTGATTACCGCTTTGTTTTGATGGATTGCCAAATGCCGGTAATGGACGGATTTGAAGCTACTACAGCAATTCGCTGCACAGAGTCAAAATCTGGGCAAGAGCCCGTGCCGATCTTGGCACTGACGGCGAATGTGCAGCCGTCGGACATCGAGAAATGCCTGCAATGCGGAATGGATGACTTCCTGCCGAAACCGCTGCGCAAGGATGCGCTGGTGGCAAAGATGGTAAAATGGTTGACGTAGATTGGACTCACCGGAGCTGAAAGAAGCAGCCCGTGATTTACTTCTGCGCGCTGGGTTTATTCGGGCATAGCCGAGCTACTTCAAGCGCACTATCTGCTCCCGCAGGGCTGGGGCGGCGGCTTCATAAGCCTGCTTTAGTTGCACAACTAGGGCGGCTTGATTGTCGCGCAGTTTCTGTTCCGCGAGTTGTTCGAGTTCGCGACAAAGCGAGTTTAAGTGAGTGAGGCCAAAGAGGGAGCTGCTTCCTTTTAAAGAGTGCGCGGTGCGGCGCAGGGAGGCCTGATCTTCGCCGGTGACGAGTTTTTCGAGGTCGATGATTCGCTCAGGCGTGTCTTTGAGCCAGTTTTCAATGAGTTCGATGGTGTCCTCCACACTGAGTTCATCGGCGAGCTGCTGGATGGCGTCTTGAGCGGTGGATTCGTCATCGGGCGACCAAGGTGGAGCTTCTGCTATTCCTTTTGTTCCGGCGAGGACACTGATGCACATGAGCGCTTCGGTGAGTGGCTTGGCGCGCAGCGGTTTAGAGACGTAGTCGTCCATACCCGCTTCCAGGCAGCGCTCACGCTCGCCTGCCATGACATTGGCTGTCATGGCGATAATGCGGCAACGCGGGCGTTGCCAGGTGCTGCTGGATTCGATTTCGCGAATGGCACGCGTAGCTTCGTAGCCATCCATGCGCGGCATATGACAGTCCATGAGCACGCCATCATAATCGCCGCTGGCAAAACGATCGACGGCTTCTTCACCATCTCTGGCGATATCAGCGGGATAGCCATTTTTTTCGAGCATCATGATTGCCATGCGGGCATTCACTTCATTGTCTTCAACGACTAGGAGACGTGGCTTGATGCTATTGGGAGGTGTGATGATGACAGTTTCACTACTGGTGACCTTTTCCTCAGCCAAAGGCATTTCCTGCGTGAGAGGGACGCGCATGGGGAGCTGGAGCCAGAAGCGTGATCCAGAATGGCGCTGGCTTTCGACGCCGATCCGGCCGCCCATGAGTTCGACCAGGCGCTTACAGATGGCGAGACCGAGGCCGGTGCCGCCAAAGCGCCGTGTGCTGGAGCTGTCCACTTGCGTAAAGGCTTGGAAAAGCTGTGCCTGCTGTTCGGGCGTCATGCCGATGCCGGTATCTGTGACACTCATCTCGATGTTCACTGGTCCACCGGGTTTGGATTCCAGCCGCTTGACGTCGATGCGGATTTGACCGTCGTCGGTGAACTTGATGCCATTGCCGACGAGATTCATTAAAATCTGTCGCAGGCGTCCTGGATCACCGATGAGCGAGGATGGAACGTCGGACGCGATGTTCACGACGAGTTCGATTTCACGCGCGGCGGCCTTGTGCTGGAGCAGATCGACGACACCACGAATAACGGTGTCGAGACGGAAGACTTCATCGACGAGATCTAGCTTCCTGGCCTCGATCTTGGAGAAGTCGAGGATGTCTTCAATGATGGTCATGAGCGCATCGCCGCTTTGGCGGACGGCCTCGACCATTTCGCGTTGTTTGGGCTGTAAATCGGTGTCCAGCAGCAATGAGGACATGCCGATGATGCCATTCATGGGCGTGCGAATTTCATGACTCATTGTCGCGAGGAAGTCGCTCTTTGCCCGGCTGGCCCCTTCGGCGGTTTCTTTGGCCTGGAGGAGTTCTTCAGCGACTCGTTTCTGCTCGGTGATGTCCGAACCGACACCGAGGTAGCCAGTGATCTGGCCATGCTCATTGAACAACGCGGTCACGGAGAGGCGCACAGGAAAACGCGTGCCGTCTTTGGTAACATAGGTCCATTCACGTTCATCGATTTCCCCCGAGGTGGCTTTAGCGACGAAGGTCTCGAAGCCAGGCTGGATTTCGCGGCCCAGCTCGGCAGTGAGTTCGCGAGCACGAGCAATGACCTCCTCCGGTAGGTGAATGATGGCGGGAGTTTGCTTCCCGATCATTTCTTCAGCCGTGTATCCGAGCTTTTGCTCTGCCGTGCGATTGAAAGTCACGATGATACCTTCAGGCGTTGAGGAGATGATCGTGAAGTTTGCGCTTTCTAGGATGGCCTTTTGCAGCGCGTTCGTCTGCCAGAGCAGATTCTCCGTGGACTTACGTTCGATGAACTGGCCCATCTGATTGCCAATGCCGACGAGCGCTTGTAGTAGCGCTTCATCTGGATCGACTATCTCGGCGCTGAACAACTCGAAGACACCGATGGTCTCACCGCGTGCGACGATAGGGAATGCGAGCGCGCCGTGCAGCTCACAGGCCGCAGCGGCGGCGGCACGAGCGAAAATCTGCGGCTGTGAGGCGAAGTCGCGGAACCACTGGCTGCGGCCTGTTTGCCAAACCAGGCCGGGCAGGCCAGTGCCGGAAGTGAAGGAGAGTTCACGGCTCATTTTCACGAACTCCTTGAGGTCACGCTCAGGGTGATGCCACAGCTCCGCGAGCCGCAATTCTTTGAGATTAGTGTCGACCATCCACATGCCACCGGCGGTCCAGCCGAGCTTGATGCAGATCATCTGGATCACCTTTTCTGCGGCCAGACTCATGCTATCCGAATCCGCCAGGATGCGGCTGGCGGAGAACTGAAGCGCACGGCGCTGCTCGTCATATCGGCGCTGGGTGATGTCGCTTTCGATGGCCATGAAGTTCACGACCTCTCCGGATTCATTGAGGATGGGCTGCACCTCCAATGCGGTCCAGTATTTGCGACCGGAGCGGTGATAGTTAAGCACCTCAGTGCGGAAGCTTTTTTTGTCCCGCAGGCATTTGCGCATGTAGGCGACGGTGACGGGATCGGTGTCAGGCCCCTGGAGAAGAGACCCTGGCGTCCGACCGATAACTTCATTCGCCTGCCAGCCAGTCATCCGGGTGAATCCCTCATTCACCCACTCAATACGTCCTATGGCGTCGGTGACCACGACCGCATTATCCGTGCGTGCGGCTACGAGTGCGAGCTTCCTCGAATGCGACTCCTGTTCCCGAAGCTGCGCACGTTGCTCAGTGAGGCGTCTGTTGAGCTTTTGCAGGTCATCAGCAGCCATGCGCTGCGTTTGCAGCACTTGAAGGAGGTCCATCGTCTGATCGTGGATGGCAAAGTCACTCATCGTCAGCCCAATGGCATCGACATCGTCTGGCTCCGTGAACCAAGGAGAAGCCAGCATGATACCACGGGATGGTGACTGAAGCAGGATTACCTGGCCGCGTAACACACGGTGATTGAGTTTGTCTTGCAGTAGGAAAAGACGATCGTGGTGCTCTGATGCTAACGCATGGCTGAATTCCCCTTCCGGTCGCATTGAGGTTACAACGTTCTGTAGCCGAGCACCCACAACCGCCTGGGGGCAGATCTTTGGCAGCGAAGGACCGACCTCCAGAATCACGTCATTCTCATCCCAGGCAAAGTAGAACGGAAATGCACGCAGAATTTCCCGCGTTGGCAGGCAGCTGATGACGCTGGTGCTGTCGGTACCCAGATTCATGCAGCGGCAGTCCAGGAAACCTCAAAAACATCATGATCTGCCCCATCGGCCTTTGCGGCGAGTATCTTGGCCGTGGCGGGTGTCGAATAGAGTTTCCCGAGCCCCTGTATGAGTCCCACGACGAAATCCGTGAGTCCGCTGCGGTGCGTAAAGTAATGCAGATGCAGTGAACCTTCTCCGATGTCCGAGCACTCGAAGCGTGGCGGCTGAAGCTTGGGATAAATCATCTGCACGCGAGTGTGGAAGTTCGGCAAATTGACGAGGAACTCCTTCAGCGAAGCTCCACCAGCCCGCATCATTGCTCCATAGCTCGTGGAGGCTGTTTTGAGGACCCAATGCTCACCGAAAGCTATCAAAATCGCGCTCGCCGAAGCGCCCAATACTTCAGACGCCGCACCGACTAGGTCGTATGTCATTTCGTCTGGATACGCCTCATTACTCACGAAGACGTCTACATCTACGCCCGCCTTTTTTTTGATTAGTTCCCATTTGTCCTCCCCGAAATTGGTGACGACGAGTTCTTCTATGGCTTTGTTGACGAGTCCGTACATGAGAGTGGTGTTCTAATTTGACGCAGATCGGAACTTTCGCACCGCTTTTTCTCCGTCATCCCACTCAATCATGGGGGGAAGCTGGCGAACTCCCAGTCTCCTGCCATTTACAAGACGGAATCACAGCAATGCAACTCATCGACGCGAGTCTTGATCAAGCACTCAACGGATGGAGAATTGTTAAGCCGAGGTAAATCTGCAAGACAGCTCTTCTGCTCTTGCCCGATAGTCATACTTATGAATTTTCGCATCACGTTTAACCTTTTGGCTGGTAGCATCGCTATTATTGCCACTGCGCTTGAAGCTCCTCAGGTGAGCATCACCGAGTCGGGCGGCAAACGAATCATCAAATCCAATGGCATCCCCGATCACGAGACGGGGCAGTTTCCCAATCGAGGCAATCCTAATGCCATCGCCGCGCAGAGTTATGAGTATCGTATGACGCTCACTCCGAAGCCAACTTTAAGCCCGAATCCATCCCGTCATGCGACATTCGGCGTGGCCATCAATGGCGTGCCATTTGAGGCGGGCACCGGCGAGTTTTGGAATGGGGACCGCACCTGGAATTACGAAGCGAAGAGTGGCAAGATCGACCTCGGGCTGGATCAAAACGATGCGCATGTGCAGCCCGGCGGCCAGTATCACTACCACGCCCTGCCCATTGGTTTGATCTCCAAGCTCGGGGGTGATGATGGGAAGAAGATGCTGCTCATCGGCTGGGCTGCGGATGGCTTCCCCATCTATGCCACGCATGGACACAGCGATCCAAAAGATGCTGCCAGCTCGCTCGTGAAGATGCGCTCCAGCTATCAACTCAAGAAGGGCGAGCGCCCGAGCAATGGCCCGAGCGGCAGCTACGATGGCACCTTCACCGCCGACTACGAATACGTCGCTGGATCAGGCGACTTGGACGACTGCAATGGCCGCTTTGGTGTCACGCCTGAGTATCCGCAGGGCATCTATCACTACTACATCACGGAGACATTCCCCTACCTCAGTCGTCAGTGGCGTGGAGAGCCGGATAGCAGCTTTGAAAAGAAAGGACCTCCTGGTGGCCCCGGCGGACCTCCTGGAAGACGTGGCCGTCGTGGTGGTCCTGGCTTTGGGCCTCCGCCTCCGGGTTTTGGTCCGCCTCCTCGGGGTTTCTGAGTCTCACTTGGGGCGCTGCGGCACTTTCACCATTCGTGCTGGATCATAGCCATGTTTCGCCAGTCTTTTGAGGATGTCCGCATACGTCTTGTCATCGAGTGTCGGCTTCCGGCTTAGCACCCAGGCGAGCTTGCGATTCGGATAACCGACGACACTCCATTGATACTCGGGATCGAGCTCGATGACCAGATAGGGCACGCGCAGCGGCCAGATGAACTGCACACGCCATTCCGCATTCGTGGCCTTGTTATGCACCCAGGCCACACCTTTCCAATGCTCCAGCGGCGCATCCAGACTGCCACGGCGGAAGAGGAAAATGTTATCCATCTTGCCATCCGGCCTCAGCACGTAGCGGTCGAGCGTGCCGACTTTGCCTTTTTCCAGCGAGTAGGGGATGTGGGAAAAGACATACCAGTCGCCTGCATAGCGCTGGAGATCGACCTTGGGGACGGTTTGGAGTGGGGGCAGTTTCATGGCGGAGCAAGAGATCAGTCCCGGCAGGCAAAGGCACAGAAGAAGGCGGGTGGCAGATGTCATCGAAGGAGTTACGGACCGCTCGTCAGTGCGGACTTCAGGATGTGCGCCCATCGTCTTGGAAGACAAATCGTGCTTTTCGCCACGCTCTGTGCCATGATGGAGCATGGAACAAAAAATCCTCCACCTGCTCGGACAGGCAGATTACTCGCCCGCCAATGTCCCGCAGTTGATCGACCAACTCCGCCTCGAACCTCGTCGTCAGCAGGAACTTCAGCATTGCCTCAAAGGCATGGAACAGCGCGGCCTCATCCTCCGCACGAAGGGCAACCGCTACATCGTCGCACGCGAGGCCGACCTCATCGCCGGTGTGATCCAGATCACGCGTGGCGGGCGCGGCTTTGTGCAGCCAGACGAGTCGGGCATCGGCGAGATCGGCATCCCCGAGAGCGGCACGCTCACCGCCATGCATGGCGACCGCGTGCTCGTGCGGCTTGATGTGCGCTCCCAGGGCCTGCGCAAAGCGACACCGGAGGAGAATTCCGGCACCGTCGTCCGCATCCTCCAGCGAGGCCGCACGCAGTTCGTCGGCACTTTGCAAAAAGGCCGCCAGTTCCTCTTCGTCACCCCGGATGATCCACGCTTGCCCGGTGCCATCCATGTTCCTGAGCCACGCGATGTCGGCACGAAGGCAAACATTGGCGACAAGGTCGTTGTCGAGATCCTCCAGTGGGAATCCCGGCAGACACCGCCCGAAGGTGAAGTCATCGAAGTGCTCGGCCCGCCTGATAAAGAAGGCGTCGATATGCTCTCCGTGCTGAGGCATTACGAACTCCCGCTGAGCTTTCCGAAAAACGTGCTCGCCGAGGCGAATGCCATCGCCAAATCAAGGCCCGACAACCAGCCAAGCGCCGAGGAGTGTGCGGGGCGTGTCGATTGCCGGAAGCATGATGTCATCACCATCGACCCCGATGATGCGCGCGACTTTGACGACGCCATCTGCCTGCAAAAGCATAGCAAGGACCAGTGGAAGCTCTGGGTCCACATCGCGGATGTCTCCCATTATGTGAAGCCCGGCAGCCACCTTGATGTGGAAGCCAAAAAGCGTGGCAACTCCACCTACCTCGTCGATCGCGTGATCCCCATGCTGCCCGAGGCGCTCAGCAATGAACTCTGCTCCCTCAAGCCCGGCGTGGACCGTCTGACCAAATGCGTCGAGTTCGTGCTCAGTGGTGAAGGTCGTGTCGTCAGTTCCAAGTTCTACGCCGCCGTCATTCACTCGAAGCGCCGCTTCACCTACAAAGAGGCCTTTGCCACGCTGCAAAAGGCTCCCAAGGGCGTGATCGAGCAGATGCTGTACGACGCCAATGCCATGGCGCAAAAGATCCGCGAGCATCGCTTCAAGAATGGCTCTCTGGATCTCGATTTCCCCGAGAACAAAATCCGACTCGACGAGCACGGTAAAGTCATCCGCATCGAGCGCATCGAGAACGACATCTCCCACCAGCTCATTGAGGAATACATGCTGCTCGCCAACGAAGCCGTCGCCGGACGCCTCATGCAGCTTGATCTGCCCGCCGTCTATCGCGTGCATGAGTCCCCGAAGGAAAAACGCCTCAATGACTACCGCGAAGACGTGCTCAGTCATCGCGTTCAGTGCGGTGACCTGACGCAACGTCCTGAAGTTCAAAAGCTGCTCGCCAAGCTCGGCACCATCCCCATCGGCCAGGCGCTGAAGATCGGCTTCCTGAAGTCTCTCATGCGTGCCCGCTACGCTGTGGAGCCACTCGGGCACTACGGCCTCGCCAAGAAGAAGTACACTCACTTCACCTCTCCAATTCGCCGCTATGCCGACCTCGTCGTGCATCGTGCTTTGTTTGAAAAGACTCCGCTTCAAGTCAGCGCCGCCAAAGAGATCGCCGAGCACATCAGCCTCACAGAAAAGAACAGCGCCGACGCCGAGCGCGACAGCAAAGAAGTAAAACTCTACGCCTTCCTCGAAGCTCAGATCGCCTCGAAGAAACCGCAGGCCTACGCCGCCCTCGTCACCGACGTGCGGAACTTCGGCTTCTTCATCGACGTTCCCGATCTCGGCCTCAGCGGCCTCGTGCCACTCTCTGCCATCCCGGATGACTTCTTCACCTTCGATCCCGCGCGCAACCAACTGCTCGGCCGCCGCACACGTCGTGCCATCCGCCTCGGCGACAATGTCACCGCCCAAATCTACCGCATCGACCGCCTCAAGAAGCAGGTGGACTTCCAGCTCGTCAGCGAGCGGCCAGAGCGACTCGACCCGAGTGACCGAGCCTCACGTGGAACGCGTCGGTTCAAATCAGAGCCTCCTGCGGAACCTGCGCCCAAAAAGGAACTCCGCCCGACCAAGCCCAAATTCTTCGAAAAGCTGAAATCGAAGAAGAAATCTCGAAAATAAACTGGGTGTGAAATCTTCTTGGTGGACCGTCTTTATCCTGATCCACATCGTCTCACCCCATGCTCCTCGCTGATCTCACCTGGCCTGACATCGCCGCTCTTTCCAAAGACACGCCCGTTGTATTTCCCGTCGCCGCCTTGGAGCAGCATGGGCGGCACATGCCGGTCTTTACGGACTCGATGCTGATGGGTGAGATCGCACGTCGCGCTGAGCTGGAGCTGAAGGACGAGGTGCTCTTCGCGCCGCTGCAATGGCTGGGGAACTCGCATCACCACATGGAGTTCCCAGGGACCATGTCGGCGGAGCCTCGCGTGTATTTGGATCTGCTATGCGGCATGCTGGAAAACTTCATCGCCCATGGTTTCAAGCGCCTGATCATCCTGAACGGGCATGGCGGGAATGATGTGCCTGGGAAGCAGGCGGTCTTCGAGATGCGGCAGAAGCATCGCACACGCAGTGATCTGCTCCTGCTCTTCGCCACCTACTGGAATCTCGTGCCTGATCCTGCGAGTGCACATCCCGATCTGAAGCAGCAAGTCATGGGGCATGCCTGCGAGTGGGAAACCTCCATGGTCCTGCGCATCGCCCCGAATCTGGTGAAGGGCCACACGACCGTGGGCGACGTGCCCTTCGGCAATCCCTTCGAGCCCGCCTCACGCGGCTGGATCATGACCGACCGCAGCGAACCTGGTCATGTCGGTGATCCCACCACAGCCAGCGCCGAGAAGGGCGAGGCACTGTTTCAAACCTTCACCGCTGGCACCGTGGCGATGCTGCGTCGGGTGATCGCGTGGGATGGGAAAACTTGGGTGGGCTAATCAAGCCATGGTCAAAAGATGGCTTCTCATTCTGAGTCTAGTGACTAACCTAGCTCTTGCATCGTTGGTGGTGACGTTTGGGCTTCCTTGGCTGTCTGATCGCATCGGCGGTCGAAAGTATAATCCAACAGTGGCCCGAGATCTGAACGCACTTCGCAAACTGATATACCAAAGTGAGCCGTTGCATCAGGTTTTGGAGAAACATCGCCAGATGCATTCCTGGTATCCCAAAGAACTCAAGGAGGTCTCTTTTCCATATCCGCACTACGAACACGAAGTGATCGCGGTCGGTATGTCGGGCAACCCGATTTATTACAGCGCCGAGCATGGCTCAGGGTATCGTCTCTACCTCAAGCTCAATTGGGACGCTTCTTTGTCCTATGACTCCGCACACCGGAGGTGGATCTATGATCCAGGCGATGGATCTGAAGGCACCGATATTGAACCCTGACTTCTAATCCGAACTTATGACACGCCCCTCATCCTGGAAATGGTGGATCACTGGCCTGCTGCTGCTGGCGACGACGATCAATTACATGGACCGCGTGACGCTGGCGAATGCGTCGGTCCGCGTCACTCAGGAGTTCGGGCTGAGTGAGCAGCAGTATGGGAACTTGGAACTTGCCTTTGGTTGGGCTTTTGCGGCGGGGTCGCTGGTGTTTGGGTTCATGGCGGATCGGTTTCGGGTTTACTGGCTGTATCCGTGCGTGCTCGCGGGTTGGTCGCTGATGGGCATGATCTCGGGCTGGACGGAGAGCTACACGCAACTCCTCGTCTGCCGCACAGCGCTTGGCTTTTTCGAAGCAGGGCACTGGCCTTGCGCTCTGAAGACGACCTTTGCCCTACTGAGTGAAAAGGACCGCACGATGGGCAACAGCGTGTTGCAAAGCGGTGCCAGCATCGGCGCGATCATCACGCCGCAGGTGATGAAGCTGCTCATGACGGAGCAGCTCGGCTCGTGGCGCTCCGCCTTTGTCGTCGTTGGGGCGTTTGGCCTGGTCTGGGTCGTGGTGTGGTTCATCATGATGCGTCCGAGTGAGCTGGATGCCACGCCTGAAAACACCTCCAGCATGCCGAAGCTGCCTTTGGGTGAGATTGTCTTCAGCCGCAGCTTCTGGGCACTGGCCCTGCTGATCACGGGCACGCAGACGGTGTGGCACATCTACCGCGTGTGGATGATGAAGTTCCTTCAAACCGGCCGCGGCTATACCGAAGCGGCGGCGCTGGATTTCCAGTCGGCCTACTACATCTCCACCGATGTCGGCTGCTTCCTTGCGGGCATTATTTCCCTCTGGCTGGTGCGGAAAAAGAGCCTGAGCGCCCATGATTCCCGCCGCTGGGTGTATGCCGGAGCCTGTCTGCTGACCTCGCTAAGCGTGCTGATTCCCTCGCTAGAAAAAGGCTGGCCGCTGCTCGGCGTGCTGCTGATCATCGGAGCCGGAGCGCTGGCGCTGTTTCCTTGCTACTACAGCTTTGTGCAGGAGGTTTCCGCGCATCATGTCGGTCGCATCACAGGCCTGCTGAGCATGTGGGTGTGGGCCGTCACCTCACCCTTGCACAAACTCTTTGGCTGGATCGCCGACACGACGAAGTCCTACGATGAAGGTCTCGTCATCGCCGGCCTTGCCCCCTGGCTTGGTGTGGCGGCGATGAAGTGGCTTTGGGTGAAGCGGCCGGAGGTCGCTTGACTCATCGGCACTCTTGCCGTCTGCCCCAAGACCGCTAGCTTCTCCTCATGGCCGCCGATCTGACTCCCGAATACCTCGCTACCCTGCGCCGAATGACTGGCGAGCAGAAGTGGCGTACGGCTTTCGGGCTCTATTGGTCGGCGAGAAACCTCAAAGCCGCCGCTGTCCGCGACCAGCATCCCGAGTGGACCGAGGCGCAGGTGCAGCAACGGGTGAAGGAGATCTTTATGCATGCAGTCACCTGAGCCCTTTCTGATTTTCACGCGAAAGCTGAACGAATTGGGCCTCCGTTACATGGTCAGCGGCAGTGTCGCCGCAATCTACTATGGCGAGCCCCGCATGACCAATGATGTGGACATCATCGTCTTCCTGCGGCGGGATGATGTCGCTGGTCTGCTGAAGGCATTTCCAGGCGAACAGTTTTATTGTCCGCCCAGAGAGGTGATCCTGCTGGAGCTGGCCCGAGAGCAGCGTGGCCACTTCAATCTCATCCACCACGACTCCGGCTTCAAAGCGGACATCTACCTCACGGGTCGTGACGAACTGCACGCCTGGGGAATGGCCCATGCCAAAGCGGTAAGTCTCGGCGAAGAGCGCGTCATGATCGCTCCGCCTGAGTATGTGATCTTGCGCAAGTTGCAGTTTTATCGTGAAGGCCAATCTCAGAAGCATCTTCGTGACATCAGCCGCATGTTGAGTGGTCTTGGGGATGATTGGCCGCGCGAGCCGTTGCTGCAAATGATCCAAGCCGAGCGCTTGCAGGCCGAGTGGCAAAAAGCGGCTGACTTTGATGCCTGAGAGATTGCCAGCGACCGGAAGAAACCACCTCTCCTGCCGCGTAATGGTGGAGCGATGCTTACCTTCTCCGACCACAGCCTGGGTTCATCACGCC
>JAGKWZ010000416.1 GCA_021151605.1 Verrucomicrobiaceae bacterium
GGGAGGGGGGAAGGGGCGCGGAGGCTAGCAGGTTTGGCCCTTTTGGCAAACGAGGGTTTCGTCAGACAAAATCAGACCCTCTCTGATCCAGAAATCAGCCAGGAACTACGGAGAGGTGATCCGACTCAAGGTTCCGAACTGATCGCCTGCCGCTCAAAGGTGGTCTGCCGAGCCAAAAAATAGAAATATCCGCCCACGGAACCCAGCAGGAGCAGGAAGGCCACGATCAGCCAAAATCCGGGAATAAGCGGTGGGCTGAGGCGGCGGCGTGACATGACGGTGGAGGGGATTACAGCGTCGTGGCGAGGTGCTCGACGGCGTTCTTGAGGAGTTTAAGCCCGATCTCCTGGCTTTTTTCGGGGTGAAACTGCACGGCCATCAGGTTGGCTTTAGCAATCCCGGCGACAAACGGCACTCCGTAGTCCGTGAGGCATAGCGCCAGGGAGTCATCCGCTACGTCGGGGTAATAGCTGTGGACGAAATAGAGGTGCGCGGGATTGGGGATGTCTTTCCACCAGACCGGCTTGTCCTCGGCCCAGGTGACTTTGTTCCAGCCCATGTGGGGAATTTTCAGCCCATGAGCGGCATCGAACTTCCTCACACGGCCCGGTGCCACGCCGAGGCCTTCAACGCCGGGGCATTCCTCGCTCGACTCGAAGAGGAGCTGGTAGCCGAGGCAGATACCGAGGTAGGGCTTTTCATCCTTCAGCCAGGCGCGTAGAGGCTCCCAGAGACCGGTTTCTTTGAGAATACGGACACTGTCTCCAAAGGCACCCTGCCCTGGGAAGACGAGGACATCGATGTCTCCGAACTGCTCAGGTTTCGTGACGAGCTTGGCTTCGTAACCGATGGCGGTAAAAGCATTCAAGACGCTGCGCAGATTGCCAGCACCATAGTCGAGCACTCCGAGGTTCATGAATTAAAGAACCTCCTTTGTGCTGGGAATGCCGGTGACTCGCGGGTCATGACGCGTGGCCATGTCGAGCGCACGAGCCAAGCCTTTAAAAATGGCTTCGGCCATGTGGTGAGCATCCCGCCCGCGCCTGATCTCCACATGCAGCGTGGCAAGCAGGCTAGACGCAAAAGCGCGGAGGAACTCCTCCACAAGCTGAAAACTAAAACGGTTGATCCCGCCGATGGCTTCCACCCGCTCGGGCGCGTGGTAGCTCAGGAAGGAGCGCCCACTGAGATCGAGTGCCACCTCGGCCAGAGTTTCATCCATGGGCAGCAGCCAGAAACCATAGCGTGTGATGCCTGATTTGTTTCCCAGCGCCTCGCGGAAGCATTGCCCGAGCACGATTCCCGTGTCCTCGACCGTGTGGTGGTAATCCACTGCGATGTCCCCAATGACTTTTACCTTCAGGTCAAAAAGCCCATGCTTCGCGAAAAGGGTGAGCATGTGGTCAAAAAAAGGAACGCCGGTGTCGATCTGCGACTGGCCGGAGCCATCGATGACCAGTTCAATCTGGATATCGGTTTCAGCCGTTTTGCGGTTCTGTTTCGCGGTGCGGGGTGTCTGCATGGGCAGTCATTAAACAGGCAGTGCCCATGGAGGTCAACGCGGGGATAGGACTTTGAAACCAATGAGCATCTCGACCCAATTCATAGAAGCTTAAAGAGACTCGTTTGGGCAGTGGTTAGGATGGCTCAACTAAACCTCACGGCAATGCTGCAACTGGCAGATGTCATTTAATTGTGAAAAATATGAAAATAATAGTTGATGAGTTAACCCATCTGTTTATAAATACCATATTCCGAATGAAGGTTGCCTTCTGGCAATTGTAGTCGGGATAGCAAATACCAACAGCCCAACATACCCAAATACTATGAAACAGACCAAAGTTACCTCCCTTAAAGCTGGCTTCAGCCTTGTTGAAATGCTCGTCGTGATCGCCATCATCGGCATCATCGCCGCCATCGCCATCCCAAACATCGGTTCCATCAACGACAGCGCTCGTGACGCTTCCGCTAAGCGCAATGCTCAGTCCGTCGCTTCCGTGCTGAACGCTGCCATCGCCGCTGGCGTGACCGCTTCCCAGCTCGGCTTCACCGCTGACGTGGCTGCTGGTGACGGCAGCGCCGTTACCGCCGTCGTCTCCATCGCTGAAACAGGCGTGGCTCCTACGGATGGCGCCTTCCAGGGCAAAAACTTCACCGTCGGCAACATCGACGACGATGAAGCCAAGCTCGCTGGCAAGTATGTCAGCTATGACTTCGACAACCACCAGGTCGTTTACACCCCTGGTTCATAATCCACTCACGGTTTAAAACCGTCTGACCAAAACCCGCAGGAAGCAATTCCTGCGGGTTTTGCATTGTAAAGAATGAGCGAACTCACTTCCTATTCTCGGCGAGAAATAAGCTTCCAGGACTGTCATGATTGCGAGTCTCAGGGCCCCACATTTCATAAGTCCGCTGTGAATGGCGCTTGAGCAGACTTTGCAAGAACGGCACTCTGTCCATCTTGATGACTTCGTCCCCGCCCATGAAAGCCTCTCTCCTGCTCAGTCTTCTGCTAGTCTTGATCGACAGCGTTCACGCTGAAATCAAACTGCCCGCCCTTTTCAGCGATGGCTTAGTTCTCCAGCAGGGCAAGCCCCTGGCTGTCTGGGGCTGGGGTGCACCGGATGAGGACGTAAGCGTGCGTTTCGCGGGACAAACCCAAGTCACGCGAGTGGATCTGGATGGCAAGTGGCGTGTGGTTCTCGATCCGTTGCCAGCCAATGCCCAACCCCAGGAGATGATCATTGCCGGGAAGAACACGATCACTTTGAAAAACCTGCTCATCGGGGAAGTGTGGGTCTGCTCAGGACAATCCAACATGCAATGGACAGTCAGTCAGGCGGGCAATCCACAACAGGAAATCTCGGCCGCGAACTTCCCTCAGATTCGCATGTTCAATGTGGAGCGCACAGTGGCAATGACTCCCGCTGGTGACGTGAAAGGCGAGTGGAAAGAGGCCAATTCCCAGAATGTGGGCCAATTTTCTGCCGTGGGATACTTCTTTGGCCGCCACCTGCATCAGGTGCTGAAAGTTCCCGTAGGCCTGATCAATACCTCCTGGGGAGGCACCCGTATCGAGGCCTGGACAAGCCGTGAGTCTCTGGAGGAGCGCCCCTGTGCCGCTCAGATGCTCAGTGACTGGGATGGCATCCGCCAAAGCTGGGACGCCACGGCGGAGAACGCCAAATACGAAGTCGCCAAGGCCGAGTGGCAGGCTTTGGCAAAAAAGATCAACGACGAGAACGCCAAACTGCCCGCCGAGCAGAAGAAGAAAGCTCCTGCCGCGCCGCGCCCTCCGGAAGATCCGACCAAGACGCCACACCATCCCGCCGTGCTTTTCAATGCCATGGTGGCCCCTCTCATCCCCTACACCATCCAGGGAGCCATCTGGTATCAGGGGGAATCGAATCAAAAACGCGCCTTCCAGTATCAGGAACTGCTGCCAAACATGATCAACGACTGGCGCACCCGCTGGAACAGCGAACTCAGCTTCTACATCGTGCAGCTCGCCAATTTCGGAAACGGCCAGCCTGTGAGCAAAGAAGCTGGCACCGCTGACACCTGGGCCGAGCTTCAGGAAGCACAGTATCTCACAGCGATCACTTTGCCCAAAACCGGCCTCGCCGTCATCAATGACATTGGTGACGAGAAAGACATCCATCCCAAGAACAAGCAGGAAGTCGGTCGCCGGCTAGCACTCTGGGCTCTGGCGAAGGACTACGGACGAGCCGAAACCGTCTTTAGTGGCCCCATGTTTAAAAACTCGATGATCGAGGGAAACAAGGTGCGCGTGCAGTTTGACCACATCGGCGGAGGTCTCAAGACTCGCGATGGAGGGGAATTAAAGCACTTCCAAATAGCCGGTGAAGATCAGAAATGGGTCTGGGCACAGGCCAAGATCGAGAACAACGAAGTCATCGTCTCCAGCGATGCCGTGCCAGCTCCAGTCGGCGTCCGCTATGCCTGGGCAGCCTGGCCAGAGGGGGCAAACCTGATCAACGCCGAAGGCCTGCCTGCGAGCTGCTTCCGCACAGATGAGTTCATCCCGAGCACCTTGGGAGTGGTTTCTCCCTTCCAGGAAGTGATGAAGGCGCAGGCGAAGTAAGCACCTCAGCGGCCTCTCTTCCATGAAATGGAAATCCATCATACTAGGTCGTGTTTGAAAACCTGTCGATTGGCAAAACGGCTGTGATGGAGTAGAGGGTGGAGTCGATGAGAACACAACGTTTTACATGGTGGGGGCCGC
>JAGKWZ010000417.1 GCA_021151605.1 Verrucomicrobiaceae bacterium
ATCCAGAGCGGCGCCATCGGTAAGGTCAGTGAGGCACATGTCTGCGTCTCACGCGCCTGGGGTTTGCAGAGCAAGGAGGACGCGGAGAAGAACAAGGACGTCGTGTTTGTCACCGAGCGTCCCAAGGAAGAGCAAACTCCCCCGCCCTACCTCGACTGGGATCTCTGGCTCGGTCCGGCACCTTATCGCCCCTACCATGAAGTCTATTTCCCAGGTCCGAAGTGGTATCGCTGGTGGGATTTCGGCAATGGCACCATGTCCGATCTCGGCAGCCACTGGAATGACCTGCCCTTTTGGGCGCTGAAGCTCGACGCGCCGCTGAGCATCGAAGCCTTTGGCCCCGAGCCGCATCCCGAGATCGCCCCAGCCACTATGTCGGCCGTTTATGAATATGCAGCGCGTGGCGAGATGCCCGCCTGCAAAATCCACTGGCATCAGGGAGCCACGAAGCCCGATGTGTGGAAGAACGATCCCATCATCAGCCAATGGAACAGCGGCGTGCTTTTCATCGGCGACAAAGGCATGCTGCTCTCCGATTACGGCAAGCACGTCCTGCTTCCTGAGGCCTCCTTCAAAGACTTCCAACGTCCCAAACCCTTCATCGCCGATTCTCCCGGACAACACATCGAATGGCTGAATGCGATCAAGAATGGCACGCCCACTGGCAGCCCCTTCAGCTATGCCGGCCCGCTCAGCGAGGCCAACCACCTCGGGAACGTCGCCTTCCGAGCTGGCAGCAAGATCCTCTGGGATGCCAAAGCCATGAAGATCACGAACAACGAAGCCGCGAATCGTTTCCTCAGCCGTGAGCCGCGTGCAGGCTGGAAGCTCGCTTGATCATCCTTTCTCTTATTTCTCCCATGCGCCCCATCCATCCCATCCTCCTACTCACCTCCATCACTGCCCTTGCTCAAGACTGGCCCGAATTCCGCGGCCCGGACAAACAGGGCAACAGCGCTATCATCGGTCTGCCGACAGAATGGAATCCGAACTTGAACAAGAACATCGTCTGGAAGGCTGCGCTTCCAGGGATTGGCTGGTCATCGCCAGTTGTCGTCGGAGATCGCATCTACGTCACTAGCGCGGTCCCTGTCGGAGGTGAGGAAAAGCCGGTCGTTGATCGTAGCCTGCGTGCGCTTTGCGTTTCAGCGACGGATGGCAAAGTGATCTGGGACAAGGAAGTCTTCCCCCAGACCGCAGCCACGGCCCCGAACATCCACAAGAAGAACAGCCACGCGAGTCCCACGGCGATCTTTGAAGCGGACAAGCTTTACGTCCACTTCGGGCACCAGGGCACAGCATGCCTGAACGCAGCGGATGGCAGCATCGTTTGGAGCACACGTGAGTTTGCCTATGAACCCGTGCATGGAAATGGCGGCAGCCCGGTGATCGAAGGTGACTTGCTCATCTACAATGCGGATGCTGCCAAATATCCGGCCGTGATCGCGCTCGATAAAACGACTGGCAAGCAGCGCTGGAAGTTTGCCCGCGTGAGCGATGCGAAGCGGAAGTTCTCCTTCTGCACTCCGCTCGTGATCGATGTGAATGGCAAGCGCCAGCTCATCACGCCCGGCAGCGGTGTTGTGAATGCGCTCGATCCCGTGACTGGCACGGAAATCTGGAAAGCTCGCTACGACCAGGGCTATTCCGTCGTGCCGCGCCCGGTTTATGCTCATGGCATGGTTTTCATCGCCACGGGTTATGACAAACCCACCGTCATCGCTGTGAAGGTGGATGGAACTGGCGACGTGACGGACACACACGTCGCCTGGAAGATGGAGAAATACGCTCCGCACAATCCGAGCATGGTCGTCGTCGGAGATGAGCTCTATCTCGTGGCCGACAATGGCATCCTCTCCTGTCTCGATGCGAAGACTGGCACTGCTCATTATCAGGAACGCTGCACGGGTCCCATCAGCGCCTCGATCCTTCATGCTGATGGCAAACTTTACCTCCAGGATGAAAAGGGTCTCGGCGTCGTGGTCAAGCCTGGCAAGACCTTCACCGTGCTGGCGAAGAACGACCTCACCGAGCGCTCTCTGGCCTCTTATGCCGTGGTGGGTGACGACCTCCTGATTCGTACCGAGCAAAGCCTGTGGCGTGTGGGCACGAAGTAGTCGGACTCACTCCATCGCCGCGTAAAACGCTTCCGTCTCATCGAGGTCAGCAATGACTTCGATGAGATACGCCCCATCGGGAATCTTATCGAGATGTGACGTCTTGGTAGCGCGGATGTAGCCCAGGCCCCACATGGCAGCCCAAGGCTCAAAGGTGACGCGGTGCTGGTTCTCGATGATTTGCCGCGCCTCACCTGGCAAAGAACGAAGGCTCTTCACACGAGAGAAGATCTTGCCACCACGATTGTTGATCACCACGAGCTTGCGATTCCCCTGCGGGAGCTGAGGCATGATCCATGGCGCTGCCAGATCATACATGGCACTGAGGTCACCAATGATGAGCCAGGAATTTCGTGAACTGGCACTCGTACCGAGCCAGGTGGAGACGATGCCATCAATGCCATTGGCACCACGATTGGCGAAGAACTCCACGCCTTCTTCCGGCGAATTGAGCGCCAGATTCATCTCACGGATGGGCAGGCTGTTGCTGATGAAGACGCGCTCTCCAGCATTGAATCGTCTGGTAAGTTCGCGCATCCAGGCTGGCTCGGACAAAGGATGCGCATCCAGCAGCGACTGAATCGCCCTTTTCTCGTGATTAAAGACGGCCGCCACGAGCTTCCGTTCTGCCAAAAGATCCAGTGCTTGCCAGGGGAGCGTTTGCACATGCTCCTTTCTCGCCAGACCGGGGAATGGAAGACGAGAGATGTTCGTGACCCACACTTCGGGGCGGTTTTCCAAATCCCGCCACCAACGTGCCGAGGGAACACCCCCGATCCGAATGACCTGCCTGATTTCCAGAGCACGAAACGTGGACTCTGATGATGGCAACAACAATGACGCCAGGTCCGGGCGGCCCCAGAGGTTTGAGGTTGCTTCAGCAATGATGGGCAGGCCGAGTTTGGCGAGAGCTGGAGCGACCTCACGAGCCTCATGCGGGTGTAGTCCACAGGCGATGACGGCGGTAGGCTCTCCCGAAAGAATGAAGTCATTCACAACTGCTGGAGCCAGCGGCTTCTGGGGATGATGCTTGAGGAAGTCGATGCCGTGCTGCTCGGCATCGAGAGGCTCGTCGAGGCAGACATTGATGTGCAGCGGTTTGTCTGCCAGCCGCGTCGGCCAGGAGATGCTGGCCCCCTGCTCCACGTCGATGCAGGCACTGACGTAGGGACCAAAGAGATCCTTTTGCTCGATGGCCTGCGGAGCGCCGCTGCCACGATAACGACGCGGGCGGTCTGCGGTGACGAGCACGAGCGGCAGGCCCTGGTAATAGGCCTCGATCACGGCGGGCAGCAGTTCCGCCGCCGCTGTGCCGGAAGTAGTGAGCACGGCCACGGGCATGCGGTCCGCCATCATCCGCCCGAGGGCAAAGAAGGCGGCGCTGCGTTCCTCAAAGAAGCTCCAGAGCTTGATGCCATCACTGGCGATCAACGCAGTGATGAGCGGCGCATTGCGTGCGCCTGCCGCCACACAAACCTCGGCCACTCCGAGACGCGCGAGGGCGGTCAGCGTGGAGCGGATGAGGAGGTTTTTCATTCGAGGATGTCGGGGATTTCGCGCTCGGGCTTCAACACACGAAGCGCTGGCAGGTCGTGCAGGATGTTGGCACTGCGCATGAGCGTCTCGCCCACGAGCAGGGCATCAGCCCCACAAGCGGCCAAGCGCTCAGCATCCGCCACGGTCTTGATGCCGCTTTCAGCGACGAGGATGATGTCATCGGGAACTTCCTCGGCCAGCTCTTCGGTGGTGGAGAGATCGACGGTGAAGGCTTTCAGGTTGCGATTGTTCACGCCGATGATGCGCGCATCGGTTTCCAGAGCGCGCTCCAGCTCGGCCATGTTGTGCACCTCGACAAGCACATCGAGCTGGAAGGTGTGGGCCACATTCAGCAGATGCACAAGAGTCGGCTGATCCAAAGCGGCGACGATGAGGAGGATGGCATCTGCCCCGGCGACCACGGCCTCAAAGATCTGCGCCTCGTGGATGATGAAGTCTTTGCGTAGGCAGGGGATGTCCACCTGCTCGCGGATGGACTCCATGAGTTCCGTGAGCTGTTCGGAGACGAATTCTTTTCGAGGTTGAAGAGGGCTGGGGACGATCTGATCCAGCGAGACACGC
>JAGKWZ010000418.1 GCA_021151605.1 Verrucomicrobiaceae bacterium
CTCCAGCATCTCGTCCAGAGCACCTGCTTCCGCACGCATCCGCTGCGCCATCCCATCATCGGCCATCGCGAGGTGTTTGATCAAATCGGACGCGAGGACGTGGCGGGCTTCATGCAGCGGCATTATGTGCCGAACAATTGCTTCGTGGTCATCGCCGGAGCCGTGGATGCCGAGGCGACAATCGCCGCCGTGGAGCGCCTGATGGGCGACTGGCAGCGGCGGCCCTACGAACCCGTGATCCTGCCGCAGGAACCCCGGCAGCTCGGACAGCGGGTGAATCACAAGGACTTCGCCTCCGAGCTGACGCACGTGGCCCTCGGCTGGCAGATCCCAGGCGATGGTCATGCGGACAAAGCAGCGCTGGATGTGCTGGCGTTTTTGCTCGGCAGCGGCCGCAGCTCGCGCCTCTTCCAGGAGCTGCGTGAAAAGCGCAGCATCGCCCACAGCGTCTGGGCGGGAGCCTGGGGCTCGCAGGAGTGCGGCGTCTTCAATACCGACGTGGAGTGTGATCCCGAAAACGTCGAGGCATGCTGTGCAGCCATGCATGAAGTGGTGCGTGAAATGCAGGCCAAGGGGCCGGGCAAAGATGAACTCGCCAAAGCCCTGCGCGCCACTTTGGGCTACCAGCTCCGCAGCCTCGCCTCCACAAAGGGTCAGGCGGCCATGCTCGGCCATGGCTGGCTCACCGTTGGCAGCCTGGAGTATCCGCAGCAGTATCTCAGCGCCCTCAGCCGACTCACGCCGGAGGACATCCGCAGCGTGGCTCAGCGTTATTTTTTGGACCAGACATGCAGTGTCGTCACCGTCGGGCCACAGGTGAAAAGCGATGCCGCATCGGCGCTCGCTGTTTCAGCGAAGGAAGAAGTTCAGCGCTTCGAGCTGAAGAATGGGCTCACCCTGCTCGTGCAGGAAAACACACGCCTGCCGCTGATCTCCATTCGTGGCAGCTTCCTCGCTGGAGTGCCTGCGGAGTCCGATGCCAAGGCTGGCGTGACGCAGGTGTCAGCCGCGCTTTTGCTCAAAGGCACCAAGACACGCAGCGCGGCGCAGATTGCCGCTGAGCTGGAGAACCGGGGTGGCAATTTGATCTGCCAGGCAGATGCCCATCGCTACCTTGTCGGCGCTGAGGTCATGCGTGGGGATGAAGGCCTGGGGCTGAATCTCATGAGCGATCTGCTGCTGAATCCTGCGCTTTCGCCCGCCCAGCTCGAGCAGGTGAAAAAGCGCCAGCACGCACAGATCCAGGAGGAGAAGGAAGACCCGGTGACGGTGGCCCTGCGGCGTGCACGGGCGGAGATCTTCGCCGGGCAGCCCTTTGCCCGCACAGCACTCGGCACGGATGAGTCCGTCAAATCCCTGACCGTCGCCGACTGCCGCGCGATGCTGCGTGAGTCCATCACGGGTGGGAATGGCGTGCTCTCCATCGTCGGTGATGTGAAGGCCACGGAGATCCGCAAGCAAGTCGAGGCCGCCTTTGCCAAACTGCCGCGCGGCCAGCGTCGTGGGACCACCGAGTTCCCCGCTGTAAAGCGTCAGATCGAGCCTATCACGATCCCCATGGAGAAGGAGCAGGCCGTGCTCGTGATCGGCTTCCGCAGTGTGGGCCTGCATAGCGCCGATGTCCACGCGCTGACTATCATCGATGAAGCCTGCAGCGACATGGGCAGCCGCCTCTTCAACCGCATCCGCGAGGATCTTGGCCTAGCCTACTACGTCGGCGCGCAGCAGTTCGCCGCGCTCGGAGCCGGGGCCTTTTATTTCTACGTCGGCACGGACCCGAAGAAGATCGATCTGGCGGAAAAGGAAATGCTTCGCCTCATCGCCGATCTGGCGAAGAACGGCCTCACGACCGCTGAGATCGAGCGCGCCAAAACCGCCTGGCGTTCCCAGTGGCTGCGTGCCCAGCAGGGCAATGGCAGCATGGCCGACTCCTACGGCTGGAATGAGATCAACGGCCTCGGCCATGCCCACTTCCAGAGCCTGCCCGAAAAGATCGCCGCCGTGACGGACAAAGACATCAAGCGCGTGGCCAAGGCGTATCTCGAAGTCAAGCAGGCCGTGATCACCCGCGTCATGCCCTCGTAATCCGAATTTTCGACTCGTCCACTGTTGGAAACATGCCTCGAGTTACAAACTCGGGGCACCAGCTTACGACTTGGAAAGTCGTTCCACTTGCAGCGTTTATCTGTGACAATGTTCCGCGCCCTGCCTTTCCTGCTCCTGACCACCATCACCGCCCATGCGGTGGACTTTTCCCATGAGATCGTGCCGCTGCTGAAGAAGCACTGCGCCGAGTGCCATGCAGGGGACAAGAAGAAAGGCGGCTTCTCCTTCAACACCCGAGCCGATCTGCTGGAGGGCAGCGAAAACGGGCCGGTGATCACCAAGGGCAGTGTGGACAAGAGCCGCCTCATCGAGGTCGTCCTCTCCACCGATAGCGATGACCAAATGCCACCGAAGGGAGATCGCCTCAATGCGGCGGAGATCGCTTTGCTCAAGAGCTGGGTGGCGGCTGATGTGCCATGGGAAGAAGGTTTCGCCTTCAAAAAGCCCGCCTACGAACCAGCGCTGGCTCCACGAAAACCCGAGTTGCCCTCCGCCTCCGCTCCGGGGCGTGATCACGCCATCGACCGCATCCTTGATGCCTATCTGGTGAAGCATCAAAAGCCCGTTCCAGAAGGTATCAGCGACGCCGTTTTTGCCCGCCGGGTGTATCTTGATCTCACCGGACTGCTACCGCAGCCCGAGGCGCTTCAGAAGTTCCTGAGCGACAAAGCTGCCGACAAACGTGCGAAGCTCGTGCAGGCGCTGCTCAGCGATGATCTCGGCTACGCGGAGCACTGGCTGACCTTTTGGAATGATCTGCTGCGCAACGACTACGGCGGCACCGGCTTCATCACCGGCGGACGCAAGCAGGTGAGCAAGTGGCTCTATGAAGCTCTCGCCACGAACAAACCAGTGGATCAACTCACGCGTGAACTCATCGCCCCGGCGGGGGACGAGAGCCGGGGCTTCATCGACGGCATCAAATGGCGCGGCGAGGTCAGTGCCGGGCAGACGGTGGAGATCCAGTTCGCCCAGAGCGTGGGGCAGAGCTTCCTCGGCATCAATATGAAGTGCGCCTCGTGCCACGACTCGTTCATTGACCGCTGGAAGCTGGACGAAGCTTATGGCTTGGCCGCCATTTACTCCAACCGCCCGCTGGACATCACCCGCTGTGACAAGCCCTCGGGCCGAATGGCCACCGCGTCTTGGCTTTTTCCTGAACTAGGCCAGATCGACCCCAAAGCCACGCAGCCGGAGCGCCTGAAGCAGCTTGCTGCACTCATGACGCATCCAGGCAATGGCCGCTTTACCCGCACCATGGTGAACCGTCTCTGGCACCGCCTCATGGGCCGCGGCATCGTGCATCCACTGGATGCCATGCAGACGGAGCCCTGGAGCAGCGACCTGCTCGACCACCTCGCTACCTACCTCAGCGATCACGGTTATGATTTGAGAGCAACGCTGGCACACATCGCCACCAGTCAGGCTTATCAGAGCCGCTCCGAAGTGGTGGAGAAAGGGGCTGACGACCACGGCTACACCTACACCGGCCCCCGCAGCAAGAGGCTGACAGCAGAGCAGTTCATCGACGCCATCTGGCACCTCACCGGCACGGCTCCCAGCAAGATGGATGCGCCTGTCATGCGTGGTAAATTGGACCCCGCTGCGGCCAAAGCGATCACGATCAGCGCCCAATGGATCTGGGGAGATACCGCCAAGGCCGGCCCACCTGCCGCCGGGGATACCGTGATGCTGCGCAAGACCTTCAAACTCGATGCCGACCCCATCAGCGCCAGCGCCGTGGTCACTGCTGACAACAGCTTCCACCTTTATATCAACAACCGAAAGGTCAGCACCGGGGACAATTGGAACCAGCTCGAAGCCGTGCCCCTTCACGCCATGCTGAAAAAGGGAGCCAACAGCATCGTCATCATCGCCAAGAATGCCGGCAATGGCCCGAATGCCGCCGGAGCCTTCTTTGAATCCCGCATCCGCCTGGAAGGAAAGCCCGAACAAACGATCCTGACCGACGCGAGCTGGGAATTTCACAGCGACTCGCCTACGGGCAAAGAAGGCCGCCTCGGAGCCCTGCCACCCAAAGGCTGGAAGCCCGTCACTGTGGTCGCGGCCCTGCCCGTCTGGTCTGCCACCATCCAGCGAGATGCTCCCGCCCTGCTCGCCC
>JAGKWZ010000079.1 GCA_021151605.1 Verrucomicrobiaceae bacterium
GTTGAGCGTCCTTTTGGAGCCTGCGGTAAAAGGTCAGCGTCTCCAGGATGCCATCATGGCGAGTCTGGACACGACCAGCGCCGAGTCACTCCGCCAGGAGATCGAGCGTGCGACCATCGGCACTCGGAGACGTGCTCGGCAGCGGCTTGGCGGCCCTCTTTCACGCTGGCGGACAGCGGCTCCGCGCCTGTGGCAGGCAGCTGCGGCGGTGCTGCTCGGAGGCTTAATCGGCAGTCTGGCTTGGCCGGATATGATCAGTCAAACAGGGCTGGAGGAGATCGTGGCTGAGCACAAAGCCAGATCGCAACCGCGTCTTGAAAGCCCGGTCCTACCTCCCGTGATGCCACCGGAGCCGATGCTGGTGAAAACCGAGCCTGTGACACCGACTCCGGCACCTTTGCCCATGCCTGAGCCGCCAAAAGTTGCGCTGGTGGAAGTGAAGCCAAAGGTTGAGCAAAAAGCTCCAGCCCCTCTGCCGAAGCCAGCGCCTGTCGTTAAGGCACCAAAGCCGGAGAAGCCTGCCATGGCGGAAAGTCGCCTGCCGGAGGTCCGGCTGGCGGCGAAGCCTAGCCCTGATGTTCCGGGAGATGCCGCGATGACCTTGCAAGGGCGCGTGGACTTTGTCACCCAGGTGCTGCCTCTGCTAAAGCGCACGGACAGTCTGGTCTTTCCCCACAAGCCGGACAAGAGCACTCTCCTGCGCAGTCTGACGCTGCCCCGTGATCACGAAGACGCCATGCCGCCCGAAGGCGAAGGCACGCCGCTGACACCGCAGGAGACGGGTTTGATCCATCGCTGGATTGAGGAGGGCGCTGACTTCGGTGAGTGGACCTCCGAACGTGCTCGTGAGGTGACGATCTCGACTTCAGCGGAGCCGATCAATACGGCTGATGCCATGGCGACGGCACGTCGCATTGATGCGCTGATCCTCGCTGATCTTGAGAAGCGCGGTGAAAAGCCGCGCGCGACTGCATCGGACCTCACCTTTGTCAGGCGAGTGCATCTGGACCTCTTGGGACGCATCCCGACGACGGCGGAGACGGAGGCTTTCCTCAAGGACAAGTCGCCCGAGCGTCATGCGCATCTCATTGACAGCCTGCTGGCCTCGAACGGGCACGTGAGTCACATGTTTAACTACTGGACCGCTTTGCTGCGCGCTCGTGATCAGCTCGACGGCGATGTGAAGGGCTCCTTTTACCTGGCCTGGATCAAGCAGAGCATCCGAGATAACAAACCCTACGATCAGTGGGCGCGTGAGCTGCTGAGTCCTGAAGGCTACGGCTGGCGGGCCCCTGCCTCCGGCTATTACCTGCGCGATGGCGCGAACCGTGCGGCGAATATCGAGACCACCGCCAGCCTCTTTCTCGGCCTGCAAATCTCCTGCGCTCAGTGCCATGACCACCCTTATGACAAATGGACGCGGAAGGATTACCACCAGTTCATGGCTTGGACTTCCGGCATCCAGATGAGCAGTGGTGAAAGCAAAGTCGGGCAGGTGGAATCTGAGGAGATCCGCAAGGCCAAGGAGCGCTACGACAAGATGGCGATGAATCGCATCAATCCCGAGCAACAGGCCAAGTATGAGCAGATCGGCCGTGCGCTGGAAGCTCTGCAACGCGCAGCAGGTGGCTCCGGCGTGGTGAATGGTGAAGGCCAGCCTGCGAAGCTGCCGGAAGACTATCAATACACGGATGCTAAGCCGGGCGATCTTTTGCCAGCAGCTGTGCTTTATGGCGAAGCGCCGAAGTCAGGCGCGCGTCCGGCGGACACTCTCGCGGAATGGATCACGGCCTCACAGAACACGCGCTTCTCGCTCGCGCTGGCGAACCGGCTTTGGCAGAAACTCTTCGGCCTGCCCTTTGCCGGAGCCCCCGAGCAGGTGCGCGAGATCGCTGACTGCACGAATCCAGATTTGGCCCAATACCTGGCCAATGTGGTGAGGGACTCGCGCTATGATCTGCGGCAGATTTTGCGCATCTTTTGCCTGACTCAGGCCTATCGAAATGAATCCAGCATCCTGCCCAAAGATGCGGAAGAGGTCAGCCGCTATGCCTTTGCCGGACCGGTGCTGCGTCGGCTCAATGCGGAGCAGGTGTGGGACTCGATGATGTCTCTGGCGGTCGATGGTTTGGATGAAAAGCTCGACTTCGATCCGCCTGGCGTGAAGGAACTGGAGAAGGCCGTTGCAGCCACCAAAGCCAGCGAAGTCACCACCGTGGCACGCCAGATGGTGAGCGATGACCAACGCGCGATGGAGGCGGAACAGCGTCGTGCGCGACTGCGCGGAGAGATGGCGGAGGAGTTCGCCGGAGGTGGCTTCGAGCGGGCATCCGAGCTGCCGCAGCCGACACCTCCCGGACATTTTCTGCGTCTCTTCGGGCAGGGGAATCGTGACTTCATCGACGACAACTGGACCGCGACGACAGTGCCGCAGGCCCTGCTGATGCTGAACAGCGACTTCTTCGATCATGTCGCCCGTTCGGGCAGTCCGCTGAACGTGAGCATGCGTCGCTCAGGCGGTGCTCGGGAACTCGCTCGCGCGGCCTTCCTAGCGATCCTGACTCGTGAGCCTGACAAAGCGGAGCTGGATGCCTGCATCGAGATCCTCGGTGAAACACGCAATCCAAAGACGCTCGCCCGCACGCTGCTTTCCACCGCCGAATTTGCCTTTCAAAAGTAATCCCAGCCTCCCCCGATCATGAAAAATGAACTCCTCCGTCTCGATGAACTCAGCCGCCGCAGCTTTGTGCAGCGTCTGGCTCGCACCTGTCTCGGTGTCAGTCTCGTGCCGTCTTCCGGTGCTCTGGCTCCGCTGTTTGGCAAAGAGGCCGAAACCGGTTCCGGCAATCTCGAACTGCCCGCCAAGCACGTGATCTACCTCTACATGCGCGGTGGCATGAGCCACATGGACACCTTTGACACGAAGCCGGATGCACCCGCAGGCTATCAAGGTCCGGTGCGCACGATCAAGACAAAGGCGGATGGGCTCTGCTTCTCCCACTATCTGCCAAAGCTGGCCGATCACGCACCGAAGATGGCCGTGATCCGCAGCATGACCCACACGCAGGGCGCTCATGAAGAGGGAACTTACAAGGTGATGACTGGCTTTGAAACCTCCGCATCGCTTCGCTACCCAGCGTTAGGCTCATGGGTGGCCCGACAGGTCACGGAAGGCCATTCGACACTGCCGCCCTACATCCGTCTCGGCGGCCTCGCGGGGCATCCAGGCAGTGGTTTCCTGGATGCACGCTATGCGCCGGTGCCGGTGCTGGACCCCAGCAAAGGTCTGGAACATACGAAGCTGCAAAACAGCGACTCCATGACCGCGCTGCGCCGTCGCACGAGTCTGGCAGATCGACTGAACCAGGCCTTTCTGAACCGCTACCCTACCGACGACGTGAAAGCGCATGTGGATGTCTATGCCGATGCCATCAAGCTGATGACGAGCAAGGATCTCGATGCCTTTGATCTGAGTCAGGAGAAGAGCGCGGTGCGAGATGCCTATGGGAACGACGACTTCGGTCGAGGCGTGCTGCTGGCGCGGCGGCTGATCGAGTGCGGGACCAAGTTCGTCGAGGTCGAACTCGGCGGCTGGGACACGCATGGCGACAACTTCACCCAGGTCGAAGGTCTGGCCACGCGGCTCGACAACGCAGTGAGTGCGCTTTTGACCGATCTCGAAGAGTCCGGGCTGCTGAAACGCACGCTGGTGGTGCTCACGACCGAGTTTGGCCGCACGCCGAAGATCAATGGCAGTGGGCGCGACCATCATCCCATCGCCTTCTCCAGCTTCATCGCGGGAGGCAAAGTGCGCGGAGGTCAGGCCTGGGGAAAGACCGATGCCACGGCCACGCGCGTCGAAGAAAACCCCGTGAGCGTGCTCGACTTCCATTCCACCATCGGAGCGCTGCTCGGTGTGCGTCAGGATGATCTGGTCTCCGCAGGCTCCGCTGGAAACTTCAATATCCACGGCGGAAATGGAGCTCGACGTGGTAAACCCATCACGGCACTGGTAGGCTGAAGCACGACTATGAAGCATTTCCTTCTACTTTTGATTTCGTTCACGGCAGGTCATCTCCTGGCGCAGTTGCCTGACAAGACGACTTACTTTGATGAGACAACGATGCGCCACCTCACTCTGGAGAAGGCTGACTTTGGCAATACGAAGGTGACTGTCCGCTTCGCCGGAGATCCTGGAGCCATGGGCACCTGGGTGGGGAATGGTGTGCGCAAAGACAAGCTGCTGCCCTTTGCCCGCATCGCAGGTGAGGGCGAAGATCGCGGCACTTTCTTCATGGCGGAAATCAGTGAGTCCAAGGTGGAGATCGCCTACAAAGAAGGCCAGAAGGAGCCGCAGGATGCAGGCATCAACGGCACCTTCAAACGCGCGAGCGAGGCGAAGCTGCTGCAACTGGCGAAGAAGGAGTTTCAGGCGGCGAATGATCGACTTGTTGGTGCCTTGAAGAATGCCACGAAGACCTGGGCAGCGACGGATCGTGCGGCATTGAGCCTTTGGAAGGATCAATGGCCTGATCTGCGCCAGAAGTGGCTCGTGGTGACGATGCCGCCCGCTCCTGCCGAAGCCAAAACGGACACTCGTTTTCCTCCCACCAAGCCCGCCGATCCTACAGCAGAGCACTGGTTCAAGATGGCCCAAGCCACGGCACGCGGTTACTACTTCATCGAAGGAATGCCTGATCCGAAAACAGGCCTCGGCTGGGATGGCGAATACGATGACCTCGGCGGCGGCCACGCCAGTCTGCGGGTGGGACGCGATGGCAAACTCCGTGTGAGCTTGAGCTCGGCTCGTGAGGAGGGCCAAGAAGCATCAACCGTGGATGCCACCGCGCAGCCAGAACAAATCAAGACAGGCAAAGGTGGCGAACTGACCGCTGAGTTCACCTTCAGCGACGCCGAGGCGACGGTGAAGAACAAGCCCGCGAAATTCAAACTCACCAAGATGGGCCGCTACCTGCGCATCGAAAGCGAGGACGCCAAGCCCTACGTTGGCAATGGCTGGTTTGATGGAATCTATCGCGGCGCACCCGTGCCACAGGGCTGAGTCATCAAGAAAAAGGCACCGCCTGAAGGATCAAGCGGTGCCTTGGTGAATCGAGAGATGGTTTTGAACTTAGTGCTTGGCACCCGCCTTGGCCGCAGGAGCTGAGCCCGTGTTTGACGGAGCGTATTTTGCCACGAGGAAGGCTCCAAAAACAGCGAGCACGCAGCCAGCAATGAAGGGCATTGGGATGGACTTCAGGCCGCCTTCAGGAGGGTGGATGATCATGGCGGTGATCGTATTCACCACTGGGGCACCGGCGAAGACGATGGGCATGACCGCCGCTGCAGCCGCACCTTTGTAGATCGGAGCCGCTGCGCCAAGGGCGAGCACGAGTGTCAAAGCACCTAGCGCACCTGCGATGCCCGCCACGAGGCTCCATGAAATGCCGGTTGGGGTGAAGCTCCAGTCGCTGCCGCGAATCTTCAAGACGAGCGCTGCGATGACTCCGATGAGAGCATAAGCGACGCAGACAAATAGGAAGGCTTTCAGCCCGGCATGCTGCATTTCAGGTCCGGGAGGATTCACGCCTGGCATGTAGCCGCGGGCCTTGTGGAGGATGACGCCATAGACGCCCCAGGAGAGCACGGTGAGGAGGGCAAAGGTAAGCCAGGTCATGTTGGATTTTTTGGGTGGGGGATTCACGAGAGTGATGAAACGTTTGGGAAGCCTGAATGATGCTGAAAACCCGGTGCGGCAAAGATTTTTGTTCGATCACTCGGCATCTTTGGCGTCTTGCTGCTCCTGCGGCGTCAGGCGGCGGAAGCGGAGCTGCTGCACGCGGCGGGCGTCGGCTTTGATCGTGGTGACTTCGTAGTCCTCGATCTGGACTTTTTCGCCTGCTTTTGGCAAATGCCCGAGCAGATGGGTGACGTAGCCGCCGATGGTGGTGACGTCGTCGCTTTCGACTTCAAGGTTGGCGTGCTCGGCGAGTTCGTAGAGATTCAGCGTGCCATCGACATCGAAGGTGTCTTCGTTGATGCGGCGGAACTCGCTGACTTCGTGGTCAAACTCGTCCTGGATGTCTCCAACGATCTCTTCCAGCACGTTGTCGAGCGTGACGATGCCGACCGCGCCGCCGTACTCATCCACAGCGAGGGCTACGTGCGCATGCTTATCGAGGAAGAAGCGCAGCAGTTTATCGATGGGCATGAGTTCCGGCACCATCGGCAGCTCGCGTTTGATCTTCCGAAGGTCAGCTTGTGGCAGGCCCACGAGACCGAGCAGGTCTTTGATATGGATCATGCCCACACTTTGATCGAGATGGCCTTCCACCAATGGATAGCGGGTGTGCTTGTGCTCGACGGCTCGCTTGAGATTGGTGTCGAAGTCGTCCTCGACATCCAGGGAGATCACGGCGTTGCGCGGTGTCATGACATCGCGCACACAGCGGTCATTCAGGCCGAGGGCATTCAAAAGGATGTCCTTCTCGGTCTCGGTCACTTCCTTGGACTTCTGGCTTTCGGCCACGATGTGGCGGAGTTCCTCTTCACTATGGGCGATCTCATGCTCGGAGACGCCGTCGATTCGGAAGAGATACTTGAGCACGAAGTTGGTGCTGCCATTGAGGATGAAGATGGCGGGCTTCAGCACCATGTAGAAGATGTGCAGAGGCCGCGCGATGAGGAGCGTGGTCTTCATCGACTTTCGGATGGCGAAGACCTTCGGTGTCTGCTCGCCGAGCACGACATGCAGGAAGGTGACGATCGCATAAGCGATGACGACGGAGACGCCATGGACCACAGCGTCGCTGGTGATGCCAGCTTTGAATAGGAGTGGCTGAATGACCGCCGCTACGTAGGGCTCACCAAAGATACCCAGAGCGATACTCGTCAGTGTGATGCCGAGCTGGCCTGCGGAGAGATAGGCGTCGAGGTTTCGGGTGACTTCGCGGGCAAACTTTGCGCCTTTGACGCCGTCTTCCTGAGCTGCTTGGAGCTGGCTGTCACGCACTTTGACGATGGCAAACTCAGCCGCGACGAAGAAGGCATTCAGCAAGACGATGACAAAAACGATGAACCCATGCCATCCCAGCTCGCTGGCGGTAAAATGCCACTCACGGACGAGGTCGTCAGAGACGTTGGCGAAGAAGATGAACATGTGATGGGAGGAAAGAGTGGGCTCAATTTAGAGCTTCTCGTAATTACCATCGCATCGCTTTTCAAGGATGGTAAAACCCGCCTTTTTGGCGTCTGAGACGGAGAGCGGCTTGGTGACTTTTGGCACGCTGAAGCTGGAGATGAGCTTCTTCACCGGCTTCTTACAAAGAGGACAATGCGTAAGCGGCTCACGATCCATCGGACGTCGCAGATCAAAACCACGACGGCAACGAAGACAGCCCTCGTCGGGGTTTTCGGCGATGTAGGAATAGATGGGCATCGAGCCAGGGGGACGGATTTCAGCACCTGATCCTTACAACATCAAAGCCCAGGGAGGACATCCCTGGGCCTAAATTGACGGCGTCTGCGGCGCTGGTCGCGGCTTACCAGCTCGATTTGGTGACTCCGGGGATGAGGCCTGCATTGGCCATCTCACGGAAGGTCAGACGAGACATTTGGAAGCGACGAATATAAGCACGACGGCGGCCGGATACGCGGCAGCGATTCGTCAGTCGGGTGGGACTGGAATCACGTGGAAGCATGGAGAGACCGACATAGTCTTTGCTCGCCTTCAACTCAGCACGGAGTTTGGCGTATTTTTCGACAGTTTTTTGTTTGCGCTTTTCGCGCTCGAGCCAGCAGGTTTTTGCCATAGGGGTGGCGAAAGTGGCGGGTCCTTGGATATTTGCAACGCAAATTTTTGTCATAATGGGTTCTTACGACCCATCATGGGGGGACTGGACTAAGGTGGCGCTCTGGCTTGACGGCTCAGAACCGGTAGGTCTCAAGCCTCCGTCACCTCGCGTGAGCCGTCCGGCTGCGGAACAAAGTGGAACCAGCGAGCGTGTGGCGGGAGGAGTTCGGGGAAGAGGTCCGCCCATTCGATGATGACCACGCCGGGCTCGTCGAGGATGTCATCCCAGCCGACGGTGAGCACTTCTTCGGCGCTGTCCATGCGGTAGAAGTCGAAGTGAAACACGGGCAGGCGGCCATCGGTGTATTCATGCACGAGGGTGAAGGTCGGGCTGGTTACGGCGGCTTGTGATCCGAGACCGGCGAGGATGCCCTTTGTGGCCTGGGTCTTGCCTGCACCGAGCTGGCCGCAGAGGGCGATGACATCGCCAGCTTCCAGGCTGGCGGCGAGTTCGCGGCCCCAGTCAAAGGTGGCTTCGGGTGTAGCGAGGCGTGTGCTCATGCTTTGAAATGATCCCAACCGCCCTGGCCGAGGTTTCGCCTCTTTGGATCAGCCAAAATCTTGCCGATGAGGTGAAGGCGGGTGTGGGCAAAGGCACGGTGAAACTCATCTGGCAGGCTCAGCGGAGTCTGCGGGTGGAGGGTGAGGAGAAGTTCGTAGTCCTCGCCGTCCGTCAATGCCTGCTCCAGCGTGCAGCCACGTGTGAGCGGAATCCTAGCGGGCTCGATTTCAAACCCGACGCCGCTTTGGTCCGCCAGCCTTGGTAGGTCTTTGGCGAGGCCATCGCTGAGGTCCATCATTGCGGTGACGCGGGCGTGTTTCACCAGCCAATGAGCTTCGGCAAGGAGGGGCTGGAACTTGAGATGCTTCCCGCGAATAGAGCCGCCAAGTGTGCCGGTAACAAAAATCAAATCTTCCGCCTTGGCCCCGCTGCGGCTGATCCATTTTTTCTTCAATGCCGTACCGGTCATGCTGACCGTGAGGCTGAGCTGGCTGCCACGTGAAGTTTCGCCACCGACGATGCGCACCTCGTGCTCGTCGGCGAGTTGGGTCATGCCTTCATAGAGGCCGAGCACGCGCTTCACAGGTGTTTCAGGTGGGGCGATCAGTGTCACCAGCGCGTGCTTCGGTGTCGCTGCCATCGCGGCGAAGTCGCTCAACACACGGGCCATGGCTTTGCGCCCGACGAGCCTGGCAGGTGTGTCAGCGGTGAAGTGGACGCCTTCGACGATGGTGTCTGTTTTCAAAAGCAACTGCTCCCCCGCTTTTGGCGCGACGACGACGGCGCAGTCATCGCCAGGCCCAGCGATGATGGAGCCATCGGTCGAGAGCTTCGCGGTGATGAGCCGCACGAGCTTGTCTTCTCCGAGATCGGCGAGCGTCTGCGTCTTCATGGCTGGATGTCCGGGAAGAATAGCAAAACGGTCAGGCTCGTGGCATTGAAGAGACCATGCATGACCATGGGCACGAGCAGGCAGCCGGTGAGTTCATACATGGCGCAGAAGGCCATCGCCAAAATGGCCAGGGGAAAGAGCGTGCCGACGTGCAGATGGATGGCGGCAAAGAGGAGCGAGGAGCAAAGCGCGGCGAAGATGCCATCCGTGTAGCGTTTGATGACGCCGTAGATGAAGCCACGAAAGACGATCTCCTCCACCAGCGGCGCGACGATGGCGGCGGAGATGATGAGCAGCACCTTCGCCAGCGGGTCTTTGGCTTTGCGGAAAGCCTCCGCTGTGTCCTGCCCGCTGAGGTCTGGCCAGAAGCCTTCCATCCACGTGTGGATCGCCAGCGCGCTGCCATTCACCAGCATGAGTGTGGGCAGCATGGCTAGGAGGGCAATGATGCCGACATAACGTAGTTTGACCCGCCGTAGGCCGAAGAGTTCCGCCGGACTAATGTTTCGAAGACCCCGGAGATAAAATAGAAGCATGAGGCAGATGCCAAACTGCACGACGATGTTCCCAAGCAGGCCATTTAAGGTCAGCTCCACCGGCTCCTGCGCTGCCTCGCCGCCGCCGTCTGAGGCCTGCATACCGCTGAGGAAGAGTAAGCTCAGTGCGGCGACGATGATGGCGTCTCCGCTGACGAAGTCCGCCACCTGGACGCGACCAATGGAGGTCATGGCATCAGGCATGAAGGTGCGAAGAAGCTGGTAGGCGATGACGCCAAAGAGCAGGGCGAGCCAGACGATCAGGGCGGTGTCGCGCAGGACTCCGAGGGAGGGGGCATCCATGAGAGGTGGAGATCAGCGCAGCCAGGCGGCGGGCAGGTAGTACATCATGCCGGGTTGCAGCTTCGGCAATACGCCGCCGGTGAGGTCGAGCTGGATTTTTGGCGGAGCAGCATGGTGACTGGCGTTGAGTCCGAGCGCGCTGAGCAGAGTAGGGGAGCTGTGATACTTCACCACGGCCGCATCGGCGGCTTTGCCCAGATCACGGGCGAGCGTGTAGGCGTCTTCGATGTAACCGATCTGGTCCACCAGCTTTGCCGCCAGGGCCTGACGTCCGGTGACGACGCGCCCATCGGCCACGGTGCTTTTCAGCACGTCTTTCGGCACCTTGCGTGCCTCGGAGACGATACCGAGGAAGCGGTCATACATCTCATTTACCAGTGCCTGGATGTAGGCCTTTTCATCCTCACGCATCGGGCGCGCACCACTCAGCGTGTCTTTGAAGGCACCACTGGTGAAGGTCTGCGTGCCGAGCCCGACTTTGCCGAAGAGTTCGTGGTAGTTCATCGACTCCATGATCACGCCGATACTCGCCGTCAGCGTCGTCTCGCTGGCGATGACCTTCGTGGCCCCGCAGGCGACGTAGTAGCCACCGCTGGCGGCCACGGAGTCCATGTAAACCACCACCGGCTTCTTCGCGGCGGCCTTTTTCACAGCATTATAAATGATGTCCGAGGCCGTGACCTCACCGCCGGGCGAGTTCACACGCAGGACGATGGCCTTCACCTCCGAGTCCTCCACGGCCTGCTCCAGCGAACGCTTGATTGCCTCCACACTCGGCAAGGCGGTGGAAAGCAAGCCTTCAGCGCCCATGGAGCTGATCACCCCCTCCAGGTCGATCTGCACGATCTTCGCCGTGGATTCCTTCTGCGCCTCGACGACGATTTTCTCCAGCAAGGGCTCGCGTCCCTCTGCCAGTCCTGCCTCCTGGCCCACGAGGGCCATGGAAAGGATCATGTTAAAGCCGACGCTCAGAAAGAGAGCGACAGCTAGGGCGGCAATCAGGCAGCCGAAGGTGGTTTTGTTCATGACCGCCGAGAGTAGGCGGAGGTCCGCCCATGGCAAGGCTGAGGCGAGGCTCTCGATTTCGTGATTGCCACGCCTGCGGGAGTGCTTCACTCTCCGCGCCCATGAGCCAAACCGCCTCTCTCCCTGATCCGAACGCCCCGTGGTATAAACAACTCACGCCTTACCACTGGTTCGTCTTCTTTGTCGCATCCGCTGCATGGTGCTTTGACTGCCTGGATCAGCAGCTTTTCATCCTGGCTCGTGACAATGCCGTGGCGGCGCTTTCGCCAGGCATTGATGCTCTGGAGCAGGGCAAACGAAGCGGCTGGGCCATGAGCATCTTCGTCGCAGGCTGGGCCACGGGTGGTCTGATCTTTGGTTCCGTCGGCGACCGCATTGGGCGCGCCAAGACATTGGCGATCACGGTGCTGATCTATTCTCTTTTCACCGGTCTGTCCTCCTTCGCCACGAACATGACCCAGTTCATGATCTACCGTGCGCTCACCGGTCTTGGCGTCGGTGGCGTTTTCGGATTGGCAGTGGCTCTCGTGGCCGATGCGCTCCCAGAGTTTGCTCGCCCTAAGGCTCTCGGTCTTCTTCAGGCTCTCTCCGCCGTCGGCAATGTGACCGCCGGTCTCTGCGCCATGGCGCTCTCAGGTGTCGATCCTGCCGTGTCTTGGAAATATCTGTTCTGGATTGGCTCCGTGCCAGCCTTCCTTTGCATCTTCATCATGCTGCGCCTGAAGGAGCCTGAAAAATGGATCGCTGCCAAAGCTGCGAGCCGCGAGGTCGGTGGCAAGGCCATGGGCTCCTACGGCAGCCTCTTTGGTGAAGCCCGCTGGCGTGGTCCGGCCATCCTCGGCATGTTGCTCTGCGTAGCGGCAGTCGTGGGTCTGTGGGGCGTCGGCTTCTTCAGCAACAAACTCGTAGCTCCAGCCATCGCCAATGCTCTCGCGGCGGACAACCTCAGCCCTGCGGAGATCGTCAAAGGCAAGCAGTGGTGGGCCGCAGCAAACCTCATTGTCATGAACCTCGGTGCCTTTGTCGGCATGGTTTCCTTCAGCAAAGCGGCCCATCGTTTCGGCCGCAAGCCCGCCTTCGCCACCGCCTTCATTGCCGCCTTCGTGGCCACGGTCGGCTTCTTCCAGCTCTTCGACAGCCGCGATGACATCTGGATGAGCTTTGTCCTCGGCACCTGCCAGCTCTCTCTTTTCGCCGGGTTCGCCATCTACCTGCCTGAGCTTTTCCCCACCCGCCTCCGCAGCACGGGCGTCAGCTTCTGCTACAACGTCGGCCGCTTCATCGCCGCCAGCGGCCCTCTCACCCTCGGGCAGCTCCAGGCCTACCTCGGCAACAAAGCCGTCGCCGCCCTGCCTACCACTGCCGACGCTGCCGCGAAGGCCGCCGCTCAGTTGGAAGCCTTCCGCAATGCCGCCTGCTACATCAGTGGGATCTTCCTCGTCGGTCTCATCGCCCTGGCTTTCCTGCCGGAAACAAAAGGCCGCGCGCTGCCTGAAGACTGATTTCTGCCTGAGTCATGACTCCCGCCGAACTCGCCGCCGCGACATCGCTGCCAGCCGGACTTAGCCCTGAAGCTGAGTCCCTCTGGCACGCGAAACATGGGAACTGGGACGAAGCTCACAACATCGCCCAGGACATCCACACACCCATGGGCTCATGGATTCATGCCCTGCTTCATGTCATTGAGGGAGATCAATGGAACGCCGACTACTGGTTCGCGAAGGCCAAAAAGCCTTCCCGCAAGCCCGCTCAGATCGATGCCTTGTGGGATGAGATTGCGGCTGAGGTCTTAAAATGAGCGCAGACTCATCGGAACCTGTGGAGATCGAGATCACGAACGAACTCGACCTCCACACCTTCCAGCCGCGTGAGGTCGGCGACCTGCTGGAGGACTACCTCGGCGAATGCCAAAAGCGCGGCATCCTCAGCGTGCGCGTCATTCACGGCAAAGGCACCGGCACCCTGCGCACCGGCGTGCATGAAAAACTCGGCCGCATGGACATCATCGAGTCCATCACCTGGCCCGCCAGCGCCGACACTGGCGGATGGGGAGCCACCTGGGTCAGGCTGAGAAGCCCTTCGCTGTAAAACGACTTTTCCAGTCGTAAGCTGGTGTGGTGAGATTCCATCTCGCCCTTTTTTGTCACCGAGTTTGAAACTCGGGGCACCTGTATATGAGTTGAAGAAACGTTCTACGTCGAAGTCAGCATGCGCTGGTCTCCCAGTATGTGGGTATTCCCGTTTTCAGACTTGCCTTTCCTAGTGAAAAGAGGACAAGCATGCCTCTCAATCAATGAGTTTCCCGACGACACGCTGGACTCTGCTCGCCGAAGCCACCCTTCATGGTAATACGGCCGGGCAGGAGGCTCTGACCCGTATGTGCGAGGCCTACCGGCAACCCATTGAGGATTACCTCTGCTCCCGTGGCTGCAAAGCACAGGAGATCGAGGATCTCGTGCAGGACTTCTTTCTGCGCTGGCTGAGGTCCCGTGCCTGGAAGCGGGCGGAACGGGATCGCGGACGCTTCCGAAACTTTATGATGGGCGGCGTGATGCATGTCTTGGCGAAACATCACTCCCGTGGGCAGACGCAGAAGCGCGGCGGCGGCGTGGAGCATGACAGTCTGGATGCCATGAAAGAATCAGGCATCGAGCCCCCCGGTCCGGAGCCGGACGACATCATAGAGTTCGACCGACGCTGGGCCGTGTCCTTAGTGGAAAATACTCTGGCTGCGATCTGCGCAGAAGAGGGAAATCGTGGCAAACAGGCGGAGTTTGCCGTGCTGCGGCATTTCCTGCCAGGGGCTGATGAGATGATCCCGCTGGAGGAGGCGGTATCGCGGCTGGGCACCAGCTTGAATGCGGTGAAGGTAGCCATCCACCGGCTGCGCGCCCGCTTCCGTGAAAGGCTACGTGCCGAGGTGGCGCGGACGGTCTCCGCCCCCCATGAGATCGAGGAGGAACTCATGTACCTGCGCTCTCTTTTACTTTCTGAGGCGAAAATAGGTACCTCCGCCGCTCAAAATGGGAAGACACCTTGAACAGCAAAGCCTTTCCCCAGAACCTTGAAGCCAGCCCCAAGTCATCCATGTCCCATCTGCGGAGCCGATGTGAAAGCTGGCGGCATCTGTGTGGCATGCGCGCTTGGGGATGCCTATGGTGAAGCTTGCTCGTCGAGCTGCGGCACCCTGGGCGTCATCGGCGGTCATGAGCTGAGTGAAATCATCGCCCGTGGCGGCATGGGCATCGTTTATCGCGCAAAGCAGAGTGATCCGGTGCGCGAGGTGGCGCTCAAGGCGCTGCCTGGCGCGGAGCTGATGAGCGATGAAGCCCGGCAGCGCTTCCGCATCGAGGCCCAGGCGATGGCGCGGCTGCAGCATCCGGCCATCGTGCCGATCTATGAGCTGGGGGAGGAGGACGGGACGCCCTTTTTCACCATGAAGCTGGCGGCGGGAGGCTGTCTGGCCCAACGCATCGGCGACTTCAAAGGCAAGTGGCGGGAAATCGCGGAACTCATCGCCACCATCGCTGAGGCGGTGCATTATGCGCATGAGCGCGGCGTGCTGCATCGGGACTTGAAGCCTGGGAACGTGCTCTTTGATGAAAGCGGGCAGGCGCTGGTCAGCGATTTTGGTTTGGCTAAAATCATCGGCGAAGAGGCGGACCTGACGCGCACCATCGCGCTGATGGGCACGCCGAACTACATGGCCCCGGAGCTGACACGCGGCGGCAAAGGCGCGGCGACGACGGCCTGCGATGTCTGGAGCCTCGGTGTCATGCTCTACGAGCTGCTCGCAGGTCAACAGCCCTTTCGTGGCGACAACTTGGCGACGATCCTGCGCCAGCTCAACGAAGCTGAGCCGGACTTGCTGCCTCGTGAGGTGCCGCATGACCTTTCCGTCATCGCAGGCAAGGCGCTGCAAAAGAACCCCGCGCGCCGTTTCACCAGCGCCCAGGAGCTGGCGGAGGATCTGCGCCGCTGGCTGCGGGGTGATGCCATTCTGGCAAGAAGTCAGCCGCTGGCGGAGCAGTGCTGGCGCTGGCTGCGGCGGCATCCCGTGTGGGCGGCGGCCCTGCTGCTCCTGGCAGGTGGCATCGTGATGCTGGGGTGGAACGAGCGCCGACTGAGCCATCGCAATGCCGAGCTGAGCCAGGGACTGTCCGAGGCGCTGGTGGAGCAGGTCCGCAGCAGGCTCCACAGCGAGGATCTTTTCACACGCCATCAGGAATGGATGACGCAATTGCAGAAGGCTGCATCGCTGGCTCCCTCCCTCCATGTCCGCAGCATGGCGGCTTCCGTGCTGGCCATGCCTCGTGTGATACAGTTGGAGCGGCATCGCTACCGTGATCTCATGGCACGCTCAGAAGCCATCGCTGTTAGTGGTGACTTGAAGCTTCGTCTCACGCATCGGCATGTTAAGCCAAAGTCTAAAGAGCGTGTGATCGAACTCACTGCGTTGGGGGCACCGGTGGACGACGCTTCAGCGGTCTGGCGGCGTCAGTTGCCCAAGGACTCCGCCATCTTCGCCGACATGAACGATGACGGCTCGCGTGTCGTGTTTTCGGATGGCTTTGTGTCCGAGCTCTGGGACACCCGGCGCGACCTAAAGATCGGCCAGATCGAACCGGATTCCCCGATTCGCCAGACCCTGGGCAAGCTTTGGTTCGTCGATCTTCATCCCACGCAGCCCTTGCTCGCGTGGATCGACCGCCAGGGAGCGCTCTGGGCCTGGCGCTATCCTGATGGAGAAAAAACCCGTCTCGGCGAACCCACCAAGCCCGTTCATGGACTCGTCTGGTCGCCTGCAGGCGATCAAATCGCCACCACCAACCCCACTGGCGTGCAACTCTGGCAGGCCGCCGCGCCTGCCACTCCTGCGGCTATAGCTTGGGCAGGAGCGTCCAATGCGCTCGCATGGTCTCCCCAGGGACTGGTGGTAGGTCACATCCAGCAGCCCGAGGCGGCGGTCATTCGTGAGCAGAAAATCGCGTGCATTCTGCGCGCGGGGGAGGCCCGCCTGACTCGATTCGATACCTTCCCCAGCACTTGGCAGGCACTCGCCATTAGTGAAGACTCCAAAGGCTGGCTGTGGGACATGCGTAGTGGCAAACCGCTCGTCCGCTTCAGCGCTGGACAGATCATGCTCAAAGCCGGCACCGACGGACGGCACTTTGCAGGCAGTCGTGATAACAACATGATGTCCCTCTACGAGATCACTCACGATCCCGTTTTCCGTGAGTTCCAGTGCCCCCATGTTTTCCCAGAGGGCGCGATTTCCTCCATCCTGCGAGTCAGCGCAGACGGACGCACGGTGATTACCGTGACCAAGACCGGGCTCCTCATCTGGGACAGGCAGCAGGGGCGCATGGTAGCCGAATGGCCGCTCGCAGGCGGCAGCAAGCCATCCGTCGCCTTCTCGCCAGACGGGCGCACGATCTTCGCCAGCCAGGGGAAAGGGCCCGGGATCTACCGGCGGTCGATCACCTGGAAGGGGGATGAAATGGAACTTGGTGAACCCACACTGGTGCCCGGCACCGCAGGCCAGCTCGTGTGGCAGATCGACCGCGCCGGCACGCGCTACCTGATGGCCGACGCCCAAGGCCAGGCCATCTGGGAAGGCACGGCTGAAGGCCCCATCAAGGTGCTGTCACGGCTCGAGGCCGGGCAGCCTGATCGTCGCTTGAGCGCCTCGTTCACCTTTGGTTATGCGGACACCACCGCCTATCGGGCAATGCCACTTTATGACGGCCTTTCGGATCGTGTGCTCCAGCGCATCACCACCAGTGGAGAGTGGGCCGGGCGTGCGCTGTTCACCCTCGACGAGCGCTGGATGATGGCCCACACCCGCAGCTACTACCGCCTCTTTTCCGCCAACGACTGGCGCCAGCGTTTTGAGATCGTCTATTCCGTGTCCGGCAAGTCCTACGGCAAGCTCGCCTTCAGTCCTGACGCCGGACTTGCTGCGCTGGAGCAGTCTTCCGACCTCTTCGCCCTGGTCACCATCCCAGAGGGGCGCCGCCTGGTGGAGCTTCAGGCCCTCATCGCCGGGGACATCATCGGCGTGGCCATGCCAGACAGCCGCCATCTCCTGCTGCTGAACCGCCAGCACAGGCTCTACGAATGGGATCTCGATGCCCTCCAGCTCGAGCTGGGAAAAATGGACCTCGCCTGGCCGCCACCCAACACGAAACTATGAGCAACACCCATCCATGCCCCACCTGCGGTGCTGAGATCACCTCCGGCGGCCTCTGCGTGGCCTGTGCTTTGGGAGATGCGTTTGCTGAGCCTGGCACGACGGGCAACGGCTCCCTGGGACGCATCGGAGGCTATGAATTGATCGAGATCATTGCCCGTGGCGGCATGGGCATCGTGTATCGGGCGCGGCAGAGTGATCCGGCCAGAGAGGTCGCTTTGAAAGCTCTGCCCGGCGCGGAGCTGACGAGCAATGAAGCCCGGCAGCGCTTCCGTATCGAGTCGCAGGCGATGGCGAAGCTGGAGCATCCGCACATCCTGCCCGTGTATGAACTTGGCGAGGAGGACACCACCCCCTTCTTCACCATGAAGCTCGCCGCTGGCGGCACACTCTCGCAGCGGATGGAGGCCTACGCGGGCCAGTGGCGGCAGATCGCTGAATTCATCGCCACCATCGCGGACGCCGTGCAGTTCGCCCACAGCCACGGCGTGCTGCATCGGGACTTGAAGCCGGGCAATGTGCTCTTTGGTGAGGATGATACGATATATGTCAGCGACTTCGGTCTCGCGAAGCTGGTGGGCACTGACACCGACCTTACGCGCACCATTGCCATGATGGGCACGCCGACTTACCTCGCGCCGGAGCTGGTGAACGGAGGCAAAGGCGGTGCCAGCGCGGCGAGCGATTTGTGGAGCCTCGGCGTGATCCTGTATGAGCTGCTCGCCGGCCGCCCGCCCTTCCAGGCGGAAAATGTGGCCGCGCTGTTGCGCATGATCTCCGAGCAGGACCCGCAGGCGTTGATTGGTGCCAACGCCATCCCGCGTGACCTCGCCGTCATCACCTTCAAGGCGCTCGCCAAAGACCCCGCGCGTCGCTACCGGACGGCGCAAGATTTGGCGGATGATCTGCGCCGCTGGCTCGCGGGCGAGCCGATCCACGCGCGCCCTGTGCCTCTCGCCGAGCGTGCCTGGCTGTGGGCGAAGAGAAAACCCGCGATTGCAGCCCTGCTCAGCCTGCTAATTCTAACTCTCGTAGGCAGCGCTGTGCTACTGGTGCGTAAAAATGACCACCTGCGAGTCATCGATGCCGAGCGCAGGGCGCAAATTCACTCGGCTTTGCTCGAAAAGGCCACCGCAGAGCGCCAGTCCCGGCTACCCGGCCGCCGAGAACGCGCATTGGCTTTGGTGCGGGATGCCTGCATTTACGGTTCATCTGTTCAGGCACGCTCCGTGGCCGCGTCCGTGCTCGCCATCCGTGATATTAGCTTCGTCAAAGCATCGAATGCTATCCGGTTCACGTCGCGTGCCGGCCCACCAGCTTTCACGCCAGACCTTAACCATTACATCGCCATGGTGCCGGATGATCTGATCCGGGACAAAAGCTGGAAGAATGGTGCGCTGGGCTTATGGCGCACTTCAGACTTGGAAGTCCTGAAGCAAGTTCCCCTCTCTGATAGCCAGACACTCTCCAACGTCGCTATAAGCTCGGATGCTCGTTGGGTCAGTGCGACAGTAGGCGACGACAAGCTGGTGATCTGGGACATGAAGAACGAGCGGTTCTTCACTTCCATTGAAAGCAGCGAATGGAAACCTGCGGCCGAATTCGATCACACGGATGATTCACTGGTTGCCGTGATTAATGGGAGGCTTCAGCGAATTCGACTACCCCGTGGAACTTCGGGCACCGCCCAGACCAGAAACCTCGGAGGAGCTGCATACAACTGGAATATCGGACACGCCATCCGGGTTTGCTTGAGTCCCGACGGTCGAGCGCTGGCGGTGCAGCACAGTGACAAGATCGATGGATCGAGGCCGTCAACGACGGCATTGAGGTCTTACCCCACCGAGTCCAAAGATGTCTTCGATTACAAAATCCCCATAACTGAACAGCAAAGTCCTACAATGACTTGGTCGGCGAACGGTTTGGAATTGTTTTCGTTCAACAGTTCCCAAGCCACGCTGATGATGGTTCGCACCACGGCTCCGCCAGCTAGACTGCCAGTGGTCATCGCGCCAGTCGTCGGAATGGAATACTGCGTAGCGGCGAACCCTGATGAACGTACCCTTGGCTGGGCTGATGAGAGCGGCTTGCTTCGACTCGAAGATCGATGGGCGGGCCAGACAGAATTCCAGTTTCCCGCTGCATCAAGATTCTTGGTGTTTGCCTTTGATGGCAGGCGGTTCGCCTATTCCCCGATGCCGGATCGCGTGGCGTTGGCGGAAATGCACCAATCACCTGTTCTGAAGGCATGCACAAACCGCACATTTCCATGGAGCCGCCAAAACTTGAACATTCAACAGTTTGCAGCCAGTCCGGATGGTCGCTGGTTTGCCACCTGCGACCGATACTGTGTAGCACTTTGGCGGACCTCCGACATGAAGTGTGTCGCCGCGAATGTGACTGACCCGAAAGGAACACTGACTTTTTCGGAAACCACTTTCGATAACCTTCATTTTAGCGACGACTCACGCCATATCTATTTACACGAAGCAAAGGCTCGTTGCAGCATGTTACATCTTGTCGAACACCCCGACGGCACCGCCTATCTGGCCGGACTTGGACGGGCCACTCTTATGACAGATGAAGGCGCGAAACCTTTGTCCGAGACATCGAATTGGCCTCATGAAGTCTCTCCCCTTGATCTGGTAGCCGCGAGCCCGGGCGGTGAGTGGCATATCACCACGCGGCCTGACGAGAGCGCGTCCGTCGCTTACCTCTGGCGTCAAGGTGTGATCGCATCCAAAACCGGGCATCCACCAGAACCCGCTGAGCCGGCCTGGAGGACTTGCCTCGTCAGCCCCGATGGTCGCTGGTGGGCTGTGGGCGCGTGCACGAGTGGCAAAGGCGGGCTTCCGGGCTATGTTTACATTGAGAGCACTGACGCTGGCCAGCAACGAACAATGCTCAGTAAAATCGAGTGTCACAGCCACCTCGCCGTGTCGCCGGATAGCCGCTGGCTGCTCGGCAGCGAGGGCGCGGACTATGTGATCTGGGACAGCACCACCTGGCAGCCCTCCTTCCGCCTGCCTGCCGCGCTCTCCGACAGCGTGCCCGGCAGCGCCGCCTTCAGCCCGGACGGAACCCTGCTCGCGCTGGAGGTCGATCACGGCAAAATCCGCCTGTTGCGTGTCGGCACCTGGGAGGAAGTGCTCACGATCACCCCGCCGCAGGACATCCCCATCGAGCGTATGGCCTTCAGCCCCGACGGCCGCCACCTCTACACCACCGGTGGGCAGATCCTCCACCGCTGGGACATCGAGAAACTCCAGGCCGAGCTGACAGCTATGCGCCTGGGGTGGTGAGTGATCAGGCCAAGCGTCAGCCAATGCGTGATGATCATTGCACGGCATTGATGCCTCACGATTTTGAGCTCCGGTTTATCTAGCTGAGATGCAGTTCAGCGCTGCGCACAGTTGAATTGTGTCTGGCTCATCTGTATGAAGCCTTCCATGGCAATGGCGGGCAGTTCTCCCACGCATCACTCACGCGCCCGGTTTGACACCACGCGCTGGAGTCTGGTCGCGATGGCGGGCGGGGAGGTTTCGCAGGAGGTGAATGCCGCGCTCAACGAACTGTGCCGTGCTTACTGGCGGCCGATTTACGCGGAAATTCGCCGCCGAGGACATACTGCCGATGATGCGCAGGATCTGGCGCAGGAGTTCTTCGCGCGGCTGCTTCGGCATGAGGCCTTTGGCCGCGCGGATCGGGAGAAGGGGCGCTTCCGCACCTTCCTGCTCGGGGCCCTGGATTTCTTCCTCATCGATCATTTCAGGAGCAAGCAGGCGCTGAAGCGCGGTGGCGGTGAGATCATGCTGCCGTTCGCCGCTGGAGAGGGGGAAAGCTGGTATCGTGAGCAGCCTGCGTATGGCAGCACACCAGCGGAAGCCTTTGATCAGCAATGGGCCGTGGTGCTGATGGACCGTGCGCTGGAGTCGCTGCGGGATGAATATCGGGTCACAGGGCGTGAGGAAATCTTCATCGCTGTGGAACCCTTTTTAACCGCTGACTCGGGTGAGGATGGTTACGCGGGTGTGTGCGAGCAGATCGGCCTGACTCCACAGGCTTTCGCCGTGGCCGTGCATCGCGTGCGGCGGCGTTTTCGTGCTTGTGTGCGCCAGCAGGTCGAGATGACGGTTCTCGATCCCGCTGAAGCTGCGGCGGAGATGAAACATTTGTTCGGACTTTGATCGCATGAATGCCGACACCACCACCTGCACC
>JAGKWZ010000419.1 GCA_021151605.1 Verrucomicrobiaceae bacterium
CAAGAAGTCCTCGCGCAAGATCGCCGCCGCGTTCGCCTTGAAGTCCGTCTTGTGCAGCCGCGAGAAGTCCGGCGGCGCGTTGTAGAACGACGCGTCGAACTGCAGCTCCTTCGCGCGCTGCTCCTCGATCTCGGCGACTGGGTGCCGTATCAGAAGGGCAACCCCGTGAAGTTCAACGTCATGGACCGCGATCAGCTCGGAGTGAAGTCGTTCGTCATCCGTCGCGGCGACCAGATCGTGGAGGAAATGGCTGTCTCTGGCCCCGGCGTGCATGAGCTGAGCTTTGACACCTGCGGCGACTACACCGCGCAGGTCATTCACCGCGATGGAAAGCCCAGTCACGCATGTGAGTTCGCTGTCTGTGATCTCAAGCTCACGCTGCCGAAAGACAAAGTGTCGATGAAGGGCGGCTGGCAGGTCGGATTCAGCGCAGAGAACATCCAACCCATCGTCATCTACCTCTGGAACGAGGCGGATAGCTACGGCCGCCATCCGCTCTTCCTCACCGAGGAGCAACGCCGCACCGGATCACTCACCATTCCCGCGAATCTGCTCAAAAAGCCCGGCAAGCTGCAAGTCTGGCTGATCGGCGAACACAAGCTCGGCCGCCTGAAACTGCGGAAGGACATCACGATGGTGCCGTGAGGAGCTGCGCTTCACCTGATTGGGAATGGGGCTACCGTTCATGGCTTTGTGCCGCAAGTTGCCACTGCTTCAGCCGTTCACAGGGCAATCATGCGCTCCCAATCTCTGCTCCTCTTCACCAGCCTTTGTCTGGCATTCGCATCGCTGGATCTTGTCGCCGCAGCGCCGGTTTTTCGGGCAGGAGCGGCCACGAGCAACATCACGCCGACTATCGCCGTGGAATCTGGCGCTCGCACGAGCCGACCACCGGCGACGCATGTTCATGATGAGCTGCATGCTCGTTGTCTCGTGCTCGACGACGGGGAGGCGAAGCTGGCGCTGGTCGTGTGCGATTTGCGGCACATTTCGGCCGAAGTTGCTGCCGCCGCCAAAGTGATCATCGAGAAGACGACCGGCATTCCGCCGCAGTGCGTGGTCATTTCGGCGACGCATTCGCACACCACGGGTGGCGCGAAGCTGGAGGAGCGCGAAGGAGAGCCATATTTTGAATACAGCGCGTTTCTCACCCGGCGCATCGCCGACGGCGTGCTGCGGGCTTACAATCAACTCGAACCGGCGCAGATTGGTTGGAGCATCGCCGAGGAGCCGACGCAGGTCTTCAATCGCCGGTGGTTCGTGCAGCCCGAACGCGGCCCGATCTACGGTGCGCACGACAACGTCGAGAAAGTGGACACGAATCCCGGCTACAAAGGTCTGCTGCGGCCTGCCGGTCCGGTGGACCCGCAGATCACCTTTGTGTCCGTGAGATCGACTTCAGGCAAACCGATCTCGCTGCTAGCCTCCTACGGTCTGCACTACGTCGGTGGTGTGACGGAGAACACGATCTCGGCGGATTATTTCGCCATTTTCGCTGACCGCGTGGGCGAGCTGCTCGGTGCTGACCGGCATCAAGATCCGCCGTTTGTCGGCATCATGGCCAACGGCACCAGCGGCGATGTGAACAATCTGGAGCGCTACTCCGACGAGGAACTGGCCAAGCGCGGTCCGCAGCCGAAGAAGAAGTATCAACCCTTCGAAAAAGCCCGCGAGGTGGCCGATCTGTGCGCCAGCAAAGTGATGGAGGTCCACAAAACACTGCAATGGCACGATCACGTAAAGCTCACGTCGGTGCAGCGCACGCTCACCTTTGAGCGGCGCTATCCGACGAGAGAGGAGGTCGCGTGGGCGGAGTCGGTGAAGGCCCGAAGGATCAAACCGATGAGCACGAGCCGGTATAGCACCTACAGCACTGTGCGCGCCTATGCATCGTCGGACATGCCGCCGACGCTCGACGTAATCGTGCAGACGCACCGCATCGGCGATCTGGCCGTGGCCGCGATGCCGTTCGAGGTGTTCGCGGAGATCGGCCTCGAATTGAAGCAACGCAGCCCCATCCAGCCGCTTATGAACATTTCCATCGCCAATGGCTCCCACGGCTACCTGCCCACGCCCGAGCAGCACAAGCTCGGCGGCTACGAAACGTGGATCGGTGTCAATAAAGTGCAGCTCGACGCCTCCGTGAAGATGGTGAACGCCCTCGTCGAGATGCTCGGTGAGCTGAATGTGAAGAAACCCTGATCCGAAGCCGCAAGCCTTTCCCATGATGAATCACAAGCTCACACTCATCGCCGCCGTGCTGGCCGCCATCGTTCCTGCACGCGCTGCCGATCTCGTAATCGCTTCGAAGGACTCGCCACCTTTGCCGATCATCGTCTCTGCCGACGCTCCGCCGCGCACGCGGAATGCGGCGGAGGTGATGGCGGGTTACATCGAGAAGATCAGCGGGAAAAAGCCGCTCGTGATGCTCGGCGCGTCGTCTCCAGCGCCGGACAGCGCGATCTGGGTCGGCGTGCAGCCGGAGGTGAAGGCGTTGTTTCCGAAGGTGGACTTCGATTTCAAACATCCTGAAGAGATGGTCATCGCGGCGAATGAAAAGCATGTGGTCATCGCCGGGCGGGACCGCTGGGACCCGAAGCACATGGAGGCGAAGGGCCGGCTGAGCACGAAGACAGGCATGCAGCAGGAGTATGGCACGGCGAATGCGGTTTATACCTTCATTCGGGATCAACTGGGCGTGCGCTGGCTCTGGCCGGGTGAGGACGACGTGCTCAAGCAAGCATCCATCAGCATCGCGTCGATGGAGCAGCACTATCATCCCCAGATCCGGGCACGGGCGGGGCTTTTCACCAAGCTCGAACTGGGTGATCACAAGGAAGGGCCTGACATGGAATGGGCACGCGTGCAGCGCCTGCAGCTCGACTCCATGGAGATCGATGGCGGCCACGGCTTCGGCCACTGGTGGGAAAAATATTCGAAGACGAATCCCGAGTTCTTCGCCCTTCAGCCAGATGGCACACGCAGTCCGCATCCCACCCCGAACAACACCAAGCTCTGCGAGTCGAACCCGCAGGTCTGGCAGCAGTGGCTCACCGAGGTGGAGGAGCAGCTGCGCGTCGATCCCACGCAGCGTGTCTTCAACGTCAGTGAGAATGACGGCTACGACTTCGGCCACTGTGTGTGCCAGGACTGTCTCGCCAAAGATCATCCGGATGGCGAGAAGTTCACCTTCCGCTGGCGTGGCAAACAGGAGGAACGCCCCGCGCTGACCGACCGCCAAGTCGTCTTTGCCAACACGCTCGGGCGGATGCTCAAAAAGCGTTTTCCGGACAAGGAGCTCTACGTCCAGCTCCTCGCCTACGGCTATTCCCGTCCTGCGCCCATCGCCGCCGTGCCGGATGACAATGTCATCATCGCCAACGTCGGCAACTTTGCCATGCGCGGGAATAAGGAGCGCGAGACACCGATGAAGCAGCACGCCGAATGGGCCGCGAAGGCGAAGCACATCATGTGGCGGCCCAATCTCGGCAATCCCGCTGGTTTGAGCTGGGGCATGCCGGATGTGCCGATCACTCAACTGGCTGAAGACTTCCGCTTTGTGGCTGAAACGCAGTGCCTCGGCCTCTACTTCGACATGTTCTGGTATCACTGGTCCACGCAGGGGCCGCTTTACTACGCACTCGCTCATCTTGCCTGGGATCCTAAAGCGGATGTGGCAGCGCTGATGGACGACTACTACCAGCGCTGCTACGGACCCGCTGCGGCGGACGCAAAAGCCTACTGGCAGCTGATGGAGCGCACGCGCATGGAGTTCGTCGTTGAAAAGCCAAGCCCATTCCGGGCCTTCGAGCTTCCGCAGAAATACACGGTCGAACTCTTTGCCAAAGCGCAGGCACATCTCGACTCCGCAGCTGCGAAACTCATCTCTGCCGATGAAAAATTCCGTCGGAGGCTGCATTTCACCCGCTGTGGCTTTGAGTTTGCCAAGCTCTGTGTCGATACCCGCGCTGCGATGCAGCAGTTTGAGGCTAGCAAAGGCAAAGATGAGGCCGCCAAAGAACGCGTGCTCGCCAACTGGGACCGCACGGTGGTCATGCAGAAAGAGTTCCCGCCCTACGCCATCAATTGGAACGCCACCTTTCACACGCCCGGCGCTACCCCCGGTGGCAAACGCGATAAACGCGGCGAAGGCCTCCACCCCAAATCTCCGCTCACCCCCTACACGCTCAAGCGCATGCAGGCAGCGGGCTTGGAGTGAAC
>JAGKWZ010000420.1 GCA_021151605.1 Verrucomicrobiaceae bacterium
GTCCGAAGATCCACGCCCAGGTGCGGTTCACCGCGTCGCGGAGCCATCGCTGATAGGCCTGCACCGCGTTCGGCCAGAGATTGATGGGAAACTCGGATTTCACCCGCAGCAGGTCGCACCACTTCATCGTCCAGTAGTCCACGTATTCGTCGCGGGCCAAGAGCGAGTCGATGAGCGCCGCGCGCTTGTCCGGCCGCTTGTCGTTCAGGAATGCCTGCGCCTCACCCGGCTCCGGCGGCAGCCCGGTGAGGTCGAAGGAGAGGCGGCGGATGAGCGTGCTGGCATTCGCACGCGGGGCGGCCTGAAGGCCGTGTTTCTTCAATTCGGCGCGGATGAAGCTATCGATGTCGTGATTAGACGTGGATTGCTTGATCGGCTGAAAAGCCCAATGCGGCTCATATTTAGCCCCTGCGGCGATCCATTGACGCAAAATGTCTTTTTCGGCGGTGGTGAGCGGTTTGGGGGACTTCGGCGGTGGCATCACGTCGTCGGGATTCGAGGTCGTGATGCGGTCGAGGAAGGTTTTGGTGTCGAAATGCTCGGCGGGCATGTCGAGGCGCAGATCCGCCTCGCGGCTTTCCTCATCGGGGCCGTGGCAGGCGTAGCATTTCGACGCGAGGATCGGGCGCACATCACGCGTGAAGTCCACGGCGTGGGCTTGGCTCGCGAGAGCGGCGAAGATGATCAGTCGCTCAATCCACATAGCGCAGTTCGTTGCTGGCGAGCAGGGCCTGGCAAAAGGCGGCCCAGGTGTCGAGTTCGCGGCGTGGGTGATCGGTTTGCGTCGAGACGAGCATCGCATCGGTCTCGCGGAGGAAATCGAGGCCGCGCTGGAGTTCCGCGGCGGTGGCGTCGCGGCCCAAAGCGTGGCGATAGGCCGCGGCGATGCGTTTTTCGACCTCGGCGGGTGTTTGGAGCAGGCGTTTGGCGAAGCGGCGGGATTGCTCGATGATGAAGGTGTTGTTCAGCAGATACAGCGATTGCGTGGCGAGGGCGGAGCTATCGCGCTGGGCGACGACGGTGGTGGCATCGGGCAAGTTGAAGGGCGTGAGCTCGGGCGGCATCGAATTGCGCAGCATGAGCAGGTAGATGCTGCGCTGATTGCTCGGCTGATGCAGCGAGGGCAGCTCATTGATGAGCACATCGCGATGCTGGATGAGTGAACCGCTCGCGGGCTGCGGATTGAGATCGCCGGTGGCAAAGAGCATCGTATCGCGGATGGTTTCGGCATCGAGTCGGCGACGCAGGTGATGCGAGAGCCATGGCGCATCGCCGCTGCGTGAGGCCATCTGATAGGTGCGGCTGAGGACGATGGTGCGGATGAGTTTTTTGATGCTCCAGCCTTCGCGCATGAATCGCCGCGCCGAGCTTTTTGGACTCGCCGTCGATGTTGAGCTTGCAGTCCTCGATCTTTTTCGCGTCGCGCACGCCCATGGCGAGCGGGGCATCGGCCTTGTAGGAAAAGGAGGGCTTCGCGGGCGGACGATGAGGCGGATTGGCCTTGATGATGGGCTCCAATTCGGCACGTGGCAGCAACTTGGAGGCAGCTTGAAGCTCATGCAGTGGTGTTTGCGGCGCGGTGAGGCCTTGATGCGCGGCGGCACCCCACATGGTCTCGGAGCTTTTGAAGATGCCCGCGAGCGCGTAGTAGTCGCGAGTAGGGATGGGATCGGACTTGTGGTCGTGGCAGCGGGCGCAGCCGATGCTGAGACCGAGGATGCCGCTGCCGATGACGTTGATTTGATCGGCGATGACATCCATCTCGAAGTTCTCGTTCATGGCCTTCGCAGGCTTCGCGCCGAGGGCGAGCAGGCCGGTGGCAATGAGCTGACGATCCCGCTGCGCGGACGAATCGGCGGGAAGTAGATCTCCGGCGATCTGCTCGGCGATGAAGCGGTCGTAAGGCAGGTCTTCGTTGAAGGCGCGGATGACATAATCGCGATAACGCCACGCGTGCGGGAAGCTGGGATTACGGCTGAGGCCGTCATTGCCGTTGGATTCGGCATAGCGGGCCACATCGAGCCAGTGGCGGCCCCATTTTTCGCCGAAGTGGGGGCTGGACAGCAAGCTGTCGATTTCTGATTCGAGATTCCTGATTTCTGATTTCTGCGGCGGTAGACCGATCAAATCGAAGGAGAGGCGGCGCTTCAAAGTGGCCGCATCGGCATCGGGGGCGGGTTGGAGGCCGTTTTGCTCGATCTTGGCTAAAATGAAGGCGTCGAGGCTTTGGCGTGGCCAGGCGGTGTTTTTTACTTTCGGCGGCTTGGAGTCGGAAATGGGTTTGAGGGACCAAAGAGGCTCCTGCGGGGCTTTTTTGACGACCTTCAGCGGCTCGGTGCGTGGATCAGGTGCGCCCATTTTGACCCACTCGGCGAAGTCTTGGACGATGTTCTCCGGCAGGCGCTTCTTCGGCGGCATTTCGAGGCCGTCGTAGCGCACGGCTTGCACGATGAGGCTTTCGTCCGGCTTACCAGGAATGACGGCGGGACCGGATTCGCCACCGGCATCACTACGCTTTCTGCCGCCTTACCTTACGGAGCCTTCACGACGGCAATCCTTCACAGGAGTCGTTCCGATGACTATTGTGCCTTTGATGCCAGAAGTTTGGCGGCGCTCAGCTTCAAAACCCATCGAGCGAGATAGAAAGCCTGCTTCACTCTGCCTCATGTTTCATCACCCAATCCCAGCGATCGCTGGCTTGCTTGAGCTGTGGTTCGAGGTCGGTGGTGGTGAGGAAACGCTGCTCGACGAGCTTTTGCACGGCGGCTTTGACTTGGTCGAGATAGGCATCTTTGGAGGCGTAGCGATCTGCAAGAGACGGACGCGGATCGCTGGCGTCTTGGGTCTTTCCAAAAGGCACCCAGGCACCGCGCAGGAGGTAAAACTCATGCGGTGAGCCAAACGCTGCCGGACGAAAAACCCAGCCGGTGGCAGTGCCGAGTGGCACGGCGACATCGGGCATGCGGATGCCGCCCAAGTCATTGCCATCGGCATCGACCTGCGGCACGAGCAGCGGTAGCTCAGCGCCTTCGCCAGCGCCGCTGGGGAGTTGTGGATTTCGCACGCGACCTCCGGCTTTCACGGCCTTCGGGGAAGCCATGCCGGGCACCTTGGGCCAGCGAACCTCAGCCACGGGCACGAGTGTGCCATCGCTGAGTTTTGGATGCACACTCGGCGGCGGCGCGAGGCCTTCCGTGACCCAGCGATGCATGGCGAGGCGCAACGCGAGGATGGCGGGAGATGTGTTCACCGGGTTCGCCAAGGGTGAGCCTTTGACTTGTGAGGTCGGTGGAAACGGAGCGGCACCATGCGAGGTGCTGGCGAAGAAATACGAGCGCACGTTTTCCAGCAGCGCGATGTCTTGTTGGCCATCTGGCGTGGTGTGCGTGAGCGCCCCGACACGGCCTGCGCCCCAGTATTCAGCGGCCATGTTGGTGTAAAAGATCTTCGGCGCATGTCTCACGCGAAGATTGGCGAGGACGCCTTCGCTTTGACCGCTCACAGGATCTGGCTGCGCGGTATCGGCAAAGGGATACGAGGCTGTGTAGTAACCGGAAATTGCTCGCGGTGTGGACCAGCGCTGATTCAGCACGAGTCGGCCCGCTCCAGCCACATGCGACAGGATGCCATCGAGCGCCATGCGGTCTTGCTCGTCGGTGTTGAAGCCGAGATAGACGAAGTCGCGCAAGAAGCGGCCGCATTGCGAAGCGCCAAACGCGTAGGCGTGCTTCACCTTCACGGGTGAGGTTGGATCATGCTTCAACCACGCCACCGCATCGCGAATGGCCGCGTAACCGAGTCCGGCGACGGGCGGCGCTTCCGAGAGATAAAACACTTCGTAGCTCTTTCCAGGCTCAAAGCCGCCTTTGAGGTGAATGCGGCCGTTTCGCAGGCTCCAGAGCTTTCGCGGCACTTCCTGGCCTTCCGGGTAAGCGGCGCGATCTCGCACGATGAGGCGGCTTTCAGCTCCCTCGATGTCCACCGGCGGATAATCGGCCAAATCGGTGAGGGATTGCTCATCGGCGCGTTTGTCCGGCGTGAAGACAGCGCTCACCACTCCGCGAATCGGGCTACCGTCTTTGTTTCTCGCCCGAGGCACCTCCAGGCGCAGTTTGTCCGCCGCCACATCAAACTCCCAGCCGACATTCAGCATGGTGAAGCCCTGCTCCATCATCGAAGCCGGCAGGCTCGCCTTTCCACCGCGATTCGGAATTTCCACCCACGCCGCGCCATTGCTCCGCGAGTCGTCTTTCGGCTTCCACAGCCTCAAATCGGCCACAAAGCTCACTTTGCCCGCCGCATTCGCAACGATTCGGGTCGGTGTGAGTGTGGTGCTAAGCCAGCCCCACATGCTTCAGTGCTTCCACGGGTGGGCCTTCGAAAGTGCCGCTGGGCCTGTTGCCGACGTAGCCGAGGGCTTTGGAGCCTTCGGGGGTGGTGAAGTAGCCGCCGGCGGTGAGGTCGCGGAAGCGTTTGAAGAAGGTCGCGGCTTTTTTGTGCTCGGGCTTCGGTTTGAGGCTGGCGATGTCGTCGCAGATCAGGGTCTGCTGATCGTTGGTGAGGTCGGCGAAGGGCTTCTTAAAGCGGCGCTGCGATTCGGCGTCGATCCAGGTGAGGCCATTGAGGATCGTTTGGCGATCACCGGCCTGCGCGGGATAGGGCGAGCTGATCCATTCGTCGATGAAGTCAGGCACGCCGAGGGCGGAGGCGCTGGGCGAGGTGCCATCGGCGGGGATGATGACATCGCACAAGGCATGCGTGGTGCGGCGCTGCGGCTCGGTGAAGGTGAGCGGCCACACCTCGCCGGGCTGGTAGATTTTTACCATGCTCGGATCGGGGCCATAGCCCATCGCGGTGATCGCGGGATCGGCGGCCAGAAGCTGCACCTCACGCGTGGCGAGCGTGGCCGTGGCACCGAGCATCCACTGGATGGACGCGCGACGGCTGATGCGGGGGAGTGAATCGGGCGCGTGCATCAGATGTTCTGGCGTTTGAGTTCAGCGATGAGGTGATCCGCCATGCGCCAGGCGAGCGCCATGATGGTGAGCGTGGGATTTTTATCCGCCGTGCTGGCGAATGGGGCACCATCGGCGAGGAAGAGATTCTTCACATCCCAGGTCTGGCTCCACTGATTCGTCACCGACGTCGCCGCATCCGCGCCCATGATCGCACCACCGACTTCGTGGATGACGGTGCCGCCGGGCTTGATGGCCTTGGCGGGATCGGAATCGGCTTTCGCGGAGATTTTGCCGCCGAGCGTCTCCAGGAGCTCGCGGATGCGCTTTTGCTGATGACGCACCTGATTGAGCTCAAACTCCGACCACTTCCAATGAAAGCGCAGCACGGGGATGCCCCACTGGTCCTTCACCTCTGGGTCCAGTTCAGCGTAGCAGTCGTCATTCGGCAGCATCGTCCCCTGTGCGCCAAAACCGAGCTGGCAGCCGTAGAAGCGCCGGGCCTCCTCCACGAGTTTTTTGCCAAACAACACGCTCGTGCTGCCGGCGCGGCTCTCGATGCCGTTCACGACATTGATGGATGGCATCTGGCGACCGGTGGTGAACTCCAAATGATAGCCTCCAGGGAAACCCAGCTCGGCTTTGCGGTTCTGATCATGCAACGTCCACGGCACATAGGCATGCGGACCGCCCGCGCCGTCCTCATTGTGTAATGGCATGCCTTCAAAGGCGGGAATGTGCGCACTGAGGCTGCTGGAAACGGAATCCGTGATGTATTTGCCGACCTTGCCGCTCGAGTTCGCAAGCCCATCGGGAAAGAGGTTCGACTTCGAATTCAGCAGCAGACGCACCGACTCCTGTGAACTGGCCGCCAGCACCACGACGCGGCCTTTCGCATGGCCTTCGCGCCCCGTGGTCTTGTCGATGAAGGTGACGCCGGTGGCCTTGCCGTCTTGGTTGATCGTCACCTCAAGGGCCATCGCGTTCGGGAGGATGTCGAGGTTGCCGGTCGCCAGCGCGGGGCGCAGATGCACGGTCTGCGAATCGTAGTTCGCACGAATGGCGCAGCCACGATGGCAATCCGTGGCCCAGAAGCACGGCGAACGCGTGCGCATCGACTCGGCGAGAATGCCCTGCGCCTTCGCATTGCCCGGATGCAACTTCGCGGGGATCGTTTCGGCATCCTGCGGCTTCGTTAGCACGGCGCGATGGATCGACACAATATGCGCTTTCACCTTCTTCCCGTGTTTTTGCGCATACAGCTCGCCCACGCGCAGCTTCGGCGCGGGCAGCAGCACGCCGGGCGATGAATCAGGCGAGTTCTCCAGGCCTTCATTGGTGCCAAAGACGCCGACGAGCATCTCCACCTTGTCGTAGTAGGGCGCGATGTCGTCGTAGCTGATCGGCCAGTCAAAGCCGAGGCCCCAACGCATGCGAGGTTTGAAGTCGTGCGGCCCATTCCGCAGCGAGATGCGGCCCCAGTGGTTCGTGCGGCCGCCCATCATGCGTTGACGCCACCACTTGAACTGGTGCTCCGTCTCCGCGTGCGCGTTCGTATAAGGCTCGCCCGGGATCTCCCAGCCGCTGTGGATCGAGCAATCGTGAAAGCCGTATTGCTTGTCCGGCGTCTTTTCACCCCGCAGCGGTGCCTGGCTCGGCCACTGCAGCATCGCCACCTCGGTCTGCACATCAAACGAGCGTCCCGCCTCCATCACCAGCACCTTCACTCCCTCCATCGTCAGCGTGTAGGCCGTCTGCCCGCCACCCGCGCCGGAGCCGACGATGACGACATCGTAGTTGTCTTGGAGTCTGTCGGCGGTGATGACGGGCATGGCGGGGGTAGTGTAGAGGGAACTTCCAAGTTCGCTCTGAAAACGCTCATTGAGAACGAACTTGAAAGTTCGTTCTACACCTCTTCCAGCATGACCTTCGCATCACCGAAGGTCTTTGGGCGAACGCTCATCTTGTCCATCATCGACATAAAGAGGCGACACATTTGGCGCTCCGGTTTGCAGGTGTAGTCGAGCACACGTCCGCCCTTTAAACCGCCACCGAGGACGATGACAGGCAGTTCGTCGTTGTTGTGCTTCGCACCAGCCATCATGCTGGAGCAGTGCATGATCATCGTGTTGTCCAGCAGACTGCGTTCGCCTTCGCGGACGCTGTCGAGCTTTCGCGCGAGGTAGGCTAGCTGCTCCATGAAAAACTGGTTCACCTTCAGCCAATCCTCGCCGTCGCTGTGGCTGAGCAGGTGGTGGATCATGTAGTCGATGCCATGCCCAGCTTGCTGCACACTGGGCAGATTCGGGAAACGCAGGGCGCTGTGGTCGTTGTTGAGCTTGAGCGTGGTGATGCGCGTGGTGTCGGTCTGGAAACCGAGCACGAGGAGGTCGATCATGAGCCGCATGTGCTCACCGATATCCTGCGGGATGCCGTCGGCAGGGCGCTGCATGTTCGGTTTGTCGAGCGTGGGCCGCCAGCCTTGCAGCTCGCCACGTTTGCCGGCGTTTTCGATGCGCTTCTCCACCTCACGCACACTGTCGAGGTATTCGTCGAGCTTCCGCTGATCGCTAGCGCTGATGCCGCGTCGCAAATCCTGCGCATCGGCCAAAACAGCATCCAGCACGCTCTTGTCCGCAGGCGATGACTCGTCTTTGAAAAGGCGGTCAAAAGCCAATGCGGGGTAAAGCTCCAGCGGCGTCGGCGTGGTCGGTGAACTCCACGAGATGTGCGAGCTGTAGAGCATCGAATAGTTCTTATGCACCGACGGATTCGATTTCTCGCACGCGAGCACGAGGCTCGGCACCTTCGTGGAGCGCCCGTAGGTCTGTGCGAGCATCTGATCGAAACTGGTGCCGCTGCGAATCTCCCCACCGGAGGCGATGGGAGCACCGGAGAGCATGTTTCCCGTCTGCGAGGAGTGGATGTTCCCTTTGCGAGCCTCTTCATGGAAGAGGCCGCGCACGAACAGTATCCGTTCGCGAAACTCCGCCAAGGGCGTCAGCACCTTGCCAAGCTCCATGGCCCTGCCCTCGCCCTTCGCCCACCATTCCTTGGAGTGGAAGCCGTTGCCGGAGAACGTCACGCACAGCCGCAGCGGCGCTTCGCTGGCGGGTTTGTTTTTCTTCGGCTCGTCGCCCCAGACATTGACCGACTCCATCCACGGCAACGCCATGGTGACGCCTGTGCCGCGCAAGAAGGCTCGACGGGAGAAGTGGTGAGTGTTCATGCTCATGAATCAGTGGTCTGTGGTGAATTCTTTCCCGCGCACCTCGCGAAACTGCCGACTGCGCACAATCATCTCCACCAGCGTGCCAAAGCGCAAATCGCTCTTCA
>JAGKWZ010000080.1 GCA_021151605.1 Verrucomicrobiaceae bacterium
GTCCGTGGTGGCCTTGGCAATGGCGGCTTTGGCTTCGGCAAGGGCTTTTTCAGCGGCGGCGATCTCACCTGGATAGGCTTTGGTGCGGCGCTCCTGCTCGGCGAGTTCGGCGCGCGTGGCGGCGAGACGTTCCTCGCGCGTTTTCACATCAGCTTCGGCTTTTTTGATGGCTTCGAAAAGGCTGGGCTGCTTGGCGACGAGTTCGGTGGCGCGTTTTTCGGCCTCAATGATGCGCTGGGCGATAAGAGGCGGGTTGCTGCTGAGCTGGCCGAGTTCGGTCATCTTTTCCTGAAGCGTGAGCATCTTGATCTCGCCACGCCAGTTGGAGCTGATGCAGGTCTTGCCGTCGTAAAGAGCGACGACTTTGGCGACGATGTCGCCCTGGCTGGGGAACTCGGCTTTCTTTGTGCCGTTCACATCCCAGAGACGGACGAGGCCGTCGTCGCCACAGGAAACAATGAGGCCGTCGGGCGTGAAGGACACGGACTGGACGCCGCCGCCATGGGCTGCCCACTCTTTAACTTTCTTGCCTTCGTTCATCTCCCAGACAGCGACGGTGCCGTCCTTGGAGCAAGAGGCGAGAAGATTGGAGTCAGCACGCCAGGCGAGGTCATTGCAGGGGCCTTTGTGTTGGCCGAGGATGTAAAATTCGCCGCCGTTGCTGGCTTCCCAGACCATGACATTGCCATTGCGATCCGCCGTGGCGAGCAGGACGCCGTCCGGGCTGAACTTGGTGCCCAGGAGCCATTCGGTGTGCTTGCTGATGGTATAAAGTTCTTCACCCGTGGCGCTGTCATAGCACTTCACTTTCTTGTTGGTGCAGCCAATGGCGATCATCTTGTGGTCTGGACTGATGTCAGCAGCCATGACTTGATCGAATTCCTTGCCGACCTCGATGATGCGCTTCCCAGTTTTCACGTCCCACACGATGGCGTGACCGAGCTTCCCACCGCGGCCACCGCCCATGACGAGCAGGCTGCCATTTCGGCTGAACTGGAGCGTGCGGGCGTAGCCTTCGGCATATGGCAAAATGCCCGCGAGCTGGCGTGTGTCGGTGTCATATAGAAGGATCTGCTTGGGCGCAGCGATGGCAGCGAGTGATGTCCATGGGCTGGCAGCCATGGCGGTCACGGCTGTGGTGCGAGGGGTGACGATGACAGGCTCCAGCAGGATGTGCTCGGGTTTGGCAATCGGACCCTCAGGCTTGCCGCTGGTGACGGTGACGGCCATGTCCACCTTCGGTTTGCTGGATTTCTTGGCGACGCTGGATTTCGTTTCGAGAAGGCCACCAGTGACCTGTGGTCCTCATAGGTGAGCTTTTCCCCGTCCTGCGCGAAAGCAGAGGTGGAGGCGAGGCAAAAGCCGGTCAGGGAGACGAAGACGTGTCGGGTCAGCATGGTGAAGATTGGGGGGACGCCAAACCTACGCTACGAACCAGCTCGGCCTTTCGACTGAGTATGACGAGTGTAGGCCAATGAAAAGTGCGATTACTCCCGCGAGCCGGGGGTGATCTTTAGGTCCAAACTTTTGCCATCTCGCAGCACGGTGATGGTGGTTTCGGTGCCGATCTTTAGCTCGCCCATGAGGCTGGTATAGTCATAGATGTTCAGCACGTCTTTGCCGCCGAGTTTGATGATGATGTCTCCACCTTTGACGCCGCCTTTGGCTGCTGGGCCGATGGGTGAGACGCCGCTAAGCTTCACTCCTTTAGTATCACCCTGTGCATAGTCGGGGATGGTGCCGAGGTAGGCGCGCAGGCCGCCGCGAGTGCCCTGATTTTTCGGCGCGTCCATGGCGACGTAGTCGGGGTTGGTATCGGCGGTGGCGATGCTGCGGGAGATGAGTCCCATGAGCTTGGTGATCTTCGTCGCGTTTTCGTAGTCGATCTTCTCCGCGGTATCGCTGGGCATGTGATAGTCGGCATGGCTGCCGGTGAAGGCATTCAACGTGGGAATGCCGCGAAGGTAGAAGGTGGTGCTGTCGGTCGGCAGGTGGGCATCATTTTGAGTCGTGATGGGCAGGCCGATGGGGGCGTTGCGCTTTTCGATCTCCTTGGCCCACCAGGAGCTGGAGCCGACGCCTTGAAGGACGAGTGTTTTTTGAAAACGACCGATCATGTCCATGTTCAAGCACGCGGCGAACATGCCGGTGAGTTTGCCATTGGGATCACCACGGAACATTTTGGCAAGGCTCTCGACGAAGTGATTGCTTCCGAGCAGGCCGAGTTCCTCGCCACTCCAAGCGGCGAAGATGACATCGCGCGTCAGTTTGATTTTGCCGGTCTTTTTGAGGTCGGCGAGATACTGGGCGATCTCGATCACGCCCGCGACACCGCTGGCGTTGTCATCGGCACCGTGGTGGATCTTGTTGAGTTCGTCGCCCTTGGCGCGGGAGTTGCCGCCGCCTTTGCTGCCGAGGTGGTCGATGTGCGCACAAACGATAAGCGGGGCGACATGCGGATCGGGTTTGTCCTTGGCGGGCAAGACACCGAGCACGTTGCGCCCGGTTTTCTTTTCCTGGCGGATGTCGATCTTGGCAGCGAGCGAGAGCTTGCCACACTCAAAACCGCCCATGAGGTCGCCGGTGTCGAGCTTGTCTTGGAGTTCTTTGAGGGTCTTGCCAGTGGGTTTCAAAAGCTTGTCGGCAAGAGCATCGGTGACGCTGATGGCGGCGACGCCTGAGGTGGCGAGCGAGGCGTCGAAGCTCATCTGCACGAGTTGATCCACGACCTTGCTGTTTGGGCCGCTGGCGATGATCAGACCTCGCGCGCCCTTTTGCCGGGCGACGAGAGCTTTGTGGCGGAGGCTGGCGTAGCGCGTGAGATCGTCGCGGCGCTCTTTGCTCATGCCTTCAGGCAAGTAGCGGAGCACGAGCACCCATTTGTCCTTCACATCGAGGTGGGCGTAGCTGCTGTAGGCTTCGAGTTTCTTGCCGTCGCTGCCGGTGGCTTCGTCGGGTGTCTCGACGCCGTATCCGGCGAAGACGATGGGGGCGGCTTTGATCTCGCCGAGCTGGGAGAAGGAGAGCGGGCGCCAGTCGCGGTCGGCAGTCAAAGATTCGTCAAGAAGGGTCAAGGCATTGCCTTCGCCGAGGGCGACTCCGGCGGTGAAATCGAAGGGCTCGAACCAGCCTTCGTCGCCGTATTCCTGGAGGCCGATGCCTTTGAAGACGTCGGCGACGTATTGGGTGGCGAGCTTTTCGCCTTCGGTGCCGGTGAGGCGACCATCGAGTTCGTCACTGGCGAGGTAGGTGACGTGCTGGCGGAGGTCGGCGGGGGTGATGTCGGCTTTGGTGGTCGAGACATCGGGGGGGTTGACCGTTTTGACTTCGTTGACCTTGCTATCTAGGCCGAGTGCAACTCGTGCGTGATCGTGATCCCAGTCTGCCATGAAGATTTGGCTCTGCGTGTTCGCGGTGCGGCCACTGGTCCAGGAGAGCTTTTTGCCATCGGGGGAAAAGACGGGGAGGCCATCGAAACCATCCGTGGTGGTAACTCGAACGGGGGCGTGTTTGCCGGCGGCATCGACGAGGTAAAGCTCGAAGTTGGCGAAGCCGTTGAGGTTTGTGGTGAAGATCAAATACTCGCCGCTGGGGTGGAAGTAAGGCGCCCAGCTCATGGCTCCGAGTTTGGTGAGCTGGCGCTGATCGCTACCGTCGATGTTCATCGACCAGACTTCCGCGATATCGCCCTTTGGGGTGAAGCGACGCCAGCAGATGCGCTTGCCATCGGCGCTGAAAAACGGGCCGCCATCGTAGCCTGGCACGTCGGTGATCTGCTTCACGTTCGAGCCATCGGCATCGGCGATGTAGAGATCCATGAAGTACTGCTTGTCGATCTTCAGGCGCTCCTGATCCTCTTTGGAGAGGGCTTTTTCATAAGCGGCGCGATTGCTGGCGAAGACCATCTTCGTGCCATCGGGCGACCATCCGCCCTCGGCGTCATAGCCGAGCTTGTTGGTGAGGTTTTTCAGGGACTTGTCGGCCAACGTGTATTCCCAGATTTCGTAGTTTTCATCGTAGTCCCAGGAGTATTTCCGCACGCGGCTGGTCTCGCGGTCTTTATACTCGGCGGCCTGGAGGTCTTTCGACTTCGGGTCGGTGTGAGTGCTGGCAAATAGGATGCGTTTGCCATCCGGGTGCATCCACGCGCAGGTCGTTTTTCCCATGCCGGGGGAGATGCGCTCCTGATCCCCGGTTTCGAGGTCCATGAGGTAGATCTGGTAGAAAGGGTTCCCCGGCTCGCGCTCAGACTGGAAGACCATCTTCGTGCCATCGGCATTGAAGTAGCCCTCCCCTGCCCTGCGACCTTCAAAGGTTAGCTGGCGGATGTTTGTCAGGAAATCTGCCTCGGTTTGAGCAGAAGCGGTCAGGCTGGAGACGAGGAAAAGAAGAGCGGTGAGGCGCATGGTCGGAAACGAACATACGCACGCAGGAGCGTCTTGCAGTCAATGGCTTCTCCACGCTTGTCATTTGCCCCTCCTCTGGACATAAAAAAGTCCGGGAGGGGTTACCCCTTCCCGGACGATTGATTGGAAACCGACCACAAATCAGGCGGCCACAGCATAGCCACGATCACTTTTCATGCGGCTGCGGTATTCTGTGGGTGATTCGCTGGCGATGCGGCGGAAGCTGCGGTTGAAGTGCGAGAGCGACTGGAAGCCGACATCGTAGGCGACTTCGGTGATGCGAGCGTCTGGCTTCATGAGCATCCGCTTCGCTTTTTCGACTCGGGCGCGGTTCACGAAGTCCGTGAAGGTCAGGCCGGTGGCGCGTTTGAAGATTTTGCAGAAGTGGAAGGGGCTCACGTTCACCGCACTGGCGACGCCTTCGAGAGTCATAGACTCAGCGAGGTGGGCGTGGATGTAAATTTTGGCATTCTTCACCGCCTGAGGCTCATGGGAAGTCTGGGCGAAGAGGAGGCGATGAGCGCATTCGCCGAGTTGGATGGCGAAGGATCTCAGAATAGCGAGGGCAGCCTGATAGCGCTCGGGAGCGAAGGCATGCTGATAGCCCTGGAAGAGATCGCTCTCGGCGAGAGTTTCGATGAAGCGATGCTGGCCATTGTGTTTGGATGTTTCGGTTTGCATTGGGGCGTGTGTTGTTTGGTTGACGCCCCGATGCTATGGCCTGCGCGTGGATTGCTCTATTCGGGTCAGCTACGGCACAATGCATGGTGACTCCCCGCAACCCACGCGTAGTGGAAACCATTATCCAAACCACATTCAGATCAGCTCCGGCATCGCTTCCCAGCCATCCACAAGGTACTGCGGACGCCCTTGGAGATCGTGAATCGTCGTCTTCTGTGGATCGACGCCCATGAATTTGTAAAGCGAGGCAAAAACCTCTCCGAAATGCACTGGACGCTCCGTGGGCTCGCCGCCGAGGCGATCCGTAGCACCGATGACCTGCCCAGTCTTGAAACCACCGCCCGCGAGCAGTGCTCCGCCCACGCGCGGCCAGTGGTCGCGTCCGCCGTCCTTGTTCACGGTTGGCGTGCGGCCAAATTCACCCCAGGCGACCACAGCCACGTCATCGGAGAGACCACGATCATGCAGATCCTGCACGAGTGCGCTCATGCCTTGATCGAAAAGCGGCAGATGACGCAAGAGTTGAGGGTAATTATTGTCGTGGAAGTCCCAGCGCCCAAAGTTCAGAGTGACCACACGGGAACCGGCCTCCACGAGACGTCTTGCCAGGAGGAAATGCTCCAGATTTAAAGGAGCCCCGTCGCCATAATTTTTCGCATCGCCCTTGCCATAGCGCTCGCGCGTTTTCGCGGATTCCTGATTTAAATCCAGTGCATTGAGCAGCTTGCTTGAGGTAAGGACGTTAAATGCCTGTTGGTTGAAGCTGTCCATGCTCTCGACGAGACCACTGTGGTCCACCTCACGGCGGAATTGATCAAAGCCATCCAACAGGGAGCGGCGGTCATCGAGCCGGGCCACGGAAATGTTGTTCAGCTTCAAATCCTCAACGCCAGCCCCATTTGGACGGAAGGCTGTGTGAGCTGAGCCAAGGTACCCAGCATGTCCGGGCGAGCCATACGGCGGATGACCAGCCTTTGGAGCCAGACCGACAAACGATGGCATGGCCGGGTCAGCCTGGCCTTTCAACCGAGACACGATGGAGCCAAGCGATGGTGGATCAGAAGCGCGACCGGTGGGGGCAGCGCCGCCATTCGGAGGTGGTGGACGGCCCGTGTAGCAGATGAAGGAATCATGGGCACCATTCGGGGAACCCCACATGCTTCGTATAGGCACCAGCTTGTCCATCATCTTGGCCAAACGTGGCGAGTGCTCGGAAATCTGGATACCTGGCACATTGGTGGAAATGGGCTTGTAAGGGCCGCGAATCTCCAAAGGCGCATCCATCTTCAGATCCCACATGTCCTGATGCGGAGGAGCTCCACAGAGATAGATCATGATGATCGACTTGAAGCTACGTCCCGTTTTTGCCTCGGCCTCCGCCTTCAAGAGCTCCGGTAGAGACAACCCGCCCATCGCGAGGCCGCCGATACGCAAGAAATCACGACGGGAGTAACCGTCGCAAAATTTGCCGTGAGAGGATCCAGATAGAGTAAGCATGGGGGCACCAACCTACGCTCTAGATTGCAAGATTCTTGCCAGGTTGGACGGAGCTTACCGCGCTGAGCCTTGACGAGGCCAGCATTCGCAGAGTAGGAAACGAACATGGATCTCATCAACCAAGCTCAAAATGTACCTGCTGCCGTCGGCCCTTATTCTCAGGCTGTCCGCTCTGGCAACCTGCTGTTCTGCTCAGGCCAGATCCCCATTAATCCTGCCAGCGGCAAAATTGAGGCAACGGATGTGGAGGGACAAGCCAGGCAGGTTTTGGCGAATATCCATGCATTGCTTACTTCTCAGAATTTAGATTTCAGCTGCGTGCTCAAGGCGACCGTTTTCCTTCAAAACATGGCGGATTTCCCCAAAGTAAATCCAATCTATGAAGAAGCCTTCAAAGGACACAAACCAGCTCGCTCCACCGTGGCCGTTGCAGGCTTGCCTCTAGGAGCACTCATCGAAATCGAAGTGACCGCTGAAGTCCTGTGATCAAGTCGCCTCTCGCGCGACTAATCCGTTATCGGTTTTTTGCGAAAACCCTGCACCCGTCCATCACCACGATAGAGATATACTTTTTCCACATCTTCTCGTTTCATGATGAGCCAAGGAGAAAGCAGGTTGCGACCATTTTTGGTAAAGACTAGATTGTCAGCTAAGTAAACACAGGAATGGTATGCATCACCCGTGTCTTTGTTGAGAAAAAAAAGTATATCTCCATACTTATAAGGAGGATCAACCTGCTCAAATTTCTCCAAAACGGCACTTGTAGCCAACCGCGAATCAAGCAGATACTCATGAGGATCATAGTTAAAGAAGTTCAACGAAGTCCAGTGACAATCCGGTAAAATGCCATTTTTACCCATATCTAAACCTGGATATGTATAGATAAGTTTGCGCACTAGGGCCGGAAGCATGTGGGAAAGCGGCAGGGCCTCGATACCGTCTGTGTCAATAATTGATTGCAGTAGGGGCTCGACATCCTTTCTACGGAGCCCTTTTCCGACAGACCAATAATTCACGACCTCTTCAATGTTCGTGTTGTGGTCAGCTTCGATTTTGACAAGAATCCCGCGAGTCCGAGTCATAGATTTAAAAATGACACGTGCCTCGCTATCCGATTGAGCAAAACTGAGTAAATATGATATATCACTAAATGCAGTAGTTTCACCACGCTTATAAGACAATTGCTCAATTTTCCGAATCAACTCAGGCCGCAATTTACTTGTCTTATACCACTCCTGGACAGTTTGGCCAATAATCAAAACTGGATCTACGTGGTATTCGTTGATCGGATATTTGGCCAATTCAGTGTAAATTCTAGCACGCGTATCAGGAGTAAGTGCCTCCAAATCCGGTCCTTTTGGAAAAACAAAGATCATCCCATCCGCACTCACCATGCTTTGGGGATCCAGTAAGGTTTGGCCGACGATTTCCGGTAATCCTACCTTTTGAAAAAGAGCAGGAAGGTCGTTACGCATTGCCTCTGGAAAGGCCCAGCGTGCCTGAGTGTTTGGAAGCGGGTAATTTTCAACAAGCTGCTTCGGCGCTTCAAGGTAGATGTAAGCACAACGAATCCTCCCCCACGCGCCGGGTGCGGCATAAAAAACATTGGGGTTACTAGAAACCTTCAAAGCTGAAGCCTGACTTGAAGATTCAGACGCTTCATTATTGCGAGCAATCCGATTTTGCAGATCTTCCAAACTTGTGATTTGCGCCAGAAGAGGATGAGACAGACAAGCTCCCATCACAAATAGAGTTGCGCAAGCCCCTGGGATCTTGCCCAATAATGGGACGTTTGGTGGGAGAATACTGTTTGCAGGTTTTGGCATGTGGCGGGTGACGCTACATGCGCATTGAATTTAAGCAGCCATTTTTTAGCTCAAAATGGTGATTTATACTCTGATAAAGGCTGCAGAAAAAGCTTCGAAGAAAAAGCTTGGGCTGTCTGGTGAAAACTGATAACTCTCCAGACATTCAGTATTTTTCGCCGCCGTCCCTCGATGATTTTCCAGCTCGCCCCGACCACAAGACTCTCTCGCCAGATGTGGAAAATGCTCACTGTCATGTTGATGACACCATCCTTCCATTTGATGCAGGGAGCAGATTCCGAAGTTGTAACCATCGCAGAAAAGGAGATCCAACGCCGGATTCAAGCGTTGGGCACTGAGATGACAAAGGTCGAGCAGGCCGAACAGTTACTGAGGAGAAATAAGTCTGGTGAGGCCATGGCACAGTATGAGGAGGCCTATTTCGCAATTCCGGATTTACCTTTGACGAGAAAACATCGTGCAGTCGCCCTTGAAGGCTACCTTCGTGCGGGCCTGATCCGCGCGCGCGAATTGATCAACAGTGGAAGCTATGATGAAGCGACCAAAATTCTTGAGAAATTAGACAGTCCGAATGTAGCGAAAGGCGATCGTGGCATACAAGAACTGAAGAAAATCATGGCTGACTCTGACAGGTTTCCGCCAGCCCTGACGCCCGAACACATCCGTAAAGTTAAAGAAGTTCAGCGGCTACTGACCCTGGCAGCATCTCAAGAGGAAACTGGCATGTATGACCGGTCTTTGGAGACCTATGAGGAAGTCCTTCGCCTTGATCCCACAAACTCCGCAGCACGACGCGGGATGGAGCACGTAGAAACCGAGCGTTCGCGTTACTTCGACACAGCAAAGGATCATCAGCGTTCTAGGATGCTCAACAAAATCAACGAACTCTGGGAGAACAAGCCGGCTCTCAGTGCAGAGGAAATCAATTCACTCGCTGCAAACTCGGTCCAGGCTACGAACGAGTCGACGGCAAAAACGGGCAAGGAAAACTTAGCCGCAAAACTCCGTGATCTGAAAATTCAACGTATTGATTTTGCCGGAGCTACATTGGAGGAGGTCATCGAATACCTCAGGGTTCGCTCCAGAGATGTTGACCCTGCTCATAAGGGCATTGATTTTGTCATGAGTCTGCCTGCGGATACCCCCAAAAGTTCGATTTCTCTCAATCTGGTCGATGTTCCCATTGCTGAAGTGCTTCGCTACGCCACTGAAGTGGCTGGAGTCAATTATCGAGTCGAGGAGTTTGCCGTCCGAATTGTTTCCATCACGGACACGAACACCACTCTGATCTCCAAAACGTACAGAGTTCCTCCAGATTTCATCGCTACTGCGGCTGTAGATCCCGCAGCGTCGCCCACCCCAGCTGACCCTTTTGCACAACCAGGTGCAGCGGCCACAGGAACGGGCCTTATTCGCCGTATGGGGGTCAAGGAATTTCTGGAATCTCGGGGGGTAACATTCCCTGAAGGTAGTGGAGCGAGCTATAATCCGGTAACGAACATGCTCATCGTCCGCAACACCGTATCAAACTTAGAAGCAGTAGATTCCGTGGTGGATCAGGCGCTTAGCAAATCACCAAGAATGGCGGTCATCGAAGTCAAAATCATGGAAATCAATCAGACGAAGCTCGACGAAATGGGTTTCGACTGGCTCTTGGGAGGCTTTGGAGGCAACATCTCCACGGGCGGCGGAACTTCAGGCAATCGGCAGTCGTCCACTTTTGGCAACGACGAATTCCCGAGCTTTAACGGACTCAATAACAATGCACTCGGCCCCGTGACAGCGGGCCTAAGAAGCTCGCCAGACCTAAATTCAAGCCTCACCATCGAAGATGTTCTTTTTGGAGCTGTCCAAAATACAGCGGCACGTTCACCTGGCATATTCTCACTAGCCGGTGTCCTGACCGAACCCCAATTCAACGTGGTATGGCGTGGAATGGACCAGAGAACCGGTGTCGATCTCCTATCAAAACCCTCCGTTGTTACTAAGGGAGGGCAGAAAGCCTCTATTGAGATTGTGCGTGAATTCATTTACCCCACAGAGTTCGATCCACCTCAGATCCCTACCAATATTGGCGCCAACAATAATAACAATAATAATAATAATAACAATAACAACGGGGGTAGTATACCAGCAGTTCCGGTCACACCAACAACTCCCACGGCCTTTGAAACGCGCCGAATTGGTATGATCTTGGACGTTGAGCCTGTAATTTCTGAAGATGCGCGAACGATCGACCTCACAATCACTCCTGAGTTCACAGAATTTGTTGGCTTCGTCAATTACGGTAGCCCGATTAATAGCGTTCAACAGACGACAAATCCGGACGGCACGAGGGGAATTTCAGAAATAGCTCTAACGCCGAACACCATACTCCAGCCGATTTTCTCCACCAAAAAGATCAATACAGCAGTCAAGGTCTATGACGGTTCCACCGTCGTGCTTGGTGGACTCATCACAGACAGCTCCATAATGATAGATGACAAGGTGCCGGTGATCGGCAGCCTGCCCGTCGTCGGCAAATTATTCCAAAGCAAGGTGAAGCAGCGGCGCATGAAAAACATGATCATGTTTGTTACGGTTAAGGTAATCGACCCGGCAGGAAATCGTGTGAATAGGCCATGATCGTGCTTGCCTGATGTTGACTGATAGTTTCCGCCATACCATGGAACTAATCGCAGTATGTGCCTTCCTGTTTTGCTTTACGTTATGGTGAGGAGATAGATCGTAGGCAAGCCCCTAATGTAAGGGACAAAACACAGGATATTAGAGGTATTATCACTAGAAAAGAGCAACGAACTTTATTCAGCCTCGAAGTAGCTTGTTGTATTTTCTATAAATTATTTGCTTTAAAGCTTTCCTTGTGGAGATTTTCAATAATTTCCATCAATTGCATGCATCTACCAACAAGCCTCGCCTGCCCAGAGCTGGCATTTTCTCGTTTCGATTTAATCAGCTTTGGGACCGTAGAAGTGCCAGCTCACCCTCTCCACTTTGGATTTCAGGTAGATATCATCCCAGAGTTAGCCCCGCATCAGATCATGTTCGGCTTGGTTTCGAGCCATAAAGCCTCCAACGGCAAATCATCCAGTGTGGGATTTGCTATCCATCTTGATCTACTCACGGGTGAGGTTTGGGATCTGCTCAACGACAATGGTCTCCTCGGCATCCACCAGGACCATGAGATGTTTTTGACAAAGTTTTCGGATGAAGAACCCATGCTACTGAGTTGGAAAATCGAGCATCTGGGTACCGCCTTAATTCCAAAACTTCACATAGGTGAAGAAGAGTGGCTCTACCCAGCCATTGCCTATAGGGACGGTATGTCGATGCAGACCCTCGCTGGTGCAGCTGGAGATTTCGGAAGTACTATAACTGCATTTCATCACCCTGCTGTCTGGAGGGAAACAATGTGCTAAATGTTGGCAGATAACCCGGAGAGCCGACCACTTATTCCATCAGAAAACTCCATGTAGGCTTCTACCATGTAGGGCCAGATCTCCGGCTATGTTTTCGTCCTGTTTACAGGGGAAGCCAGTAATATTACTCGAATCCTACCTGCCATCATCATCGAGAACTGCCTTCATTCGAAGCTGGCTAAAGCCAAGTCTCTCCCCAGCCACAAGGACGGATGTAAGAACGTTTTTTTCTTCCTGCGCCAACTTTGCCTCCATCGGCAGCTCGGAGATTTTAGCTAATGGCGCAGCGGCTGCCTGCGTCTTGATCAACAACAGCGCCCGAGCAAGATCAAGGCCTGACTTTTGAGGGAAGGTAGCCCAGTAGTCATCACGCAGACAAGGGATTAGCAGAGCGTCTCGAGTGATCATTTCCAGATGAAAATCTGCGCGTGGTGCGGCTGCGGTGATGACAGGAATCATTTCCTCGAGTGCAAGCATTCCCATGCCTAGCGGCACCTCAGCCATGTGAAAGCCCTCGTCCACAGGCCTTACAGCAATATCCTTCAAATGGACAGTTAGAGTGTATGGAGCGAGCTTCTGAACTACCGTAAGCGGATCTTCGAGCAACGCCAGATTGTTCCCGGTATCCAAACACACACCGATCTGCGGACTAGCCACCTTTTGCATCAGTTCCACAAGTTCATCGGTCTCGAAATCTTTGTGGTTCTCAACCGCAAGCTTCACTCCCGCCTTCGTGGCCAGAGGCTCCGCGAATTCCAGCGAGCGCTGCGCCACTTGTTTCCATGTTTCAAAATCAGCGCGTGAGGTGAAATTCTCATATCTCCGACCTCCGGCGGCCACGCGGAAAAGACTGATTCCAGCTTCTTTACCAAGCCGCAGTTCGCGTGTGAAGCGCTCTGCATCTCCCGGGCCCTGGGGCAGCCTCACGATGCCCTCTAGCCGCATGTCATAGGATTCACTGGTGGCTCGCGCACGTCCAGCCAATGACATGTCCCACCCATCCACGCCAAGCTGCAAGCTATGCCCCCCCACACCACGAAGGTAGTCCATCGCGTCTAGCACATCACGAAACGGCGGGAATTTCACGCTTGAATAACGACCGCGCCATCGGTTGGAGAAAGAATGAATCACCATTCCTAGCCGCCTCCCAGCTAATGCTCCCTGCATCATCAACGGCAATGCCGCGATGAGTGGGAACAGGGAGCGTCTGAGCATGACGCGAATCTATCCACCTAACGCACAGATGGGAAGTGGACTTTTTTGAACTCAGTAAGTCGCGCGACCACCGGAAAGATCAAAGATGGAGCCGGTGCTAAAGGAACAATCTTCCGAGCACAGCCAGGCCACCAGCGCTGCAGCCTCACGCTTCTGTCCTAAGCGATTCATCGGTATCTTTGACACCATGTAATCAATATGCTGCTGCGTTAGCTGCTTCAGAATGTCGGTCTCAATCACCGCCGGAGTGATGCAATTCACAAGGATATTTGAGGTGGCGAGTTCCTTACCCAAAGACTTTGTCAAACCAATGACTCCAGCCTTCGAGGCACTGTAATGCGCGGCATTCGGATTACCTTCTTTGCCTGCAATGGAAGAAATGTTTACGATGCGTCCGTAGCAGTTCTTCAGCATATACGGCACCACAGCGCGGCAGCAGAGAAATGGGCCATCTAGATTGATCGCCATTACTCTTCTCCACTCCTCAGGGCTTGTCTCCCAGAGCTTTGCATTCGCACCAGCGATGCCAGCATTATTCACCAATAGGTCTATTTTACCGAAAGCAGCCAGCGTGGTCTGCACAGCGGCTTCCACGGACTCCAAATTTGTTACATCTACCCGCGCCGTCGCGACAGGTCCGAAAACACTCAATTCCGCTTTTGCTTCCAAGAGAGCATCAGGATCAATGTCCCAAAGACAGACAGATGCGCCATCACGCAACAAACGTTCAGCGATGGCTTGGCCCACGCCACGGGCACCGCCTGTAATGATGCCGACACGGTCTTGGAGAGAGGGAGTTGAATTCATGTGGTTGGAAAAAACAGATCAAATCATGCCTGGCTGCCATCCAGAGACTTCGCCAGAACTTGATCTTATACGTGCCCTCATGGCCGGATCATCCAACGCACGATCTACGGCATCTTGTAGTGCCCCTGAAGTAAGATCCCTCAGCAATGGAACAGGAGATCCGCTTCCTGGCACATAGGCGGAGCTTTGACGCTCCCCCTCATAAGTGGCCGAATGAATGACACGCCCTGTGGCAGCCTCCAGCACACTCACCCGCAGCCGCGCATAGCCATAAGGATGCACCAGTAGCTTGCAGTGAAGGTCTAGAACCTCGCCGGTTACTATGAATCTCGCTGAAGAGGGAGAGGTCAGCATCCCCCGCACCTCCAGTGCATAGCCAAAGGCATTCGTTACAGCATTTGCCGCAGGTACGTTCATCTGCACATGCTCGACCGGCGTGCCTATCTGCGTTCGCACTGTACCGAGATCGTTCGGGCCCTGATCACGGCGATCCATAAAGGCCTGTGTGGAAAACTCTGGCGCTCCCGGCTGCACATGCCCGAGGCCGGAGGCATAGTCGAGACTGACCTGACTTGTGGTCGTGCACGAGGCCAGGATCATAAGACTACTCAATATGATGAATAAATAGCGGCTGAGTTGCATAGCAGACCATGTATAGCCTCCGCTTCGCCGGATTCAAATCGGAACGCCACGCCTTTCACTCTTCATCAAGAAAGTCTTGCACCACGGCTCACAAAAACGCAGTCTCGCACGCTTTCATGCTCCCAAGGAATCGCCTCCTTGGCCGTTGTGACTTGCCACCGCCTGCATGAGCGATTCATCCCAGTCCGAAGACCCCTTCCACCAACTGCCCACCGCCAGTGGAGAAGAAATAGATGTGCGTGCGGCCAAGGCCCAGCTCTGGAAGCAGATAGCCCAGCAGCGCAAACAATCTCGCAACGCTCCCACTGAAACAGAGCCCCCCAAAGAAGTCCCCGTCCCCGAAGCGCAGCGCTCATCCCGCGATGAATGGGCTGAACTCTTCGCCATGGCCCCCGAGTCGCTGGAGCCAACTCCTGCACCGCTTTCAGCTACGCCACCTACTCCAGCTGCCCGCAAACGCAGTGTCATCCGCCGCAGCACACCTCTTGCCGAAGCCACTGTTGAAGCGCTTAGTCCTGAGGAGGCCATCCCCGAGCCTGTGATCATCGAGGTTCTCTCCCAGCCTCAACAACCAGAGACCGTTGAGGATCGAGCGAAGCCAGAGCCCGTATTCGTTCAAGAACCCGCCGCACCGAAGAGCGAAACCAAGCCAGAGACCGAAGTTCCCAGCACCTCCGAATCCAGCGATACAAAGGACGAGAAATCAGACACGACAAAACCCGAGCCACCGTCAGTGGACAAAGCGAATTCGGCAAAAGAGATCCCCTTCCTAGTCGCCCTCTTTCAAAAAAAATGGGTGCAGTGGGGTGGTGCCTCACTGTCCCTCAGCCTCGGCATCCATGCCCTCATTCTTGGCATCGGTGGCTTTCTCGTGGTGAATCAGGTCATGCTCGATCAGGCCGTGGACTTCCTCCCAGGTGGTACCCAGCAGGGGCAGCAGGCGTCTCAGGCCCTTGAACACAAGATTCAGCAAAAGAAAAATCCCTGGCTTAAGAAGGCTGTGCCCATGCGCAAGCTCGCCGCCGTCGGCTCCATCTCCGACATCGTCCTGCCAGATGAGGTGCCTGACCTCCTGGATCTCCCTAGCTCCAACGACATGCTCACCAGCGCCAAACTCGGTGGCAGTGGCCTCGGCGGCGGCGGTTTTGGCAAAGGCATGGGCCTTGGTGCCAAAAGCGGAATGGTCTTCCAGCCGCTTTCCATGTTTGGCCGTGAGATCAAAGCCAAGCGCCTCGCCCTCGTCTTGGATGTCTCCAGTTCAATGGCCCCTCACCTTCCCCGTGTTATTGCCGAGGTGGACAAGGTCGCCCGTGGCAGCGTCGTTGTCCTCTTCCCCGGCTGTGGGCTGGATTCACCACCAAAAGCAGGCCTTGATGGCGAGCAGGTATTCCGCACCAGTGGCTCCGAATTCGAGCGCTTCTGGCGCATGGGCGGCATGGCCAGCTATGAGGAGGCACGCAAATTCAAATTCGCCCGATCCGATGCCATCCCGAGCGAAAGCATCTACACCCTTCTCTCCAAACGCCCCCAAACTCACTTCATCCACTACGTCGGCATCGGCTACGCCTGGACTGCCCTGCTCAGTGAGCAAGTGCGCCAAGCAGATGCACTCTATTGGTTCTCCGACTTCCAGGATCACGTCGATTTCAGCCAGCTCGAGATCGTCCGCGAAAATCTCATCCGCCGGAAACAAAAGCTGTATATCCAGCCCTACATGCACGGCTCAGCTTTTGATCTCATCAAAAGTCAACTCGTGGACCCCAGTGGCGGAGAAGTCATCGAAGCCAATCTGGAGTAAACCTCAGCGTGCTGCACGCTGGATGGCATGACCGGCCCTGGCAACGCCGGTACCCGCTTTATAGGCAGCGCGGTCCATTTCATATCCGACGCGCTGCGCAGGTCCGCCTGCTCCACGGCAACTGGCGAGAAGTCCGCTGACAGCAATCAAAGTGAGGGCAATGAGGAAGTGTTTCATGGCATGGTCATATTACCAAAGTCCATTCAGGCTTCAAGTCTCGGCAGTGAAACCATTTGCCCCAGCTTGCGACTGGAAAATTGCATTTCGTCTGAACTTAAAGCTCACGCTGAAATCAAAACACAGATCACTCAGACGAAAACTCTCCCCGCTGGCTAAGCAGACAACCTTAAGCCCCCGCTCTGCATGATTCTATCTTCGAGACATCGCACTCCGATATAATTAAATATGCTAATGAAAGCCCGTTCGATTCTCCTTCATTTTGAAAAAAACGTGGCATTGGCAACTTTTACCATCCCTTCACAAATCTCCAGGTTTGACGACATAAGGCCTTAACACAGGGGGAGTCTGTTGTGTGTGTGACAACGCTGGTACGCGCCAGCAACGCCACGTTCCAAAAACCAACACCACATCAGACGATGAAAACGTACAACCACACAATCCTGAACCGCTGGCTTCCGGCGGCAGCAGCCCTCGCACTCAGCGGGGTTTCCGGCGCAGTCTCCGCTCAGCAACCCCCACCTCCCGCTGGTGCCAAGCCACCAATGGGAACCTCACAATCGAATGGTGCCGCACCGATTCCACGTCCTGATCCAAGCAAACAACCACCCCAGGGTCAACCACCCCAGGGTCAACCACCCCAGGGCACGCGTCCGCCTCAGCCACCACAAAATGCCGGGCAGCCATTGCCACCAAGCCTGCCGTCTTCCTTCATCCTGCCTGCCGAGTTCCGTAACGTGGATGGCAGTGCGAACAACGCCACCAGCCCTACGTGGGGAACGCCGAATAAACCTTTCATCCGTCTGGCTCCCAATTCGTATGAAGACGGCATCAGCGCTCCAGCAGGCGCCACTCGTCCCAGCGCTCGTGTGATCAGCAATGCAGTGGCCAAGCAGCCAAACCTGCGCCCAAACCGCCGTGGAGCCAGTGACTTCCTTTGGCAGTGGGGCCAGTTCCTGGATCATGATCTGGATGAAACGCCTGCTGCTGATCCCGCAGAGCCTTTCCCCATCGCTGTGCCAAAGGGTGACCCCTCTTTTGACCCCTCCAGCACTGGAACTATCACCATGGGACTAAATCGAAGTGCCTATGAAACCGTGGAAGGAGTACGTGAACAAAAAAGTGCCATCACCGCCTGGATCGACGCATCCCAGGTTTATGGTTCTGATGCCGTGCGTGCTGCTGCTTTGCGCGCCAATGATAGCACAGGACGCCTCCGCGTCAGCACAAGCGATCACGGAGATCTCCTGCCCACTCACTCAGACACACTCGCCGCCCTGCCACCGGTGCCCGGCTTCTTTGTCGCTGGAGATATTCGCGTGAATGAGCAGGTCGGCCTCATCGCCATCCACACCCTCTTCCTGCGTGAGCATAACTTCTGGGCTGACCTCTATCGTGCCGCCAATACCGACGCTCTCGATGAAGAGATCTACCAGTTCGCCCGCCTTGTCGTGGGTGCTGAAATGCAGGCCATCACGTATCGTGAGTTCCTCCCCACCTTGCTGGGCCCTGGCGCGATCAAGCCATACACTGGCTACAAGGCCGCAGTGAACCCTACGATCTCCAATGAGTTCGCCACAGCGGCTTATCGTCTCGGCCATAGCCTGCTTTCCCCAACGCTTCTCCGCTTGGATGCCACGGGTGCTGAAATTGAAGCTGGCAATCTGACGCTCGCGAACTCCTTCTTCCAGCCTCAGCACATCACGGAAGAAGGCGTCGACGTCATCCTCCGCGGACTCGCCACTGGTCGCGCTCAGGAGCTTGATGAATGGGTCATCGACGATGTCCGCGACTTCCTTTTCGGCGCTCCTGGCGCTGGTGGTCTCGACCTCGCTTCACTGAACATCCAACGCGGTCGCGATCACGGCCTGCCCAGCTTTGCCGCCATGCGTGCGGCTTTGAAACTCCGCCCTGTAACTCGCTTCCAAGACGTGAACCCCAACCGCCAAGTCGTCGCCGAACTCGATGCCGCCTATGAAAGCCCCGCTGACATTGATCTCTGGATCGGTGGTCTAGCCGAAGCTGATCGTCCTGGCTCCATGGTCGGTGAGACCTTCCACCGCATCCTCGTGGATCAATTCACCCGTGTTCGCGATGGCGACCGCTTCTGGTATGAGAAGACTTTTTCTCCCGAGATGGTCCGCATGATCAATGCCCAGACACTCAGTGTCATCGTGCATCGCAATACCAAGATCGGTGCTGAAGTCGGCCGCAATGCCTTCATGGCCCCTCCACCCCGCCGCCCAGCACCACCTACTGCTGGCAAACCACCCGTTGGCGGCTTACCCGCACGTTAAGCAATAGTACAACCAGCCCCCTCGAACCTGGGTCCACGCGGCATCTGCTGCGTGGACTCTTTGCTTTAAAATTGTCGGGGTGCTTACTTCGCGCTCAGGACCTCGAGAGCCATGACGGTAGCGGCGTTGCGACTTTCGACGCCCATCTTTTGAAAGCACGTCCCGAGGTGCTGCTTGGCGGTTTTTTCGCTCATTTCGAGGATGGTGGCCACATCACTGTTGGTCTTGCCCTGAGCCACCCAGATGAGAACTTCTGCCTCACGCGGGGTAAGGCCATAAGCTTTCTGAAGCAGCTCAGGACGCTCGAAATTAGGACTAAACCCACTGTTATCAGCGAGGCGCTGTTTCAGAGCATCTGCCCGAGCAAGCCGAGTCTGCACGGCAGCGAGGAGGTCGTCCCGCACGACGGGTTTGCTGAGGTAGTCGTCAGCACCGAAATTCATGCCCACGCGAATGTCGTTTTTATCGCTCTTGGCGGTGAGGAATATGAAGGGAGTATTGTCGAATGCATCGTCCTCACGCATAGCCTGGATGACCCCGTAACCATCGAGCTCGGGCATCATGACATCACATAGGATGAGGTCGGGACGTTCCTTGCGGGCGACTTCGACGCCGACACGGCCATTTTCCGCGACGCAGGTTTTGTAGCCCTCCAATTCGAGCATGAGAGCCACGTTTCGGCGCATGGGGGCCTGGTCTTCGATGATGAGGATTTTCTTTGCCATGTGGCAGATGGTGGCAAGCTCGCAGAAAAATGCTATCCGACTAAAGTCGGATGCCGTCTCATGTCGGAATGTGACATATATGAAGCGATGACACTGCAACAAGTCCATCTCATCCGTAAAACCTTCGCCCAACTGGCGCGCCACAATCATGTGTCAGCGCTGGTGTTCTATCGTCGGTTGTTTGAGATCTCCCCGGAACTACGTCCGATGTTCAAGGGGGACATTGAAGAGCAGTCCAAAAAACTTATTGAGATGCTGGGCATCCTGATTGCGATGTTGGAGCGTCCGCACGGGCTCGAACTCGAGCTCAAGGAAATGGGTGCACGTCATCTCGGTTATGGGGTGAAGGATGAGCATTACGCGGTGGTCGGTAGCGCACTTCTAAGCATGCTGGCTGAGGTGCTAAATGATCAGTTTACTCCTGAAGTGCGTGTAGCATGGACAGCACTTTATGGAGCGGTGGAGGCGACCATGAAAGCAGGTGCCGTAGCAACGACGGATGAAGAAACCCAAATGTGATGCCCATGACTTTCCTACACGCCTACTACCAGTATTTTCACTGTTTTCACGAGTCGCCCACTCGCTTACTGCGCCAAAAGAGCATGCTTTTACTGCTGGCAGCCACGGTCATGATTCAATCCGTAAAAGCCCAGACATCAGACGAGGCGCTGACGAAAGTTAAGGAGGTGTTTGCCCTCCCAAGCAAAGTCGCAGATTCGGGGACGAAGAAGGTGCGACTGCAAGGTGTAGTGCTCGAGGTGGCTGCAAAGGGAGAGGAATTCTCGCTGTACGATGGTGAGTCATGCATTTCTGCGGTGGTGGCGGGAGAGGTTACATCTCCACAAGTAGGAGCGAAGGTGGAGATCGAGGGTAGCGTCTTCTCAGAGCCATTTTTCGAACGAACACGGACACGCATCAAGGCAAACAAACTAACCCACCTCGGCACGGCTCCTTTACCCGAAGCCAAGCCTGTCAGCCTAGGCGACGCGGCGACCTTTAAGCACCTGGACCAGTGGGTAAGTGTGGAAGGAACTGTGCTGCAAGTGCGCTCCTCAATGTCACTCTTCACCATTCAGATGGCGAGCGGTGGGACTTCATGCAATGTCCTCATTAGACAATGGCCACGCACGGCGATTCCGCGTGACTGGATCGGGGGTAGGGTACGCGTGGTCGGCATCAACCGCGCTTATCTTCCAGGCAGCAATTTTCTCTCTGTGGTGGCGACAGCACAAGCACAGGTGACTGTGGTGAAGACTGGTGTCATTGATCCGCTAGATGTGCCGCTCACCACGGTGACTGCTTTGCGTTCCAGTCTTCCGAGCAAGGACGAACGAGTGAAGCTCACTGGAACGCTGCTCGCTGCCACGACAGGAAACGTTTACTATGCTCGCAGTGATGATGGCGAGGCTTTCTCCTTCTACATGTTGCTGCCGATTGATGAGGACAAAAGTGGACGCTACTCCACGCCGATCATCATGCCCAAGTGCAACCCGGGCGATGTTCTGGAGGTGGTGGGCATTCCCAGCCACGTAAAGAAAGGGACACATCTCGACTTCGCTGTCGTGCGCGTTTTGCGTTCTTCACCCGTGCCTGAAGCTATTGCTACGGACATCGCTACGGTCGCCGCAGGAAATCATATCCACGATCTAGTTGAGCTGGAGGGCCGCCTTTTGTCTCAAGACGATGTGCTCATCGCTCCTGGACGCTGGCGCACGACGATTAAGCTGGGAGATGGAGATAAAACGGTCATCGCGTTTCTAGATGCCTCGTCGCGGGGCACTGTGACGCATTTCGGCCCCGACAATCGTTTGAATATACGTGGCCTCGTTACGGCGGCCTATTACCCAGAGATTCGTGTGTGGCTGCCAACGCCGGAAGATGTGAAATCAATGGGTATTGCCACAGAGGTGGTGACTCGGCGCTTGTGGATCGGGTTGAGCTTTGCCTCTGGGGTCGTGGTCCTTCTGGTAGGGTGGGCGGCGATGTTGCACCGATCTCGCCTGGCCGTTCATGCGCTCAATGCCAGCCTGGAGTCTCGCGTAACAGAGCGCACTGCTGAACTGGCTGCTGCGAAGGACGAGCTAGCTCAAGCACTGTCTCATGAGCGCGAACTCAGTGAACTCAAATCACGCTTCGTCTCGCTGGTGTCGCATGAGTTTCGCACTCCGCTAGGGATCATCATGAGCGCCGTGGAATTGCTGCGCCACTTCAAAGAGCGGCTGACCCCCGAGAAGCATGCGGAACTACATGAGGACATCTTTTCCGCCACCTTGCAAATGTCTGGCCTAATGGAGCAGGTCCTCCTCCTGGGGCGGGCAGAAGCAGGCAAAATCGGCTGGAAACCTGCACGGGTCGAATTGCGAATGCTCTGCGAAAGGATCGTTGACGAGAGCCTCTCGTCCACCAATGGCCGCTGCCCGGTGCATTTCAGTGCTGAGGGTGACTTCGATGGAGCGCTAATGGACGAGGCGCTGATCCGACATATCATCGGGAATCTTTTGTCGAATGCAGTGAAGTATTCACCAGAAGGATCGCCCGCATTTCTCACTCTAAGGCGTGAGGGAGACGAGGCTGTGATTGAGGTTCGTGATCGTGGCATCGGCATCCCTGTGGCAGATCAGGCCAGACTTTATGAAGCCTTTCATCGTGCTTCCAACGTGGGGGAGACTCCCGGAACTGGTCTTGGACTGCTGCTCGTAAAGCATTGCGTGGATCTACATCATGGCAGCATTCAGATGCACTCCGAAGAGGGCGTTGGCACCACCTTCACTGTTCGCTTGCCGGTTTCCAGCACTGCGCTGAAGTAAGACTGAGACATTCGGATGTGGTCGACTTTGCGTGGTCGAAAATCACATCTCATCCACTCGTTCATGCCCCGCATTCGATGCTTAGCACCTGCACGAGTTTGCCCTTTTGCATCTGCCACACCGCCATGCCGCCGCCTTCGTAGTAGCTGCTGCGGATCAGCACCTCCAGCGTGCCGTCACCATTCAAATCCAATAGCCCGGCGATTTCATAGGTGTTGGGTGCGGCATTCAGATCGGCCTTTGCATACACCTCGCCGCCCACGAGTTGTGTCTGCACCTGAGTGCCCATGACAGATCGCAGAGTCACTACCGAATAGTCGCCATCCCTCGGTGCGCTAGGCACATCGCTGACGTGGTAGCGTGTTGCAGAAGTCAGCACCTCATCAGTCCCATCTCCATCGAGATCGACCCGTAGCAATTGAGTCAGCCTGACTTCGGGACGCTCTATTCCCTGGCCGGTGAGCACCGCTTTCATCGCCTGGACATATACCTCCTGAGTGAGGCTAGAGGCACGGCTTTGGCGCGGCATCGGGTCCCACGGTGCATTGACTCCGATAGCGTGCTGGCTGCACGCTTCAGGGGCGATCTCAGTGGTGACCTTCTGCTGCCAGACATCCGGGCAAAGGTCGGCTCCGGGTGCTGCTGCTGTGGCGGTAGCAGCGGCGATCTCTCCATTTAGTGTGTAGACACGGTAGTTTGTCAGCGGCGCGGTCAATTGCCTTCCAGTCGTTTCGCTGTTGAGCCACTTACCATCAGCATGGCCACCGATAACGTAACTCCAGGGTAGCTCGATGAAGCTGGCGAACGCCGTAGCTCCCTCCGCACCGAGGAGGTGCGTACCGAAAGACCAAGCGATGAGGATGATGAGAAGTGGCGAGCGCATGAATGGGATGGTTTGCAGTATTGACGAGTCTGCAAAAAGTCTAAGAGCAGGCCGCTCAATGACGAAATCAAAATGACGAATGAATGCCTTGAATACAAATGCCTAATGATGAAAGCGAAGATGAGATTACTCAAGCGAGTGGAATGAATGACGGTTCAATAGAACGTGGACCCAGTTGCCCGAGTCTACGTGTGATGCTCGATGACTTCGTCTGGCTTACTGCTGAATTGCACCCCAACTCATGGTTCCGCTCTCGCCCTTGAAATCGAGTGCTGCGGGCTTCGTGCTAAGAGTAGCCGTGGCCACCTTTGTTCGCACCCTTCTGCATGAGCACGCCCTGCCACGTCGGCTTAGTGTTGTCGCTGTGTGTGAAGGTCCCACTGATCAGTCCGGTGGTGAAAGTGGGCGTGAAGGTGAAGCTGGCATCGTTGGCTGGCACCTTGGTCAGCACGTTTGCAGATGTGAAGTTTACAGACTTGAACACTGGTGAGGTGAGAAGGCCGTTCGTGAAGACGAGGTTCGTATTGGCTGCGCCGGACCTAAAGACTGGAAGGCCGGGGAACACCGATGCCGGAGGTGGCGTGTATTTGCTCGCCAGCATGTCCACTAGAATGCCTTCTTCCCAGCCATATGGATACCATTGGCTGCCGCTCTGGAATGGGCGGAACCACATCATCTCCAGGGCCGTCGCATCCGTGTCGGGCTGCTCGTCATCAAGCCAACTGGTGGCCGCGATGCAGCCTTTGTTGCTGTAGAGCGATTAGTAGATGGGCCAGTTGTTGAACTGCGACAGGTTGCCACTCATGCTAACGGGCGTGCCGTCCGCGAGACTTCCGACCATGGTGACCACTCCGGTGTTTGCCACCTTGAAGGTGAAATAGCCATCGCCCTGCGGGTAGTCTTTGGAGGTGAAACCCTCACCTTGGGTGTCGCGAGCCTTGATGCGCGCCGTGTAGCTCTTCACATACGATGCAGGCACGGGGTTCGCACTGCTGTAGGCGTGACGATGCGCGGTGATGAAACTCTGCGCGCTGACGGTTTCCAAAAGTGACTCCGTGAGTATGCCAGTGAGTTGCTTGCTGCTGCCGGTGAGATCGGCACGTAAGCTGAGCACCAGCGGGCTCTTGCCGGTGCGCGGGATGCTTTGAGTCATCGCTCTATTGGCACCAAAGCGAGCGATGCCCGTGTTGTCGCACTTGGCGGTGAAGGTCACGTTCAAACCATCGATGAATAACTTGCCCGATAGCGCGCCTGCGCTCGTGAGCGTGGCATTGCATAGACCAACAGTGGAGTTGTTCGCCGCTGTGGCGGGATAGCCTGGAACCGCAATGGGTGAAGGCGCGATGAGTCCGCTGAGCTGCCCGTGACGGCAGAGTTGAAGGGATTGGTGATGAACTTCGCCACCAGCACGAGGCCCTTCCGCATGGTGAAGCTGAGCGTCGGCAGCTCTGCCTGTGCGGCGCTGACACCGGCACCGGCCATGTCATTGATGGTCCAGCCATCAAAGACAAATTCTGTCTTCAGCGTGGCGAGGATGCTATACGCTTTGTTGAGCTGACGCTTCGAAGTTGGAGCATAACCGGAACTCACTGTGCCGGAGTTTGCCGGGCCGTTGATCGCAACAGTGAGCGTGTGCATGTGGGTAAAAGGTCGCATCACCAGCAGCGATGCAATCGCAGATCTACCCGCCGAAGCGTAGGCTGATCCCCTGATCCTAGCGGCGCTGGAGAAATCCCGGTTGAAGCTCGCGGCGAGGGGTAATACGGACTGGGTTCAGCGTAGTGCGCGCGGCGGCGGGAAATCGTTTTCAAGGATCTCGACAGGGGCGCTCGGAAGCACCGGGCGCGGACTGTCCTTGGCGGCACCGCAGTTGAATTGCTTCAGCAACTCCTGGCGGCGGTCTTCCAGAGGTAGATCGTGGTAGGTTTTCACCAGACGGGCACGGCGGGCGAGACCTGTGGTCTCGGGGTTGACGGTGGGTGTGCCGTTGGAGGTATCGACGAGCTGCTGATCGAGCATGGCGGACTCCTGGGCGAGGGCTTCGCGACGCTTCAGCTTGGCCTCAACTTCAGCCGGGGAACCTCCGGTGGTGCGTGGAAACTGGTTCTGCGCATTGACCTGTCTTGCGGCGAGCTGGGCATCTTGGTTCTGGAGCACGACGAGCTGCCTCTGAATCTGCTGCATTTCGTTTTGGAGCTGCGGATTCATCGGCTGAGGAGTCGGCTGCTGGGGGACAATAGTAGGACTGGTGGTGCCACGCTGGCCGTCTTTTTGAGGGAAGCGTGGCTGTGTGGTCGGCGGCATCTGGCGGGTCTGGGACATCATGGCGGCGAGCTGCTGGAGGCGGGCCTGGAGGGAACGCATCTGCGCGGCGAGTGCCTGGCGCTGCTGGCTGAAGCCAGTGATCTGGATGCGGCTCTGATCGCCGGCCTGCGCCATGCCCTGGAG
>JAGKWZ010000081.1 GCA_021151605.1 Verrucomicrobiaceae bacterium
ACGCGAGTGAGTTCATCCATCGACTCACGAGCACGGACCCGGATGAAGTGATGCCGCCGCCGAAGGAGAAAACCAAGCTCACCGCGAAGCAAATCGACACGCTGAAGCGCTGGGTGGATGAAGGCGCGAAGTGGGGCGGGCATTGGGCCTTCGAGCCGGTGAAAAAGCCGACAGTGCCGGAGGCGGGCAAGGGTTGGGCGGTGAATGACATCGACCGCTTCATCGCGGCAGGTCACGCCAAAGCGGGCATCACGCCGGTAGCGGACGCGGACCGGCGCACGCTGATTCGCCGTGCGACGTTTGACCTGACCGGACTGCCGCCGACGGCGGAGGAGGTGAAGGCGTTTGTGGCGGACAAGTCGGGCGATGCGTTCGCGAAAGTCATCAATCGCCTGCTCGACTCAAAAGCCTACGGCGAACGCTGGGGCCGGCATTGGCTCGACCTCGCTCGATACGCGGACACGCAGGGCGACAATCCCGATTATCCGGTCCCGCAGGCGTGGCGTTACCGGAACTACGTCATTGATGCGCTGAACGCCGACAAACCCTACGACCAGTTTTTGCGCGAGCAGATTGCCGGAGACTTGTTGCCTGCGAAAGGGGAGGCACAGATGCGAGAGCAGACCATCGCCACGGGTTTCATCGCCCTGTCGCGGCGCTTTGGCGGCGGGACGAAGGAGATGATCGGCAACCAAACCATCGAGGACACGCTGAACACTCTCGGCCAGGCCACGATGGGCCTCTCCGTGGCCTGCGCACGCTGCCACGACCACAAGTTCGATCCCATCCCGACGCGCGATTACTACGCGCTCTACGGCTTCTTTGAGAGCACGCAGTATCCCTCCACGCGCACCGCGATGGAGGACAGCATCGTGAAGCTGATCGATCCAAAAGTTCTCGCCGACCTCACCGCAAAGAATGCCGAGCCCATCGCGGCCTTGACCGAGGAGATCAACAAGCTCTCCAAGCAGTTCGAGTTCCTGTCGATGAAGAACCGGCCCACGATGATGGTCGAGAAGGAACTCGATGAAGCGACCGACAAACTGAACGAGTTGAAAAAGGACTGGCCGGAGATTCCCGAGGCCTATGCCGTGCAGGAGGCGAAGTTCGCCAAAAACGCGCAGCTCCAGATTCGCGGCGAGCAGACGAAGAAGGGCGAGCAAGTGCCGCGAGGCTTCCTGCAAGTGCTCGGTGGTCAAAAGCTGCCACCCAATACGAAAGGCAGCGGACGTCTCGAACTCGCCAACTGGATCGCCAGCCCGCAGAACCCGCTCACCGCACGCGTCATGGTGAACCGCCTGTGGCATTACCATTTCGGCCGCGGCCTCGTCGCTTCCACGAGTGACTTCGGGTCGCGCGGCGCGTTGCCATCGAATCCCGAACTGCTCGACTGGCTCGCCGACCGGTTCATCGCGGAGCAGTGGTCGCTCAAGCAGATGCACCGGCTCATGATGACGCAAGCCACGGCGCATCCGTTTCCGAAAATCAAGCGCCTCACCGAGCATGCGCCCTTCCGTGGCGACTTCGCGACGCAACATCGCAGCGTCTATGTGATGCAGCAGCGCAACCGGCGGAATCCGTATTTCGAGGTCTTCGACGGCGCGAACGTCAACGCCTGCACCGGCGAGCGCGGCAGCAGCACCACGCCCTTGCAGGCCCTCTTCCAGATCAACTCGCCCGATGTCGCCGAATGGTCCCGCGCCGCCGCCGCGAAGGTGCAAAGCGCGGGCGATGACAAGGCCAAGGTCGCGCAACTCTACCGCCTCATCCTCGCCCGCGATGCCGACGCGGAGGAAATCCAAAGCGGCATCGCCTACCTGCAAACCTTCACCGCCACCGCCGCCACTGAGAAAGCCACCTTTGCCCAACCCCTCGCCAGTCTCGCGAGGGCCTTGTTGGCGAGCAACGAGTTCATGTTTGTCGAATGAAAACCAATCTCCACCTCTCCATGAATCCTCTCCTCACCCGCCGTTCCTTCGTCGCTGGCTCGCTGCTTTTCCCCGGCATCGTGCAGCAACTCCTCGCCGCGAGCGATGCACCACTCGATCCGCTGGCACCACGGGCGCCGCATTTCCCGGCGAAAGCGAAACGTGTCATCTTCATCTTCCTCAGCGGCGGCATGTCGCATGTGGACACCTTCAATCATCGTCCAAAACTCATCGCCGACGCGGGCAAGCCGTTCGGTGAGAAAAAGGGCGGTTCCCTTTTCCTCAAACCGCCCGGCTGGGAGTTCACACCGCGCGGGAAGTGCGGGATGATGATGAGTTCCATTTTTCCGCAGCTCGGCAAGGTCGCGGACGATCTTTGCCTCATCAATTCCATGGTCACCGACGCGCCGGATCACACGGCCATGACCTTCATGATGCACACCGGCTCGGCGAATGTCGCGCGGCCCAGCATCGGGTCGTGGGTGAGCTACGGGCTCGGCACCGAGAATCAAAACCTGCCCTCCTTCGTCGTCATCGCGCCGGAGATTCCCTATCACGGCGCGGAGAACTGGGGCGCGGAGTTCCTGCCCGGAGCGCATCAAGGCACGCGCATCATCCCCGGCGACGAACCCATCCCGAACCTCAGTCGCCGCCTGCCCTCGGGAAAACTCCAGAACCTGGAGCTGGAAATGATCGCCTCACTGAACCAGCGCCACCTGCGCGGACGCGAGGCCGATCCGCAGCTCGCCGCACGCATCCGTTCCTTTGAAACCGCCGCCGGCATGCAGATGGAAGCCCCCGAAGCGCTCGATGTGGAGAAGGAAAGCGATACGACGCTCGCCAGTTACGGCATCGAGCGCGGCGGCAAGAAAGGCTTCGCGTGGCAGGCCCTCGCCGCCCGGCGACTGATCGAGCGCGGCGTGCGTTTCGTCGAGGTCATCGACAAAGGCGCCGGCCTCGGTGCGAACTGGGACCACCACGGCGACATGAAACGCCACGAAGTGAACGCGCGGGACGTGGACCAGCCCATCGCCGCTCTCATCCAGGACCTCAAGGATCGAGGCCTGTTCGACGACACGCTCGTCGTCATCACCACCGAGTTTGGCCGCACCCCCGCCGTCGTGAAGCCCGACCACAAAGGCCGCGAGCATCACTCCAAGTGCTTCTCCAGCTTCCTCGCCGGAGCCGGCGTGCAGCGCGGCCTCACCTACGGCATGAGCGACGACTACGGAATCGAGGTCGCTGGGAACAAAGTCCACGTGCACGACTTCCACGCCACCATCCTGCACCTCCTCGGATTCGACCACCAACGACTGACCTATCGCCACGCAGGCCTCGATTTCAAACTCACCGGCGTGAATGAGTGCCAGGTGGTGAAGGGCGTGCTGGCGTGACCGCACAAACTATCACGCCCATGAGAACCGATCATTTTACATCCCGAACAGCGGACTTTCAGAAGCCCGGAAGATGGCGGGCAGTCTTCACCGCCACCTTCATGCTTGCCCTATGCGTCAACAGCTCGTGGTCGAGGGCAGCGGAACCTTCGCAGCCATCTCCGAAAGCCTTGCCGAGTTTCCCTGACTGGCAGTGTCTCTACGTGGGCGATTTCGGCAAAGCCTGCATCTATAAGATCACGTCCGACAAGAAGGTGTCCGTTTATGCCAAAGACACGCCGGCTCCAGACAACATCTGCTTCGACGAGAAGGGTGTGATGTATGTCGCCGGTGGCGATGGCGTCCGCACGGTGACGCCGACTGAGGATGGCAGCCCGGCCACCAAGAAGAACGGGCATGTCAAAGTGCTGGTGGATGGCATGCACAACGTCCATGGCGTCACCTTCGACAAGAAGGGCAATCTATGGATTGGAGAGTATCTGGGTGATGACACCGGGAAGAAGCTCAAGGATGGAAGACCGATCTACGGACCCGGAGACATCAAGATCCTTTCGCCGGACGGCACCTTGCGGAAGGTCGCCACCGAAGCCGTTTACAGCATGACCACAAGTCCAGACGGTGATGTTTATATTAGCGTTCAAATCGGCGGCCAGCTTATTAAAATCACTGAGGATGGGACCAAGACCGTGGTCGCGAAAGGATTCGTGAGCCGCGGCGCGACATTCGTCTCCGACGGCACCTGCTATGCGGTCGGGCCCGGCAAAGACCCAAGATCGGGCGGCATCAACAAGTTGACCAAGGATGGAAAGATGACGCAGATCGTCGATTTCAGAGACGAATACGGATCCCAACATCCCTATTCCGTGGCCATCGACGCCAACGGGAATCTGTTTCAGAGCGACGTGAGCCACAAGAAGGACCTGCCCAACAGCAAAAAGGATGACGGTGAAGGCGGCTACATCTTCCAAATCGACTCAGATGGGAAACGGTCCGTGTTTATGCGGGTCGGAGCCAGTCCAGCATTCATGGCGTTCTGGCCCACTACAAACAGAGCAACCAAGTCGAAAGGTAAATGAAGCATCGTGAAGCACCGTCTCTCGCCGCTGCCGACGAAGCGGTTGTGCCAACCTTGCGGCAAACCGTTTGGTCGGCCGCCGCCGGACATCCGCACAGCGGCGTGAAGAAACCTTGCACCCGTATGACCAGTCGCACGATAAAAACCCACCTTGTCATTGCACTCTCCGTGCTCGCGTCCTTGAAAGCATCAGCGGCGCAGCCGGAAGCCGACGGTGTCATATTTTTTGAGACGAAGATTCGTCCGCTGCTCGTCGAGCATTGCTACGAATGCCACAGCGCGGAGCGCGGCAAGACGAAGGGCGAGTTGGCGCTCGATTCACGCGCGGGCTGGCAGCGGGGCGGTGCGAGCGGCGCGGCGCTGGTGCCCGGCGATGTGGATGGTTCGCTACTCATCCAGGCGGTGAGGCGTGGCGATGCTGACACGGCGATGCCGCCGAAGAAAGCGCTGACCGCCGATGCGGTGCAAGCGCTGGAGCAGTGGGTGAAGCTGGGTGCGCCTGACCCGCGTGATAGCGTGAAAACATCGCCCGCGCTCGCTTCGGCGGACACGCTTTGGTCGCTCAAGCCGGTGCGGAATCCGCCCGTGCCGAAGCTCGCCGACAGCGAGTGGCCGCGCACGGATGTGGATGCGTTTGTGCTCGCGGCGTTGCGGGAAAGGAAACTCGCTCCGGCCGCCGATGCTTCGCCCGAAGTGCTGGCGCGCCGGTTGTGGATGGTGCTCACCGGCCTGCCGCCGACCATCGCGGAAATCAATGCCTTCAAGCGCGACATGAAGTCGCCGGATAATGCGGAGCGCGCACTGGCGAAATGGGCGGACCAGCTAATCGAGTCGCCGCGCTTCGGCGAGAAGTGGGCGCGGCACTGGCTTGATGTCGCGCGTTACGCCGAGTCGAACGGGAAGGCGCTCAACAATGGCCTGCCGTATGCGTGGCGTTATCGCGACTGGGTCATCGCAGCGCTGAACGCCGACAAACCCATCAACCGATTCCTCACCGAGCAAATCGCGGGCGACTTGCTCGCGGCCTCGGCGCAGACGGAGCGCGACACCTTGAACATCGCCACCGGCTTCCTCGCCATTGGCTCGAAGGAGCAGTTCGGCGGTTGCGGCAATCGCAGCGTCGCGGAGGTGCAGCCGGAGTGGGTGGACGACCAGCTCAACGTGCTCGGGCGCGGCGTGCTCGGCATCAACATTGCCTGCTCGCGCTGCCACGACCACAAGTTCGACCCTGTGCCGCAGCGCGATTACTACGCGCTCGCGGGCATCTTCTTCAGCACCGAAATCCTCAGCGGACGCAAGGGCGGCAAGGCGACTGAGTTCGGCCAGAAGCGCATCGTGGACCCCGACCTCGTGCCGCTCGGCGACCCGGGCGTCTTGGAAAAACTCAAGCCAGCGGCAGAGCGCATCACCGCCATCCAGAAAAAACTCACGCCGCTGCAAACCAAGGTGGCGCAGGCCGAGGGTGCGGAACGCAAACGGCTGAATGAGGAAATCGCACCGCTGAAAGCCGAGGCGGAATCGTTGCAGCAGGGTCTGCCGTCGGTCGAGTGGGCCTTCGGATTGCGCGAAGCGGACAAAATTGCGAACACCACGCTCCGCATCCGCGGCGTGTGGAATCAGCCGGGGGATGAAGTGCCGCGCGGTTTTCTCAGCACCGTGAGATTTCCCGCCGCGCCGAAGATTGTCGCGCAATCGAGCGGACGGCTCGAACTCGCGCAATGGCTCACGCATCCCGAGCATCCGCTCACGGCGCGTGTGTTTGTGAACCGCGTGTGGCAGCAGGTCTTCGGCCAGGGCATCGTCGCCACCACGGACAACTTCGGCATGAGAGGCGAACCGCCGAGCCATCCCGCGTTGCTCGATTTTCTCGCGCACCGCTTCATGCACGCGCAGGGCTGGTCGCTGAAGCAACTCGTGCGCGACCTCGTGCTCTCCCGCACCTTCCGTCAGACCAGCGCGCCCGCCGACACCGCCGCAGCCTTCGCCGCCGACCCCGCGAACCGGCTGCTGTGGCGCATGAACAGCCGCCGGCTCGATGCGGAAATGATTCGCGACAGTGTGCTCGCATCCTCCGGCCGGCTCGACCTCACGCCGCGCCAGGGCACCGCGCCGATGCTCATGGAAAAATTGTTCGCAGGCTTGAGTCAGAAGGACATCACCACACTGCGCGAGTCGGAGTCGCGCGAACTGCACCGCGCCATCTATCTCACCATCATTCGCAACGAAACGCTGGATGAAACGCTCGCCGCCTTCGATTTCCCGAACAACGACGAGCCTGCGACGCAGCGCGAAACCGCCACCGTGCCATCGCAGGCGCTGCTGCTGATGAATCATCCGCTCGCCGTCGAAAGTTCGCGGCATCTCGCCACGGAAATCCTGCTCCACACGAAGAACGACGCGGGCCGCGTGCGGCAGGCCTTCATCCGCGTGCTGAGCCGCGAACCCACCGCCGAGGAATCGCAAGACGGCGTCGCCTTTCTCCAAGCCGCGCCCGACTCCCTCGCGCTGCTCTGCCAGGGCATTTTCCAATCCGCCGAATTCCGCCTGCTGCCATGAACATCCATCCCCATCCCATCGAAATCTCCCGCCGCGCCGCTTTGCAAAAGCTCTCATGCGGCTTCGGCCATCTCGCTCTGCTGTCGCTGATGCAGAACAAGGCAGATGCGGCCCCGGCAGTTTCACCAGTCTCTCCGCTCGCCGCGAAGAAGCCGCATTTCGCGCCGAAGGCGAAGCGCGTCATCTTCCTGCACATGCGCGGCGCGCCGTCGCAGTATGACACGTTCGATTATCACCCCGAACTGCAGAAGAATCCGTATTGGGCGCGATTGCAGCAGCGCGGCAAAAGCGGCCTGTGGGTGAGCGACTGGCTGCCGCAACTGGCGCGTCATGCGGATGACCTCTGCGTGCTCAAAGCCATGCACACCGACACGCCGATTCACGCGAATGGCACGCTCATGCTGCACTGCGGGCATCCCGTGTTGCCGCGTCCGTCCTTCGGCTCGTGGGTGCTTTACGGGCTCGGCACGGAGAATGAAAACGCGCCCGGCTACATCGCGCTGAACATGCCGAGCAGCTTCGGCGGCACGCGCAATTACGGCAGCGCGTTTTTGCCGTCGAGCTACACCGGCACCGCCATCGGGCGCGCACAGCAGTCCGTGCAGCCCGGCGATGTGCGCAATCTCACCAACGCCGACATTCCGCCCGCGCAGCAACAGCGACAGATGGAGTTCGTGCAAAAACTCAACCGCCGCCTGCTCGACACCGCGCCGTCGCCGGACATCGAAGGCATCATCCAGTCGCACGAGACCGCGTTCAAGATGCAGATGGAATTCTCCGGCCTCATGGACTTCACCAAGGAGCCGCAGCACGTGCGCGATGCCTACGGCGTGGACGCGAAAGGCACCAGGCCCGTCGTTTGGGGCGGCAAGACCAGCGTCGATGTCTTCGCGCGGCAGTGCCTGCTTGCACGCCGCTTCGCCGAGGCCGGTGTGCGTTTCATCGAGCTGAACATGGAATACTGGGACACGCACAAGAATCACCGCCGCGACACCGAAGCGCTCTGCTGGGCCGTGGACCAGCCCATCGCCGCGCTGTTCGATGATTTGAAGCAGCGCGGCCTCTGGAACGATACGCTCATCGTGTGGGGTGGCGAGTTTGGCCGCACGCTCGGCGAGAAAGACACCAAGGACGGCACCGACCACAACCCGCGCGGCTACACGATGTTCCTCGCCGGCGGCGGTGTGAAAGGCGGCATCGCCCACGGCCAGTGTGCGCTCGACGACCAGGGCACCGTCGCCGCCGAAGGCAAAGTCCACGTCCACGACCTCCACGCCACGCTCCTGCACCTCCTCGGCCTCGACCACGAAAAGCTCACCCACCGCTACGCCGGTCGCGATTTCCGGCTGACGGATGTGGCGGGGAAAGTGGTGAAGGAGGTTCTGGCGTGAGAGTGATACTGACAGCTTTTGTTTTTGCCCTTGCCAGTCTTGCAACAGCGCAGGACGCGGTGACTCCGGGTGCCTTCCGCGTCGAACCGCCGACGTTGCTGAATCTCGGCTTCGAGTGGGACATCGCGGGGGATGCGAATCGCAATGCCACGGTCGCGGTGACGTTTCGCGAAGTCGGCGCAGAGAAATGGCGGCCCGCGCTGCCGCTCTTGCGCATGGGCGGCGAGCACATCTTCCGCGCGTCGGCTTATCTCGATTACACGGTGCCGGACCGGTTTGCGGGCAGCATTCTCAATCTCAAGCCGGAGACGGAATACGAGTGCCGCTTCACGCTCGCGGATGCGGATGGCGTGCAGGGCGAGGCGGTGAAAACGGTGAAGGTGCGCACACGCGGCGAGCCGAAGGAAGCGGCGGGCGGACGCGTGCTTCATCTCTATCCGCCGAACTATGAAGGGAAGCGCGAGGAGCCTTCCGCCGGGCGGTTCATGGAAGCTTATCAGGGCGCGTTCATCGGCGACTGGAGCGTGCTAGCGGAGCGGAAGGTGAAGCCCGGTGATGTCGTCCTCGTTCACGCGGGGCGTTATCTCGCAAACCCACTTTCGTATGTGGACCCGCATGGCGTGCCCTTCGATGGCACTTACCTGCTCACGGCCAAAGGCACGGCGGAGCGGCCCATCGTCATCAAGGCGGCGGGCGATGGCGAAGTCATCTTCGACGGCGGCGGCACCACCCACACGCTGTTCAATGTGATGGCGGCCGACTATCACATCTTCGAGGGCATCACGTTTCAAAATGCCGACATCGTGTTTCAGGCCGGGTTGCGCGATGTCGCGGGCTGCAAGGGGCTGGTGGTGCGCCGCTGCCGGTTTGAAAACATCGGCATGGGCATCAACACGCAGTTCAGCGGCTCGCGGAATTTCTACATCGCCGACAACATCTTCCTCGGGCGCAAAGACCGCTACCGGTTGCGCGGCTGGACTTCGGAAAAAATCGTCGAGAACGGCAAGGAGCGCTGGCTGGAGCCGAAATACGGCGCGAATCCGCTGCTGAGCTATTACGCCGTGCGCGTCTATGGCAGCGGCCACATCATCGCACACAATGCCATCGCCTTTTTCCATGACGGCATCGGCATTGACACGCACGGCTCGCCGGATGCCGACCCGGCTGATTGGGCCGTCGCCATCGACATCTACAACAACGACATCCACCTCAGCGCGGATGATTTCATCGAGGCGGATGGCGGCGTGCATAACATCCGCGTCTTTCGCAATCGCGGCGTGAATGCCGCGCACGCCGGACTCAGCGGCCAGCCCATCTTCGGTGGACCGGCCTATTACTTTCGGAATGTGCTCTACAACATCGGACTGAACTCGCCCTTCAAGTTCAACGCCCGGGCGGCCGGTCTGCTCGTCTATCACAACACCGCCATCGGCGACCTGCTCATGCCCGACCCGTTCAGCAACGCGCACTTCCGCAACAACCTTTTCCTCGGCTCCGACCGCCCCGGCAGACCGCTCGTGTCGATGATGAACGTCACCGCCTACTCGACCTACGACCACAACGGCTATCGCCCCAATCGCGGCATCGCAGCCAACTACCGCTGGGCCGCACCGCCGGACGGCCAGTTCCGCCACGACGCGCTGACCATGAAGGAACATGGCCGCGAGTTCCGCACGCTCGCCGAATGGTCACACGCAACGGGCCACGAGTCGCACGGCATCGAACTCGACTACGATGCATTCACCAATCTCGCCGCACCCGACCCCGACTCGATGAAAATCTCGCACGCCACCGACCTGAACTTCGCGTTGCGGCCCACCGGCAAAGCCGTCGATGCCGGCACCGTGCTCCCGACCCTCAACGACGACTTCACCGGCACCGCCCCCGACCTCGGTGCCCTCGAACTCGGCCAGCCTGCGCCCGTCTATGGCCCGCGCTGGCTGAAGCCCGGAGACATTTTTTACCGCTGATTCCATGAAGACCGCCACGACAACGCCACTGCCAGGCATCAAACTCTTCGACCTCACCGGACGCACCGCACTCATCACCGGCGGCTCGAAAGGGCTCGGCCTTGCGATGGCAGCGGGCCTCGCCTCAGCGGGTGCGGACGTGATGCTCGTGAGCCGCCACGCTGATGAAGCACAAGCTGCCGCTGCGACCCTCGTGCGCGATTTTGGCCACACAGCCATCGGCCACGCTTCCGATGTGACATCGCCTGAGCAGGTGGATGCGATGCTCGCCGCCGCCGAGCGCGCTCTGGGCAAGGTGGACATCCTCATCAACAGCGCGGGCATCAACATTCGCGGCCCCATCGCGGAACTCACGCCGGAGCAGTTCGCGCAGGTGATGAACGTGAACGTCACCGGCACCTGGCTCGCCTGCCGCGCGGTGCTACCGGGAATGCACGCGCGCAAATGGGGCCGCATCATCAATCTCGCCAGTGCGCTCGGTCTCGTGGGCCTCGCGCAGCGGACGCCTTACACCGCGAGCAAGGGGGCTGTCGTGCAGATGACGCGCACACTCGCACTCGAAACCGCTGCCGCCGGTATCACCGTCAACGCCATCTGCCCCGGTCCGTTTCTGACCGAGATGAACGAAGCCATCGCACACACAGCGGAATTCCAGCAGTCGCTCGTCGGTGCCACCGCCATGAAACGCCTGGGACGCCTCGACGAAATCCAAGGTGCCGCGCTCTATCTCGCCAGCGATGCCGCCAGTTACGTCACCGGCGCGATGCTCGCCGTGGACGGTGGCTGGACCGCGCAATGATTCTCAACATCCCCCTGAACACCATGAAGACCAATCCACTTCTCCTATGGGCGCTCGCCGCCATCACCCTGCACGCGGCTTCACCGAGCAATGCTGCGGAAACGTATCTCGTGGTCGGAGCGGGCGGGCAGCGGATGTTTGCCAGCGACGGACTCGCCTGGGAGAAACACGTTTCCTGGGGCGTTCCGGGGCACGACCAGAACGATTTGAATGTCGCCACGTTCTTCAAAGGCGCGGCGTTTGTCGGCGGCGGATATTCCACGGCCCGGCTTACGGCCACGCGCGATGGCGTGACGTGGAGCGAAGGCGCACTGCCCAAGGGCGGCCCCGTGTTCGGACTCGAACCTTTGGGCGACACGCTCTACGCGGTCACGATTCGTGGCTTCATTTACAAGACCACCGATGGCGAGAACTTCACGCCAGTGGGCGAGGCCCAGATGCCGACAAAGACGCATTGGATTCGCAGCACCGCGGCTGGCAACGGCATCATCGTCGGCTCGGGCGATTTCGGTCCCGCGCTGGCGTTCGACCCGAAAACGGGAAAAATCACCATCACGCAAATGGCCGGGCAGACGGAAAAAAAGGCCACCTTGCGACGCGTCGCGTTTGGTGGCGGCATGTTTGTCGTCGGCGGGCAGGACGGCCTCCTCGCAGCCAGCAAGGATGGTGTGACCTGGCAGAACAACGAGCCGCACCCGGAGCGCGGTGACATCACCTCGGTGGTGTGGACGGGCAAACAATTCGTGGCGTCATCCGCGAACGGCACGCTGGTTTCCAGTGATGGCGTAGCGTGGCAGCCCACCGCCGAGAAAGTGCCACGGGTGCTCCAGCGCGCGGGTGCGTGGATTTACGGCTGGTCGTTGCCACCGTATAACATTCAGCGGAGCAAGGATGGTCTGCGCTGGGAACCGGTGCCGAACGACAAGAAGCACGGCGCGCACAACATCGCCTTTGGTGACCTCGCGGGGACAGGCGCACCACCGAAACTGCCGCAGAAGAAGTAAGCCATTGAGCAGGACGTAAACACCAAACCTCTGAGCACCCAACCCAACAGCCAATGGAAAACGCTCCCCAGCACGCCTCTGCGTCCGTCCAAACTCTGCGGTTCCTCCTGCTTTCCCTGCTCGCGCTCACCGCCAGCTTGTTAAAGGCTGCGGACAGCCAGCCGTTCCTCGAGCAGCATTGCTACGACTGCCACGACGCGGAGACGAAGAAGGGCGGTCTCGACCTGGCAACGCTCCAGACGGACTTCGCCAATCCCAAAGTCTTCGCGGCCTGGGTGCGCGTGCATGACCGCGTGGCGGCGGGCGAGATGCCGCCGCCGAAACGCCAGCAGCGGCCCGACGCGCAGGTGGTGAAAGCGTTCACCGATGCACTCGATGGCCGGCTCCACGATTTCGTCGCCGCGCGCCAGTCCGCGACCGGCCGGGTGGTGGCGCGCAGACTGACGCGGGAGGAATACGAGCGCACGCTGCACGAGTTGCTCGGCGTCCGCATCCCGCTGGCCGAATTGCTGCCGGAGGATGTGAAGACGGGCGGGTTCCACCGCATCGCTGATGGGCAGCCGCTTTCGCCGGTGCTGCTGGAGCGTTATCTCGAGGCGGCGGACGCGGCTTTGGAGACGGCCTTTGACCTCGCGCTGCATCCGCGCGAGCCGTCTTCGCGGAGCTTCGACGCGGCGGCGCTCGCGCAATCGAGTCCGTGGTTTTACGGCGGGCCGCCGGATGCGCGCGAAGGTTACGCGGCCATCTGGAATTATTTCGTGGCGGACCAGGGTGGTGGGAAATTTTACGGACGCCTGCCCGCGACCACGGTCCGTGAGACGGGCTGGCAGCGCATCACCCTCCGCGCCCGCGCGCTGCATCCGCGCGAGGGCCATGTGTGGGCCGCGCTGCATGGCGGCGGCTGCGATACGGCCACGCCGCAGTTGCACTGGATTGGCTGGCTCGACGCCACACCGGAGCCGCGGCAGTTCGTCTTTGAAGCCTGGATGAATCGCGGCGACATGCTGCGGCTGCGCCCGGTGGACAACACCTCCGCGTGGAAGGGCCGCGTGCGCGAGGGCGACCGGCTGGTGCTCCCCGGCGGACGCACGCCGGAAGACGCGAGCATCCCCGGCGTCGCGGTCGAGTGGCTGCGCGTGGAGCGGCTGGCGGACGGACTCCCGGCGGAGGAAGTGCGCCGCCGGTTGTTCGGAGCGTCGGGCCTCGCGCCGGGCGATGAGCCTTCGCTCGAAGCACTCGTGCGCGACTTCGCGGAGCGCGCCTTCCGGCGTCCGGTGGTGGGTGCCGACCTCGCGCCGCAGCTCGCGCTGGCCCGCGAGGCCTTGCGCTCGGGCGAGAGCGCCACGACGGCGCTGCGCACCGCGTATCTCGGCATCCTCACCTCGCCGCGCTTCATTTTCCTCCAGGAAAAAATCGGCGCGCTCAACGACCACGCGCTCGCGGCGCGGCTCAGCTACTTCCTGTGGAGCCTGCCGCCGGATGCGGAGTTGAGCCGGCTCGCCGCCGCGGGCCGCTTGCGCGAGCCGGAAGTGCTGCGCGCCCAGACCGACCGTCTGCTCGACGACCCGCGCTCGCGGGATTTCATCGAGAGCTTCACCGCGCAATGGCTCGACCTCGACAAGATTGATTTCACCGCGCCTGACGCCGTGCTGTATCCCGAGTTCGATGAAATCCTGAAGCATTCGATGCTCGGCGAGACGCGCGCCTTTTTCCGCGAACTCCTCGCGCACGACTTGAGCACGGCGCATCTCGTGCGCTCGGATTTCACGATGCTGAATGGGCGGCTGGCCAGACACTACGGCCTCCCCGGCCCGGGCGGGCTGGCCTTCGAGCGCGTCGCGCTGCCCGCCGCCTCGATGCGTGGCGGCCTCGTCACGCAGGGCAGTGTGCTCAAAGTCACGGCGAACGGCACCACCACTTCGCCCGTGCTGCGCGGCGTGTGGCTGCTGGAGCGCATGCTCGGCCAGCACGTCCCGCCGCCGCCCGCCGATGTGCCCGCCGTGGAGCCGGACATACGCGGCGCGAAGACCATCCGCGAACAACTCGACGCGCATCGCCATGGCGAAAGTTGCGCCGCGTGCCATCGCCACATCGACCCGCCGGGCTTTGCGCTGGAGAGCTTCGACCCCATCGGTGGCTCGCGCGCCCACTACCGCAAAGTGACCGGCGAAGGCCGCAAGACGAAGTGGGCGGACGGCCTGGCTGTGGACGCCAGCGGCACCACTGCGGGCGGCGCGGCGTTCCGCGACATCCGCGAGTTTCGCGCCGCGCTGCTGGAGAAGCCGGAGCAAATCACCCGCGCCCTCGCGGAACAACTCATTGCCTACGCCACGGGCGCGGGCATCAGCTTCGCCGACCGCCGCGAGGTGGCGCGCATCACCGCGCAAGTATCCGGTCAGGGGCACGGCGTCCGTTCGTTGATTCATGCGGTCGTGCAATCCGCGCTTTTCCAAAACAAGTGACACCATGAAGCCCTTCCATTTTACCACGCGCCGCGCACTTCCCCGCCGCGCCTTCCTGCGCGGCCTCGGCGTCACGCTCACACTGCCGTGGCTGGAGGCGATGCGGCCCGCTTTTGCCGCGGCCGACAAATCCGCGCCGCGCCGCTTCGTCAGCGTCGTTCACGGCCTCGGCTTTCACGCGCCGGATTTCATTCCCGCGCAGACCGGCCTGGACTACGAGGCGCCGCTGTATCTGCGGACGCTGGCGGATTTGCGCGCGCGGTTCACCGTCCTCTCCGGCCTCTCGCATCCCGAAGTCGGCGGCGGTCACAACTCGGAGTCCAGCTTCCTCACCGCCGCGCCTTACAGCGGCACGGCGGCGTATCGCAACACGCAATCGCTCGACCAGCTCATGGCGGAACGCCTCGGCGCGGAGACGCGCTTCGCCTCGCTTGTGCTCTCCGCGAATCACCTCGCCACCAGCTACACGCCGAGTGGTGCGATGATTCCGCCGGAGCAGTCGCCATCGAAACTGTTCACCAAACTTTTCGTCACCGGCACGGCGGACGAGCAGCGCGCCCAGCTCCGCCGCGCGCGGGCGGGGCGCAGCGTGCTCGATGCCGTGGCGGAGGACACCCGCCGCCTCCAGCGCGACCTCGGCCCCGGCGACCGCGATAAACTCGAGGCCTGGCTCACCAATGTCCGCGCCGTCGAGCAGCGCCTCGCCACCGGCGAAAGCTGGGCGGCGAAACCGAAACCGCACGTCGGCGTGCCGCCCCCGCGCGACATCGCGGACGTGGCCGACCTCGCCGGGCGCGAGCGCGCGATGCTCGAAGTCATGGCGCTCGCCTTGCAGACGGATTCCACGCGCTTCATCACGCTGCATCTCCAGGGCGGCGCCGGCGTGCCGCCCATTGCCGGCGTGGCCGAGGGCCATCACAACCTCAGCCATCACGGCCTCGACGACGGCAAAATCACGCAACTCCGGCTCATCGAAGCCGCGCTCATCGCCGCCGTCGGCGATTTCCTCCGCCGCCTGCGCGACACCGCCGAGGGCGGCGCGAGCGTGCTCGACCACACCACCGTGCTGCTCGGGAGCAATCTCGGCAACGCCAGCAATCACGACACGAAAAACCTGCCCATTCTCGTGGCCGGCGGCGGCTTCAAACACGCCGGTCACCTCGCCTTCGACCGCGCCCGCAACGAGCCGCTGGCGAATCTCTACGTCAGCATCCTCCAGCGGACGGGCCTGGAGCAGGAGCGCTTTGCCAGCAGCACCGGCACGCTGCGCGGGCTCGCGGCGGGCTCACTTTGAGACATTCCCAACGACCACACTCTCTGACCATGAAAACACTCCATCGCCCATCGTCATGGGTGCTCAACCTGCGTGACGGCAGCGTGGCCGTCATCGGCCAGTAGCCATTCCAAGTTCACCACCTCATAGCCAACATCTTCATGAACGCACCGCTTTCCTCCTTTGAAAATCATCTGCCGCGCCGGGTCATCACTGGACGCGGCGCGAGCGAATCGCTCGTCGAACTCTGCCGGGCGAATGGCTGGCGGCAGGTCTTCCTCGTCAGTGATGCGGGCGTGGCGGGCGCGGGGCTGCTGCGAAAAGTGTCGCTGCCCTTGCTCGATGCGCACCTGCTCGCAGAGACGTTTGCCGAGGTGCCGCCGGAGCCGCCTATTGATGTGGTGGACACGATGGCGGAGCGCATCAAGGCCAGCGGCGCGGATGTCGTCATCGCGCTCGGTGGCGGCAGTGTGATGGATGCGGCGAAAGTGGCGGCGCTGTGTGCGCGGCATGGGAAGACGGCGCGCGAGTTCCTCGGCATTCGGAAAGCGGGCGCGCGCGGGCTGCCGACCGTGCTGATTCCAACAACGGCAGGCACCGGCTCGGAGGCGACGTTTGTGGCCATCCTCACGGACACGGCGACAGGAAACAAAGTCGGCGTGGTGGACCCGTGCATCCTCGCGGACATCGCCATCGTGGACCCCGCGCTCACGGACGGACTGCCTGCGCATGTCACCGCCGCAGCGGGCATGGATGCGCTGGTTCATGCGGTGGAGGCGTTCATCGCGAAGAACGCGACACCCATCGCGCGCGGCCTCGCGCTGGAGGCGGCGCGGCACATCGGGCGTTCGCTGGAGGTCGTGTGTCGCGAACCGCAAAACACCGCCGCGCGTGATGGCATGGCCATCGGCTCGCATCTCGCGGGCATGGCGTTTGCGAATGCGTCGTGCTGCGCGGTTCATGCGCTCGCCTTGCCGCTGGGCGGGCGTTTTCACATCCCGCACGGCGTCATCACGGGCTGTTTCGCGGGCGAGATGATGCGGCACAACGCGCCGGTGTGCGAGGCGGACTTCGCGGAGTTCAGCGCGGCGCTCGGCTGGGGCGCGCTGTCGCCGGATGCGTTTGCCGACAGACTGGATGCAATCGCCGACAACATCGGTCTTCGCATCGCTTTGAAAAAAGCAATCGTGCCTGCCGAGGTCATTCCCGCGATGGCCGCCGATGCCGTGGCGAACCGTCGTCTCATGGACCCCAACCCGCGCGAGGTTTCCGTGGCGGATGCGGCGCGCATTTACCAAACAGTCCTCGCCATCCCCGCATGAAAACTCTCCCCGATTTCTGGTTCGAGCCGCGTCCGTGGATGGACGGCAAATGGCATCCCGGCGGGGAAACCGTCACCGTTCGCAATCCCGCCACTGCGGAGAAAATCGCCGAGGTCTCGCGGGCCGATGCCGCCGTCGTCGCGCACGCCATCGAGGGCGCGGTGAAGGCGCAGCGCGACTGGCGGGAAGTCTCCGCCGTCGAGCGCGGCATGGTTTTGAAACGCACCGCCGCGTTGCTGCTCGCGCGGAAGGATGAGTTTGCACGACTGCTCACCGCCGAGCAGGGCAAGCCGTATGCGCAGGCGGCGGGCGAGGTGGAGTATGCGGCGAGTTTCTTCCAGTGGTTCGGCGAGGAGGCGCGGCGCGTGTATGGCCGCATCGCCGCGCATCCTGAGGCGGGGCGCGAGTTTTTCATCGAGCACAAACCGGCAGGTGTGGCCGGACTCATCACGCCCTGGAACTTTCCCTTGGCGCAAGGCGCGAAGAAAGTCGCCGCCGCGTTCGCTGCGGGATGCAGCGCGGTTTGGAAGCCGGCGGAACTCACGCCGCTCATCGCACTCGCCATCGGCCCGCTCATGCGCGAGGCGGGGCTGCCGGATGGCGTGCTGCAAATCGTGCCGGGGCGCGGCTCCGTGGTCGGCGCGGTGCTCGCGGAGCATCCGGCGGTGCGTGTGCTCAGCCTCACCGGCTCCACTGCCACGGGCAGCGCGCTCATGACCGCCGCCGCGCCGGGTATCAAGCGCCTCTCGCTCGAACTCGGCGGCAATGCGCCCTTCATCGTGCTGCCGGATGCCGACCTCGATTTCGTCGCCGAGCAGCTCACGCGCTTGAAGCTGCTCGTCTCCGGCCAGGTCTGCGTGACCGCGAATCGCGTCTTTGTCCACGCCGATGCGGAAGCCGCGCTCGCGGAAAAACTGGCGGCGAAAATCAGCGCAGCACGCCTCGGCAACGGACTCGCCGATGGCATCGACGCCGGCCCGCTCATTCATCGTCAGGCCTGCGCGGAGGTCGGCGCACTTGTCGAGCAGGCGGTGGCAGCGGGCGCGCGCATCGTTTGCGAAAATCGCAGTTACGAAAGTGATGCGACTCTGCACGAAGGCAGCTTTTTCCCGCCCACCGTGCTCACCGGCGTGCGCGACGAGATGCGCGTGGCGCGGGAGGAAATCTTCGGCCCCATCATCCCGCTGCTGCGCTACACCAGCGTCACCGACGCCGTGCGCCGCGCCAACGAAACGCCCTACGGCCTCGCCTCGTATGTCTATGGCCGCGACCTCGCGCAATGTCGCGCCGTCGCCACCCGCATCGAAGCCGGCATCGTCGGGGTGAACGAATGGCGTCCGCTCAAGGCCGAGATTCCCTTCGGCGGCATCAAGCAAAGTGGCATCGGTGCGGAAGGCGGCGAAGAAGGCCTCCGCGAGTTCCTCGAAACCCAGGTCATCTCCATGCCGAAGCCCGTCATCGCCTCATGAAACTCCGCTCCGCAAATTGGTGGAACGACCCGTCGAATCCGGGCATGACCGCGCTCTATCTGGAGCGCTTTCTCAACTACGGCCTCACGCCGGGAGAACTGCAAAGCGGGCGGCCCGTCATCGGCATCGCGCAGTCGGCCAATGACCTCGCGCCGTGCAATCGCGCGCATTTGCAGACGGTGACGCGGCTGTGCGATGGCGTGCGCGACGCGGGCGGCGTGCCGTTTGTGTTCCCCATGCATCCGCTCCAGGAATCGGTGCGGCGGCCCACGGCGGCACTGGACCGCAACCTCGCCTACCTCGGCCTCGTCGAGGTGCTGCATGGGTATCCGCTCGATGGCGTCATCTTCACCACAGGCTGCGACAAGACCACGCCCGCCGCGCTGATGGCGGCGGCGACGACGGACCTGCCCGCGCTCATTTTCAACGGTGGACCGATGCTCAACAGCTACCTCGACGGTGAACTCGCGGGCGCAGGCACCATCATCTGGGAAGCGCGGCGCAGACTCGGTGCGGGCGAGATTGATGAGAAGAAGTTCATGGACCTGCTCGCTGCCTCCTCGCCTAGCGCCGGTCATTGCAATGTGATGGGCACCGCGCTCTCGATGAACTGCCTCGCGGAGGCGATGGGCATGGCCTTGCCGGGCAGCGCGAGCATTCCCGCGCCGTATCGCGAGCGCGGGCAAATGGCGCATGCGGCGGGGAAGCGTATCGTCGAGATGGTGCGCGAGAATTTGAAACCGTCGCAGGTCATCACGCGCACGGCGTTGCTCAATGCCATCCGCGTGAACACCGCGCTCGGCGGCAGCACGAACTGCCCGCCGCACCTGCTCGCCATCGCACGTCATGCAGGCGTGGCGCTCGAAATCAAAGACTGGGAATCGGCGGGCTACGACCTGCCGCTGCTCGTCAATCTCCAGCCTGCGGGCCGGCATCTCGGCGAGGATTTTCACCGCGCCGGCGGGCTGCCGACGGTGATGCGCGAGCTGCTGCGACATGGCTTGCTCGATGGCGAAGCCTTCACCATCACGGGCCAAAGCATCGCCGCGAATGTGACGGATGCGCCCGCGCCGGACGGCGAAATCATCCGCACGGTGGAGTCGCCGCTGCGCACGCAGGCGGGCTTCCTTGTGCTCTCGGGCAATCTCTTCGAGGCCGCGCTCATCAAGACCAGCGTCATCAGCGCGGACTTCCGCCGTCGTTATCTCAGCAAGCCCGGCGATGAAGACGCCTTCGAATGCAAGGCCGTCGTCTTCGATGGACCGGAGGACTATCACGCGCGGCTCAATGACCCCGCGCTCGCGATGGATGCGGACACCATGCTCGTCATCCGCGGCACCGGCACGCTCGGTTTTCCCGGCAGTGGCGAGGTCGTCAATATGCAACCGCCCGATGCGCTGCTGCGCGCCGGCATCAAGGAACTGCCCACGCTCGGCGACGGTCGCCAGAGCGGCACCTCCGCGAGTCCCTCCATCCTCAATGCCTCGCCCGAAGCCTACGCGGGCGGCGGTCTCGCCCGCTTGCGCACCGGCGACCGCGTGCGCGTGGATTTGAAAACCCGCCGAGTGGATGCCCTCGTGCTTGAGGCGGAATGGACCACACGCGACACCAGCGCCTTCGCCACTCCACCGCCGAATGCCACGCCCTGGCAGCAGCTTTACCGCAACCACGTCGGCCAGCTCCACACGGGCGCGTGCCTCGACTTCGCCTGCGAATACCGCGCCGTCTGCGCCACGGTGCCGCGGCACAATCATTGAGATAAATCCGAACCATGCGCCTGCAAAACCAAGTCATCCTCATCACCGGCAGCACCACCGGCATCGGAGCGGCCATGGCGCGGCGCTTCGTCACGGAAGGTGCGCGCGTCATCCTGCACGGACGCGACACCACTCGCGGCGAAGCCTTGCGCGAGGAACTCGGTGCGGAGAAGGCCGCTTTCATCGCTGGCGACCTCGCTGACGAACATCATCCCGCAGAACTCGCCGCCGCCGCGTTGGAGTGCTTTGGAATAATCGACGCGCTGGTGAACAACGCTGCCCTCACCACCCGCGCGCACATCGCCGATACCGACACCGCGTTCTTCGACCGCGTGGTTGCCGTGAACCTCCGCGCGCCTTTCATGCTCATCCGTGCCTTGCTGCCCGCCTTGAAGAAAACCCAAGGCTGCGTGCTGAACATCGGCAGTGTCCTCGCGCACTGCGGGCAGTCGAATCTCGTCGCCTACTCCATCAGCAAAGGCGGCCTCATGACGCTCACACGCAACCTTGCCGACACGCTCGGTCCCGACCGCGTGCGCGTGAACCAGATGAACGTCGGCTGGACGCTCACCGACAACGAATACCAAACCAAACTCGGTGACGGCCTCCCGCCCGACTGGCCGGAAAAACTGCCGCCCTACGCGGCGCCATCCGGTAGCCTGCTCATGCCCGAAGACATCGCCGAAGCCGCGCTCTACTGGGTCAGCCCTGCCAGCCGCCCCATCAGCGGCTCCGTCTTCGAGGCAGAGCAATACCCAATGATTGGCCGCATCCCGAATCAAGAACACCAAGCCGCATGAACACCACCGCCTTCAGCCTCGCCAACAAAACCGCCGTCATCACTGGCGGCGCGTCCGGCATCGGACTCGCCATCGCCAGGCGCTTCGCCGCGCACGGAGCCGCCGTCGAAATCCTCGACCTCCAACAAGACGCGCTCGATACCGCCGTGACCGAACTCCGCGCCGCCGGCCACAGTGCGCACGGCGAGAGTTGCGATGTCAGCGACCCCGCTTCGGTGGACGCCGCCTTTGCACGCATCCTCACGCGGCACGCGCGCCTTCACATCCTCGTGAACAACGCCGGCATCGCCCACGTCGGCAACGCGCTCACCACCACGCCCGAGGACTTCGCCCGCATCCAGCGCGTGAACGTGAATGGCGTGGCGCACTGCACGCAGGCTGCGTTGCGGCACATGACCACTCGTGAAGGCGGCGGCGTCATCCTGAATCTCGCCAGCACCGTCGCGCAGATGGCCATCGCCGACCGCTTCGCCTACGCCACCAGCAAAGGCGCGGTGCTCGCCATGACCTACTCCATCGCGAAGGACTTCCTCGCGCAAGGCATCCGCTGCAACGCCATCCTGCCCGGCCGCATCCACACGCCATTCGTCGATGGATTCATCGCCAAAAACTATCCCGGCCGCGAGGCAGAGATGTTTGAAAAGCTCAGCCTCACCCAACCCATCGGTCGCATGGGCCAGCCCGATGAAGTCGCCACCGCCGCGCTGTTTCTGTGCAGCGACGAAGCCAGCTTCATCACCGGCAGCGCCTACCCCGTGGACGGCGGCACACTCACGCTGCGGTGAGCAATGTCACAAAAGCCGTCTTCATTCGTTTCTCATTCAAGCCCCAACCAACCAACCCATGAAACACCTTCTC
>JAGKWZ010000421.1 GCA_021151605.1 Verrucomicrobiaceae bacterium
TTACCTGCACTTGCGGCACAGTTTATAACACTATGTCCACTGTCCAAAACCTCCGTATCGGCATCTGCGCCGCTTGCCACCCGTTCTTCACCGGTGAGCAGCGCTTCGTTGATACTGCTGGTCGAGTCGATAAATTCGCTCAGCGTTACGGCACCTCGGTTGCACGCCGGGCCGCTCCGAAGCTCAGCGTAGCCTCCGCGTAATCGCCTCAGTTTCTTCATCCATTCTCACATCGCGGACGCCCTAGTGGCCTCCGCGATGTTTGTTTTTGCAAACCAAGCTCAGCCCTGCCACTCTCCACGCTCTTCTTTATGGCCGCCCCCCTGCTTATCCACCTTGACGGTAAACTCGTCCCCGAATCCGAAGCCAAAGTCTCCGTCTTCGATCACGGCCTGCTCTATGGCGACGGCTGCTTCGAGGGCATCCGCATCTACAATGGCCGCGTCTTCCGTCTGACCGAGCATCTCGTGCGCCTCTATGAAAGCGCCCGCTCCATCCTGCTCACCATCCCAATCAGCATCGAGGAGATGGAAAAAGCCACCGTCGAGACTGTCGCAGCCAACAACCTGCGCGATGGCTATATTCGCCTCGTCATCACCCGTGGCGTCGGTTCCCTCGGCCTCAATCCCTACCAGTGCCCGAAGGCTGGAGTCATCATCATCGCCAGCGGTATCACCCTTTATCCGGCAGAAAAGTATGAGACCGGCCTGAACCTCATCACCTGCGCTACTCGCCGCCCAGCGACCGCTGCTTTGAGCCCGCAGGTGAAAAGCCTGAACTACCTCAACAACATCATGGCCAAGATCGAATGCATCCAGGCCGGATGTGAAGAAGGCATCATGCTCAATGAGCAGGGCTACGTGGCCGAGTGTACGGGCGACAACGTCTTCATCATCAAAAACGGTCAGGTCTATACACCCACCATCGCCAGCGGTGCCCTCAATGGCATCACCCGCATGGCCGTCATCGAAGTCATGCGTGAGATGGGCCTCCAGGTAAACGAGATCACCATGACCCGTCACGAGATCTACACCTCCGACGAGTGCTTCCTCACTGGCACTGCTGCCGAAGTGATCCCCGCTGTGCAATACGACCGCCGCCCCATCGGCGATGGCAAGCCTGGCAAGCTCACCGCCGAGATCATCAAGCGCTTCAAAGTGCTCGCGAACTCCACCGGCACGCCTGTGCCGTATGCTTGATTGACCTCCTCGCTCACCCTGGATGCACGAGTATCACCGACTCCTCCGCAAAGTCCTCGATCACGGTTCCTACCGCGAGGACCGCACCGGCACAGGCGCGTATTCCGTCTTCGGTGAGCAGAGCCGCTACGATCTCAGCACGACTTTCCCCGTCGTCACGACGAAGAAGCTCCACCTCCGCAGCATCATCCATGAGCTGCTTTGGTTCCTGAAAGGCGACACCAATGTCGGCTACCTGCGCGATAACAAAGTCACCATCTGGGACGAGTGGGCCGATGAAAATGGAGAACTCGGCCCCGTCTATGGTGCCCAATGGCGTCGCTGGCAGGGCACACCCGAGGCGGAGCCCGTCGATCAGATCACCAAGCTCATCCACGGCCTCAAAACGAACCCGTACAGCCGTCGCCACATCGTCAGTGCCTGGAACGTGCCTTACATCGACAAGATGGCGCTGCCGCCCTGCCATTGCCTGTTCCAGTTCTTCGTCGCCGAAGGCAAACTGAGCTGCCAGCTCTACCAGCGCAGCGCCGACCTCTTCCTCGGCGTGCCTTTTAACATCGCCAGCTACGCCTTGCTCGTCCTCATGGTCGCCCAAGTGTGTGATTTGCAGCCCGGCGAGTTCGTCCACACCTTTGGTGACCTCCATCTCTACTCGAATCACATCGAGCAGGCCAAACTCCAGCTCACCCGCGAGCCACGACCGCTCCCCGTAATGAAATTGAACCCCGATGTGAAGGATCTCTTCGATTTCAAATTCGAAGACTTCACCCTCGAAGGTTACGATCCGCATCCTGCCATCAAGGCGGCCATTGCCGTCTGAGTTCGTAGTTCCGCCTTCAGGCGGCTTCTGGGTTTGCTCGCAATTCTTCGATTCAGAGTCGAAAATTGTAATCGCCACGTCATCGGCCAGTCGCTTAAATCGCGGCCTATTCAGTCCGATCTCCCGACGTGTCCGAACTCTTCCAAGTCTCCATTAGCCCCAACCAGATCCTCCTCACTCTTCTGTTAGGATTGGTAGTGTGCTACTGGCTGCTCGTCATTCTCGGAGCTCTGGACTTTGACACCGACATTCCTGATGACTTCGGCGATGGCGATGCGGATGCTCATCACGGCCATGGCGTGAATACCGGCGGTGTTTGGCTCACGGCGGGACGCCTCTTCGGCTTTTCACAGGTGCCCATCATTGTATGGCTGAGCTTCATGATTCTCTTCATGTGGTTCGTCTCACTCGTGCTGAATCAGAAGTGGAATGCTGATGCCGACACGTTGAGAGCCCTGCTTCTCGTTCTGCCAAACTTCTCTATCAGTGCCATCGCTACAAAGCTGGTCACACTCCCAGTCGCCAAGCTTTTCAAAGCCATGACTGATGCTGACACCGAAGCCGAGGTGGTCATCGGACGCGCTGGCACTATCGTCTCCATGGAGGCCGATGAACGCTACGGCCAACTAGAGATCGTCGCCAAAGGAGCCCCGCTCCTGATCAACGTCCGAACCCAGCCAGGCGCTCCCACTTTGCTCAAAGGAACCCAAGCCCAAGTCACAACAGCTGGCCCGGACAATGCCTTCTACTTCATCGAATCTCTGAAATCATAAATCCAAACACCACCAATATGCACCCCACACTCCCTCTCGCAGCAGTCCTCCTCGAAGGCGGCATCCTTGTTGGCGTCATCGCCATCGGCATATTCCTCGGCGTGCTGATTCTCTTTTCGCGATTCTATCGCAAGGTGACCCAAGGTCAGGCCATTGTTCGTAACGGCATAGGCGGTACGGTTGTCTCCTTCAACGGCAGGATCATCATCCCAGTCGCTCATCAGGCCGAATACATGGACATCTCGGTGAAGCGCATCGAAATCGAGCGTAAGGCCAACGAAGGCCTCATCTGCAAAGACAACCTCCGCGCTGACATCAAGGTCGCATTCTTTGTCCGTGTGAACAAGACACCCGAAGACGTGCTTCGCGTCGCTCAGAGCATCGGCTGTGCCCGTGCCAGCGCCGTGGACACGATTCGCACGCTGTTTGACGCCAAGTTCTCTGAGGCGCTGAAGACCGTGGGCAAGCGTTTCGACTTCGTGCAGCTCTACAATGAACGCGATACCTTCAAGAGTGAGATTTTGAAGGTCATCGGCACCGATTTGAATGGTTTCACCCTCGACGACTGCGCCATCGACTTTCTCGAGCAGACGCAGCTCGAAAACCTCGACCCCGACAACATCCTCGACGCCGAGGGTATCAAAAAGATCACCGAGCTCACCGCTGCGCAGGCCAAGCTCTCCAACAACATCCAGCGCGACAAAGAGAAAGTCATCAAGCAGCAGGACGTGCAGGCCCGTGAGGCCATTTTGGAGCTGGAACGCCAGCTTGCTGAAACCGAAGCCAAACAAAAGCGTGACGTCCAGAGCGTCATCGCCCGCGAAGAAGCCGAAACTGCCAAAGTGCAGTCTGAAGAGCGTCTGAAAGCCGAACGCGCCAAAATCACCGCTGATGAGGAAATCGCCGTCGCCACGCAAAACAAGGACAGGCAGGTCCTCGTCGCTCAGCGGAACAAAGAGCGCACGGACGCCGTCGAAATCGAGCGTGTCACGCGTGACCGCGATCTCGAGATCATTGACCGCCAGCGAGTTACTACGCTGAAGGACATCGAGAAGGAAAAAGCCGTCGAAATCGAGAAAAAGAACATCCAGGAGGTCATCAAAGACCGCGTGGCCCTCGAAAAGACCGTCGTCGTCGAGCAGCAGAAGATGAAGGACGCCGAAGCCTTCGCCACCGCCGACCGGGAGAAGCAGGTCGCGCTCACCAACGCCGAGAAAAACGCCCAGGAGCAACTCATTCAGAAAATCAAGGAAGCCGAAGCCGCCAAGCAAGCCGCTCAGCTCGCCGCCGAGCAGGCCGCCTTCACCGCCATCAAAGCTGCGGAGGCCGCCAAACAAGCCGCTGAGTTACATGCTCAGGAACTTCTCACCCTCGCTGAAGCGAAGCAGGAAGCCGCAAGC
>JAGKWZ010000082.1 GCA_021151605.1 Verrucomicrobiaceae bacterium
CCTTTTCCATGACCTGGAATTTGAAGCGAGCGCCGATCCATGGGAGCGGCGGATAAGCGAATTTGTAGGCTGGGTTGGCGGGATCAGCGGGGAATTCTTCGGTGAGGTTGTAGCCTTCGAAGTCTTCGGTGATGGGCAGGCCTTTGAGACCGCGACCACGGATGGTGCCGGTCAAACCATCGGCGGAGGTGGCTTTCCAGGCACCGGCGCTGATCTTGGCATCGGCGGCCACGACGAGTTCACCAGCGTCGTTGAAGCTGGCGTCCATGGTGGCTTTCACCTTGGCGGTTGGCGGGATGAAGCTCTCCCATTTCACGCCTTCGACCTTGTCGCTGACGACCATGCCGTTGGCATCGACGCTGCGGATGCGGAAGGCCTGCTTGTCACCACGCATGATGACAGTTTCCGCTGGGATGATCTGGAGCGCGACGGCTTTGCCAGCGGCTGGAATCTCAGCCACGGGAGCGGGATCGACCTTGATGCCGCTGTTTGGGATTGGGAAGGCGTAGAACTTCTCGGTGGTGGTCACATAGAGAGTGCCATCGCACACGACGGGGGCGCCGAGACATTGGGCGGAGACACCTGCGTCGAGTTTGATCTCTTGGACGATTTCGGCATCGGTCGCGCCGGGTTTCACGACGACGAGTTTGCCTTCCATCATTGGGCAATACAGGAGCCCATCGACATACAGAGGGGAGGAATGCAGGTTGGCATTGCTCAGCTTCTTCTTCCAAAGGTCCTTACCGGTATTGGCGTCGATGGCGTAGAGTTCGCCACCGTCGGTCAGTTGATAAAGGATATCGCCGACAAGGACGGGCGAGCTGCTGGTGGCACCGATCGGATTCCGCCAAGCTTCGGCGCTGGCTTCGAGCACGGTCGTTTCAGTGCCTGGGGCAGCGGCGACGAGCTTTTCTGGCAGCTTGATGGCTGACATGCGACCTTTTTCGGAGGTGTCGATGTTCTCGTCACCATGGATGGCGATGACGTTGCCTTTGTGAATCACGACGCTGGGGTTCATGCCATTTTTGCAGAGAGGCATTCTCCAGTAAGGCTTGCCGCTGCGGGCGTTCACACAGACAAGATTGCCGCAGCCGGTGGTGAAATACATCACGCGTTTGCCATCGCGAGTCTCCACGACAGGTGTCGAGAAGGAGGAATCCACAGGCGGGCTAACACCTGGCAGGCTCCACCAGACGAGTTCGCCGGTTTTCTTGTCGAAACCATACACGCGGTCAGCGGCAGGACCGTCGGCACCCCAGTTCGAGAAGATGAAGTGAATGATGACGAGGTCACCCTCAATGATCGGGCTGCCCACGCGAGAGTTCGGGAAGGTCATGCGGCCCAGATCTTCCATGAGAGGCATTTCAAAGACCTTCTTGCCGTCCAGCTCATAGCAGACGAAGCGGCCTGCATTGCTAACGAGGTAAATGCGCTTTGTCTCAGGATCCACGGTAGGAGCACCGATGGAGTATCTGTTATAGATGGAGTCGGAGAGGTAGTCGGCGATCTCCACCTCCCAGAGCTTCTTGCCGGTCTTCGCGTCGAGGACGGTCAGGATCTCGATGAGGTCCGTTGTTTCGCCGCGGTAGCCCCAGAGGACCACTTTCCCATCGACCACGACGGGAGCACCACGGCTGCGGGCATCGTAGGTCCAAGCGGGGGCTTCGGCGAGTTTGCCAGCGCCCGTGTAGTGTTCCAGACTGACGCCGTTCTGGAGAGGGCCACGCCAGTTGGTCCAGTCATTGGCATTGGCAAAACTTCCTGAGGCAAGGAGCGCTGCTGCCAGGAGAGTAGCCCGGCGCGAGGTGAATGAAGATTCCATGGGGTTGAGTAGGGGACTTAGAACTACACCGTCCATGCAGCCGAAGCCACTTCAATGCCTTTGTCGGCATGACTGTAATCACGCCTAGAAAGCGCCTGTGGGGGGTAGAGCAGGGCAAAACGGGTCATAGCAAGGTCATCTTTCGCTCCGTCTGGCAAACTTGAGCACATCATCATCGGCAAAGAAGTCTTGTCTTGGCGAATCAAAGCCAAGAGACTTCCTGGTCCTACGTTTTCATCCGCCATGCGCTTGCTATCACCCTCAATCATCCTGTCCGCTTCGTTGATTTACGCCGCGACAGCGGCGGAAGCTCCAGCGAAGCCTGAGCCGAAGCCCACGCCTTCCTCTTTATGGACCGTGAGAAAGGCATCGTGCATCTTTACATCAAGAAGGAGCAATTCGGGCCGGAATTTATTTACTTCACACACACGATGGATGGCGTCGTCCAGGCAGGACACAATCGCGGTTCATACGGTAGTGAGGTCATTTTCCGCATCGCCAAGGTGTTTGAGCGGGTAGAGTTTGTGGCAGAGAATACTTCTTTCTATTTTGATCCTCAGAGCGCTCTAGCGCGGGCAAGACAGGCAAATATCTCGCATGCCATTTTGGCCAGTGAGTCCATCGTGGCGGAGGACTCTGGCGGAATCCTAATTTCAGCAGGCAATTTATTTCTCAAAGAGAGTCTCCTAATGGTGAAGCGCCCCGGCGGTGATGCTGGTAAGTCGGTGCTCGGCAAGCTGAGCGAAACAAAGACGAAGTTCACCTCTCTACGTGGTTATCCAGACAATACCGTCGTCGGAGTGGAGTATGTTTTTGAGAATCCCTCCCCGACGTGGGCACTCGACAGCAAGGTGGAGGCCGACGAAGTGACTGATGCTCGCTATGTCAGCATCAAGGTCCAGCATAGCCTGATCAAAGTGCCAGAGAATGATTTCAAGCCACGCTACGATGATCCTCGCATCGGTTACTTCGGAACGCAGATCACAGATCTGACCAGCACGGACGCCACGCCCTACCGCGACGTGATCCACCGCTGGCATCTCGTGAAGCAGAAGCCCGGCACAAAGCTGAGCGAGCCCGTCACGCCCATCACTTTCTGGATCGAAAACACCACACCAGTAGAGCTTCGAGACGTCATCCGTGATGCCACACTGCGCTGGAATCAGGCCTTTGAAACCGCAGGATTTAAAGACGCTGTGGTGGTCAAACAACAGCCAGACAATGCCACCTGGGATGCGGGTGACATCAACTACAATGTCCTCCGCTGGACTTCGTCACCGAATCCGCCGTTTGGCGGTTACGGGCCGAGTTTTGTGAATCCTCGTACAGGTCAGATCCTCGGTGCGGACATCATGCTGGAGTTTAGCTTCCTCACGAACCGGTTGCGCAGCCAGCGCATCTTTATGGAGTTGGGGCTGGCCTCTCCTCAGGATGCTCAAGAGGACGCCTTCCGTGACCCCCGCCGATTTTGCCAAGAGGCTGGATTCGCTCAGCAGGGCCTGATGTTTGGACAGACAGCACTGCGGCTCAATGATGCCACGCTGCCGGACATGAAAGCGCTGACCAACGAAGCGATCACCAAACTCATCCTGCACGAAGTCGGGCATACGCTCGGTCTAAATCACAACTTCCGCGCCAGCCACCTCTACGATGCCACAACCATTCATCAAAAAGAGATCACCACCAAAACCGGACTCACGGGATCAGTCATGGATTACATGCCTGCAAACATTGCTCCACTGAACACGCCACAGGGAGAGTTCTACATCACCAAACCTGGCCCCTATGATCATTGGGCCATCGATTATGGATACAGCGAAGCTTTGGAAGATCCGAAGAAGGAAGAACAGCGCCTGCAAAAAATCGCCTCCCGCTCTCATGAACCAGCGCTGGCATTCGGTAATGACGCTGACGACATGCGCAGGGCGGGAAAAGGCATCGACCCACGCGTCATGATTTATGACATGAGCAGTGATCCAGTAACCTACGGCATCCAGCGCTGTGAACTGGTAAAGGCGAAGCTCAAGGACCTACACACCAAGGCCGCTGTGAATGCAGAAAGCTGGCAGCCTGTATTAGCCGCCTACCTCACCTTATCGCGGGAAAGCGCTGATGCGGTCGTCGCAATGAGCCGCTATGTCGGCGGAGTTCAGGTGGAAAGGGCTTTCGTCGGTCAAGGCGCAACACAGAAACCTTACACGCCAGTAGCTAAGGATCGTCAATTCGCTGCCCTTGAAGGCTTGAACAAGTATGCATTCGCCCCTGGTGCACTGCAGCCGCCGGCCGAGTTGATCGCCCATCTTCAGCAGCAGAGACGTGGCTTCGATTTCTTTAAAGAGGACGAAGCGCCTAAGCTTCATGACCGCATCGGCCAAATTCAAAAATCACTCCTCGATCACCTACTGCATGTGGAGACGCAGCGCCGTATTCTTGACTCAGGTCTATATGGCAATGAAGTGCCACTCGCACAGGTCATGCGCAAAATCACCATGGGCATCTTCAGCGGCGATCCAGCCTCGGGTCCTGGCACGATCCGTCAAAACCTGCAAAGTGAGTATCTAGACCGCCTCCTGCACATCACCAACAACGGCTCTTGGCTCCCTGCCGCCCAAGCCGTGTCCTATGCGGAAATCGATTTTATAAAAGAATGGATCGTTCGCGAGCCCGCCTTCGCAAAGGGGACTCCGGCTCATTCGAAGTTCCTCGAGTACAAGATCAAGCGTGGCTTGGAGGAGAAGTGATGAAGTGAGTTAAATGGCATAAAACATTAACAAAAGCCCCTGCCAGCATTCACTGGCAGGGGCTTGTTCGTTTTAGCTTTAAAGGATCATGCCTGGATGGCTTCTTCCTCGTCTTCAACGACGGCTTGATTCACCGCTTTTTCTGTCTCGACGAGATCGAAATTACGGTTCTTGATGAATCCCGTGCCGGCTGGAATGAGGTGCCCCATAATCACGTTTTCCTTGAATCCGCGAAGGAGGTCCGACTTGGCAAGTGTGGCGGCCTCAGTAAGAACACGGGTGGTGTCTTGGAAGCTCGCCGCAGAGATGAACGACTCGGTTTCGAGGGAAGCCTTGGTAATACCCAGAAGAACAGGCTCGGCCTCGGCAGGCTTGCCCCCTTCTTCTGTGACACGGGCATTTTCCTTCTCGAAGGAAGTACGGTCCACCTGATCTCCCCAGAGGAACTCAGTATCTCCGGTATCAGTGACTTTCACCTTGCGCAGCATCTGGCGGATGATGATCTCAACGTGCTTGTCATTAATTTCCACGCCCTGGGCACGATAAACTTCCTGCACTTCGTTGACCAAGTGTTCGCGGAGCGCCTGAGGTCCAAGAATTTCAAGGATTTCGTGCGGGACAACTGGGCCGTCGGTAAGCTGATCACCTTTGGTAACAAGGTCACCATTGAAGACAAGGATGTGCTTCGAACGGGGGATGAGATGCTCTTCCTGCTGGCCGGTCTTCGGATCTGTGACCATGACACGGCGTTTGCCTCGGACAAGACCACCGATTTCGACGTTACCATCGATACGGGCGATTTCGCAGGCGTCTTTGGGTTTACGAGCTTCGAAAAGCTCGGCCACACGCGGAAGACCACCGGTGATGTCTTTGGTTTTGGAAGCCTTACGCGGCGTCTTGGCAAGAGTGACACCGGCCTCGACTTTCTCGCCATTCTTCACATTCAAGTGAGCGCCGGCAGGAACGGTGTAGCTGGCGAGAACTTCATGAGTCTTCGCGTTGGTGACGACGATCTGCGGATGCAGGTCTTCTTTGTGCTCAATGACGACGACTTCTTCGTTGCCGGTCTGCTCGTTCTTTTCCTTGGTGAAGGTGATGCCCGCGATCATGTCACGGAACTCAATTTTTCCAGCCTTCTCCGTGATAATCGGAATATTGTAAGGATCCCATGTGGCAATCTGCTCACCCTTCTTCACAGTCGCACCATCAGGCTTGGAGATGGCAGCACCGAGAACAAGTTTGTGGCTTTCAAGCTCGCGACCATCTTCACCAATAACCGATATAACACCGTTTTTAGTGAGGGCGATCCAGTTACCTTCTGCGGTTGGAACAGCACGCATGTCTGCATAACGCAGAGTGCCGCTGGTTTTCAGGTTGATGAAAGGCTGCTTGAAGCTGCTCATGGCCGCACCACCGACGTGGAAGGTACGCATGGTGAGCTGGGTTCCTGGTTCACCGATGGACTGCGCAGCAACGATGCCGACAGCTTCACCAACTTTGACCACTCTGCTGGTGGCAAGGCTGAGGCCATAACACATAGCACAGCAGCCACGCTTGGCCTCACAGGTAAGCACGGAGCGAATTTTTAGCTTCTCGACACCGAGTTTTGTCAGGTGCAGGGCTTCCTTCTCAAGGATGAGTTGGTCAGCTGCAATGACGGTTTCCTTGGTAACTGGGTCATGAATGGTTTCGCAACTCACTCGGCCATAGACACGAGTCTTGAGATCGACAACCTCTTCATCTCCCTGGTAAATGGAATTCAGGGTGATTCCGTTAGACGTGCCACAGTCTTCCTCGTGAACGATGACGTCCTGGGAGACATCGACTAGTTTACGGGTCATGTAGCCGGAGTCAGCCGTCTTCAGAGCCGTGTCAGCGAGGCCTTTACGAGCACCGTGCGTGGAAATGAAGTATTCAAGAACGCTCAGACCTTCGCGGAAGTTCGATGTGATTGGACGCTCAATAATCTCACCGGAAGGTTTAGCCATGAGGCCGCGCATACCGCCAAGCTGCTTAATCTGAGTGCGGTTACCTCGTGCACCGGAGGTTACCATCACGTAGAGCGGATTGTGCATCTTTTTACCATCATTGTGCTCCAGAGTACGGAACACCTCGTCGGCGGTCTGGTCACCCACTTGGGTCCAAATATCGACGATTTTCTGGTATCGCTCTCCGTGCGTGATGAGACCACGGCGGTATAGTTTCTCAACGTCTTCAATGTCCTTGTAGGCCTTCTCTAGAGCTGCTTTCTTGGAGCCAGGGATAGCCATATCAGTAATACCGATCGAGCAACCTGAACGAGTGGCTTCGCGGAAACCGAGAAGCTTCAGGCGATCCAAACTAGCGACTGTTTCCTTTTGACCAACGGTCTGATAGCAGCGCCAGATAATGTCTGAGATCTGCTTCTTACCAACAGTGTTATTGTAGAAGCCAACGCGCTCAGGCCAGATCTCACTAAAGCGGACACGACCCGCGGTGGTTTCGATATATGGCTTTGTGTTGTCCCCGTAAATGCGCTTTTCCTTCTTATAATCAGGATTGCGGTAACGGATCTTGTCATTCACTGAGAGTGCACCCTCAGTGATAGCAAACTCGACTTCGGCTGGATCGTTGAAGATCGGCAAGCGTTCTGGGCCTTCCTTTTTCTTACCATCGGGTCCGGGCAGCTCACGCAGGTAGGTAAGGAAGTAGCAACCCAGAGGAATGTCCTGGGAAGGTGTGGTGATGGGCTTGCCGCTGGCAGGGCTGAACAGATTGTTCGGCGCGAGCATGAGCAGGCGGGCTTCCATCTGAGCTTCGATCGAAAGCGGGACGTGGACGGCCATCTGGTCACCGTCGAAGTCTGCATTGTAAGCCGTGCAAACAAGGGGATGCACACGGATAGCCTCACCTTCGATGAGCTTTGGCTCAAAGGCCTGGATAGAAAGGCGATGGAGAGTAGGCGCACGGTTTAGAAGCACTGGGTGGCCTTTGGTGACTTCATCCAGGATGTCCCATACTTCCGGTGTGCGGCGCTCGATCATCTTTTTGGCCGAGCGAACGGTATGCACGAGGCCCATCTCCTTCAGGCGGCGAATGATGAAAGGCTCGAACAAAACAAGAGCCATCTTCTTCGGCAGGCCACACTGATTAAGATTGAGATCAGGACCGATAACAATGACGGAACGACCTGAGTAATCGACGCGCTTGCCAAGAAGGTTCTGGCGGAAGCGTCCAGACTTGCCTTTGAGCATGTCAGAGAGCGATTTAAGCGGACGGTTTCCAGCGCCGGTGACAGGGCGGCCATGGCGGCCGTTGTCGAACAAGGCGTCCACAGCCTCCTGAAGCATGCGCTTCTCATTGCGGATGATGACATCCGGAGTGCGAAGTTGAAGGAGATTCTTGAGACGATTGTTACGGTTGATGACTCGACGATAGAGATCGTTCAAGTCGGATGTGGCGAAACGGCCACCTTCGAGAGGAACGAGAGGACGAAGATCTGGAGGGATGACAGGAAGCACCTCAAGGATCATTGCCTCGGGGCGGCTATGGCTCTCGGCGAAGCCCTGGCAGAGCTTGAGGCGTTTAGCGAGCTTCTTGCGGATTTGCTTAGAGCGCGTTTTGGTCATCGCCTCTTCGAGATCCTTGATAGCGTCAGTGAGATTGATCTGGCTGAAGATGTCGCGGATGGCCTCAGCACCCATACCGACGCGGAAGGCGTCAGCACCGTACTGTTCTTCGGCTTCACGAAGTTCGACTTCAGTCAGCAACTGGCCACGCATGAGTGGTGTGCTTCCGACATCGACGACCATGTAGTCTTCATAATAAATGACGCGCTCCAGCGAACGGGCAGTCATGTCGAGCATGAGGCCGATGCGGGAAGGCATGCATTTGTAGAACCAGATGTGGGTCACAGGCACGGCCAATTCGATGTGGCCCATGCGCTCACGGCGCACGCGGGAGAGAGTCACTTCGACGCCGCAACGGTCGCAGATAACGCCCTTGTGCTTGATGCGCTTGTATTTGCCGCAGGCACACTCCCAGTCACGGGTGGGCCCGAAGATACGTTCGCAGAACAGACCGCCCTTTTCAGGTTTGAATGTGCGGTAATTGATGGTTTCGGGGTTCTTCACTTCCCCTGAGGACCAGGAGCGGATGCGATCCGCAGAAGCGATGCAGATCGACACGAAGTCGAACTCCTCGCCATTGGTTTTTTCCCCGAAGATTTCTTTCAAGCTCAAATCAGCGCTCATAATAATGGTTGTGCGTTAAGGTTTACCGGCTTGGGTTCAGAGTTTAGAATTAAGCGGTGAAACGCTCGATGACTTCGACCTCAGCGTCCTGGTTAGAGCGCTTGTGGACTTTCACATCGAGACCGAGGGATTGCATTTCCTTGATCAACACGTTGAAGGATTCCGGCGTGCCGGCTTCTAGCGCATGGTCGCCCTTTACTATCTGTTCGTAAATGCGTGTGCGTCCCTGCACATCGTCAGACTTCACGGTGAGAAGTTCCTGCAGCGTGTAAGCGGCACCGTAGGCTTCAAGTGCCCACACCTCCATTTCACCGAAGCGCTGACCACCATACTGTGCCTTACCACCCAGCGGCTGCTGCGTGACGAGCGAGTAAGGTCCGACAGCACGGGCATGGATCTTGTCAGCGACAAGGTGTCCGAGCTTGAGCATATAAATGTAACCCACAACGACATCAAGATTGAAGGCTTCGCCAGTGCGTCCGTCGATGAGCTTGGATTTGCCATTCAGGCCCATCCATTCATAACCGGCGACTTTCTTGGCGTCCTTGATGTATTCCATGATCTTGGATTCTGGAATACCATCGAACACCGGCGTAGCGATCTTCATGCCGAGCGCCTTGCAGGCGAGGCCAAGGTGGGTTTCAAGAACCTGACCGACGTTCATTCGTGACGGCACGCCCAGAGGATTCAGGACAATGTCCACTGGAGTTCCGTTTTCGAGGAACGGCATGTCTTCCTCAGGAACGATGGTGGCGACAACGCCCTTGTTTCCGTGACGACCGGCCATCTTATCACCGACACTAAGCTTGCGCTTTGAAGCGACGAAGACGCGGACCAGCTTCACAACACCATCTGCGGCGCCATCTTCGCTGGTCTCAATACGGTCGAGATTGCGCTCACGTTCCATGTCGGCATCCGCGAACTTCTGTTCGAAGCTCTGGATGATGTCGAAGATCTTGTTGCGGATCGGGCTTGGGTCGATTTCGACGGAGTCGTAGCTTTCAGCAAGCTTCCGGAGAAGAGTCTTGGTGATCTTCTTGTTGGCACCGAGAATGATTTCACCGGTCTGACCGTTGACCACATCAAGCGGGATCTTCTCGTTGAGAAGGATGTCACTGAGCTTCTCGGTGAGCTGCTCGGTGAGGTCTTCCTTCTTCGTGCGGTAGTCTTCTTCGATCTGCTTGATCTGCTTCTTAGCTTCAGCTGGGGAGAGCTTTTCCTTCTCTTCACCTTTGTTCTGATTGCCACGGGATGCGATGCGAACATCCATTACGATACCAGCGCAACCAGAAGGCACGCGGAGAGAGGTATCCTTCACGTCAGCGGCTTTCTCACCGAAGATGGCGCGCAGGAGGCGCTCTTCAGGAGCAAGCTCAGTCTCAGATTTTGGAGTGATTTTGCCAACAAGGATATCGCCAGGCTTCACTTCGGCACCGACTCGGACGACTCCGTCCTGATCAAGATTCTTCAGCGCCTCATCACCTACGTTCGGGATGTCACGAGTGATTTCTTCAGGCCCAAGCTTCGTGTCACGAGCCTGAACTTCGAAGTCTTCGATGTGGATGGAAGTATAGATGTCCTCGCGGGAGACACGACGGCTGATGACGATGGCATCTTCGAAGTTGTATCCATTCCATGGCATGAAAGCGACGAGCATGTTCTTGCCAATGGCGAGTTCACCCTGGTCGGTACAAGGACCGTCAGCTATAACATCACCCTTTTTGATTTTCTGTCCGCGGCTGACCAGCGGACGCTGGTTAATACAGGTCCCGGCATTAGAGCGTCCGAACTTGCGGAGCATATAGACGTAGATTCCAGCATCAGGGTCGGTTTTGCACGACTTCGTAGGATTAGCGAGAAACTCCTTATCGCTTACAGGCAGGTGACCGTCTTTCGTAATGATGATTACATCTGCGGTGGCTGAAGCCACCGTACCATTGGCATCGGCAACGATTACAGCGCGTGAATCACGAGCGGCCTTGCCCTCCATGCCGGTGCCTACGAGAGGCGCTTCAGCTTCAAGAAGTGGCACCCCCTGGCGTTGCATGTTTGAACCCATCAGGGCTCGATTGGCGTCATCGTGCTCAAGGAAAGGAATCAAGTTAGCCGCGATAGAAACGAGCTGCTTGGGGGACACGTCCATGAGCGTAGGTTTCGTGGGTTCGACTTCGAGGAAGTCACCACGATAACGGACGGTTACTTTATTGCCACTGAAGCGATTACCTTCACCGATAAGGTTGTTAGCCTGTGCGATGTGGTGATTCTCCTCTTGATCAGCGGTAAGATACTCGATTTTGTCTGAGACGATCCCGTCTTTGACTGGTCGGTAAGGCGTCTCGATGAATCCGAATTCGTTGATGCGAGCGTAGGTTCCGAGGGAATTGATGAGTCCGATGTTTGGACCTTCAGGAGTCTCAATCGGGCAAATACGACCATAATGGGACGGATGAACGTCACGCACTTCAAAGCCAGCTCGATCACGGTTAAGACCACCAGGCCCAAGAGCGGACAAACGCCGTTTGTGTGTCAGTTCGGCCAGAGGATTAATCTGATCCATGAACTGGCTGAGCTGGCTACGTGCAAAGAAGTCGCGTACGACGGCAGCGAGAGCCTTCGGATTGACGAGTTTACCAGGTGTCATCACATCCATGCTCACATCAAATAGCGTCATACGCTCCTTCACCAAGCGTTCCGTGCGGGCGAGACCGACACGGCATTGGTTGGACAGGAGTTCACCAACAGCACGCACACGGCGGCTTCCAAGGTGATCGATATCATCCAACAGCCCCTCGCCTGCACGCAGCTTGAAGAGGTAGCTCATGGCGGATACGACATCGTTCGGGTCAAGGACACGAACGTTGGTATCGGTCTTAAGTGTAAGCTTTTGATTGATCTTGTAACGCCCCACGCGGGTGAGGTCGTAGCGCTTGGGATCAAAGAACAGACGCTTCACAAGCGCCTTGGCATTCGGAACGGTCGGTGGATCACCAGGGCGAAGACGGCGATAGATTTCCTTGAGAGCTTCCTCTTCGTCCTTCGCCGGATCTTTGCGAAGCGAGGTGACGATTAAATCGTCCTGGGATGCGGTAATAACCTTAATGCTCTTGTGACCGAGCTGAATAAGCTGCTTGGCGACACCGGCTGTAAGAGGCTCGTAGGCACGAGCGACAATCAGTTCACCGTCAAGGATGTCACGGAAGAGAAGCTTCGTGGCGATTTCTTCCTCACTGATGCTCTCTTTGAGTTTCAGGTCTTCGATGTTGTAGAAGAGTTTTAGGATCTCCTCATCAGTGGAATAGCCGATGACGCGCAGCAGGGTTGTGGCAAGGAATTTGCGGCGGCGGCGGCGGCGGTCGAGATAGACGTATAGGAGGTCATTTGTGTCGAATTGAACTTCGAGCCATGTGCCGCGGTCAGGAATAATACGAAAGCCATAGAGCCAGCGTCCGTTCAAATGCTGACTGCTTTCAAAACAAATACCGGGGGAACGATGGAGCTGGGAAACAACAACACGCTCAGCACCATTAATCACGAAGGTGCCACGGTCTGTCATCAGCGGGATCTCACCCATATAAACACGTTCCTGCTTGGCACCAGCTTCCTCACGAAGCTCGAAGGTGACATAGAGAGGAGCGCTGTAAGTTTCAGCTTCGCGGATGGCTTCGAGAGAGGTGAGTTTAGGATCACCGATTTCGTAGAGCACGAAATCGAGGGTCATTTTTTGGTCGTAGCTCTCGATTGGAAAGACCTCCTTGAAAACAGCCTGGAGGCCGACATCCTTGCGCTTCGAGGGGAGGATGTTCTTCTGCAAGAAATCCTCATAGGAACGAAGCTGAATCTCAATCAGGTTCGGTGGCTCGGAGACTTCGTGGATCTTGCCAAAGTTGGTGCGCTGGGACATAAAGCGAGGAGGGGAGACTACGAGATGGCGGGGCGTGGGAATATGGAGCTAGGCTCCACGAAAACACCAAAGTTCGAAGATCAGGCCGCCAGCCCAAATTTCGAAGATTTCAGTGTGGAAATAGAATCAGCTGCCTGACCAGAAGAACCGGCAAGCAGCGATGGATTTAAATTATACGACGGAAGTCCTCTGCCAGACACTCCTGTTCCCAAAGAGAAATCTTCGAGATATTCGGAGTATGCGGAGTGGAAGACGGCCATCTGTGACGGTAAAGATTATCGGAACTCTGACATTTTTGACTTTTTCATCCGCGTGCCACCCCGCAAGGCGGCACACGGTTGAAAAAGGGGAGCTTACTTGATCTCCACTTTGGCGCCGGCGGCTTCCAGCTTCTTTTTGACCTCTTCGGCTTCTTCTTTCTTCACGCCTTCTTTGAGCTTGGCACCGCCCTTTTCGACGAGTGCTTTGGCTTCGGCGAGGCCGAGTCCAGCTACGACGTTACGAACTTCCTTAATGACGGAGATTTTGTTCGCTCCACCATCGACGAGGATCACGTCGAACTCGGTTTTCTCTTCGACTGCTGCTGCGGGTGCAGCAGCACCACCAGCGGCGGCAACAGCGACAGGAGCAGCGGCGCTCACGCCCCACTTCTCTTCGAGGGATTTCACGAGTTCAGCGACTTCAAGGACGGTAAGGCCGCTCAGTTCTTCAACGATTTTATTTAGGTCTGCCATATTATTAAGTTGGTATCGCCGTTTCCCGGAGCACCGGGGTTTTTAAGAGTAAAAGCCTTTACTCCGGCAAGGAACCATTGGTTTTTTGTTCAAGCCCGGTCAGGCTATCTGGTCAAATTGTGGGTTGGAAGTTTGTCAGGCGGCTTCGCTTTTTGCTTTCAGCACACGTGCCAAAGATGCTGCGGGCTCATTCAGGAGGCGCACAAGTTTCGAAGCAGGTGCGTTGAGGACGCCGAGGAGTGTGGCTCGGAGAACATCCTTAGAAGGAAGATCAGCGAGAACTTTAATGCCACTGGCATCAAGGAGCCTGCCATCGAGCACCCCAGCCTTGACAACAGGTTTCTCAAACTCGGCGGTGAAATTTTTCATCACCTTAGCGGCAGCACAGACATCTTGTCCCCCACAGACGACAGCAGTCTGACCGACGAGATGAGCGCCAATATCATCGGGATAACCCGCACGCTCAGCGGCTTTTTTGACGAGCGTGTTTTTGAAGACGTGAATCTCGGCACCTGCACCAGCGAGGCGCTTACGGAGTTCAGCGAATTTGTCGACTTTCAGACCGGTGTAGTCGACAACAAAAAAGTATGGTGACGCATTAACCCGACCTAGCAGGTTCTCGATGAGCAGTGTTTTTTCAGCTTTCATGATTCAGAGCTTCCGAGATTAGAGTTTGATATATTTCGACACGTCAATGCGGAGTGCCGGGGACATGGTGGCGGCGAGGGTGATGCTGTGAACATACTTGCCACGCGCAGAAGCAGGTTTCGCACGGACAATTGCATCGATTAGGGCGGTGCCATTTTCAACGAGTGCTTTGCTTTCAAATTGCACTTTGCCAATCGTCGAGGCGATATTTCCGTTCTTATCGAGCTTGAAATCGACACGACCTGCCTTCACATCTTTAACTGCTGCTGCAGTGTCATCTGTTACAGTGCCCGTTCGGGGGTTGGGCATAAGACCGCGAGGTCCAAGCTGCTTGCCGAGTTTACGGACTTCATTCATAGCAGCAGGCGTAGCGATTGCGACATCGAAATCCATGTGCCCTTCTTTCACCTTGGCAATGAGATCCTCGAATCCAACCAGATCAGCTCCTGCGGCTTTAGCTGCATCCGCAGCTGCACCTACGGCAAAAACGGCAACTCTAACGGTTCTGCCAGAGCCATTCGGAAGCGGGCATGTGCCACGAATCATTTGGTCGCCCTTTTTAGGGTCAACACCCATATGGAAGGACAGAGTAATGCTCTGATTGAACTTTGTTCCGGGCAGCTTGCGGACGAGCTCAGCTGCCTCATCAAGAGTGAATGATTTCCCCGCAGGAATCATTTCCGCGGCTTTTTTATATCGTTTGCTTCGAGTTTGCATGTTTGTTTAGCAGTGCTTTCGAACGGTTGTTCCGTTCTCCTGCGTTGGATTAGTCAATAATGTCAATGCCCATCTGGCGAGCTGTGCCAGCCATGATACGGGAACCGCGGTCAAGGTCGCTAGTATTCAAGTCAACAAGCTTAAGTTTTGTAGCCTCAATAAGTTGAGCCTTAGTAATCTTGGCAACTTTCTTTTTACTGGCCTCACCAGAACCAGATGCGATATTTGCGATTTTCTTCAGTATATTGGATGCTGGTGGTTGCTTGGTTATGAAGGTGAAGCTTTTATCCTTGTAAACCGTGATGATTGTAGGCAAAACATCACCGCCTAGCTTCTGGGTAGCAGCGTTGAATTCCTTGCAGAAGGCCATGATATTGACACCGGCTTGACCGAGAGCTGGGCCGATTGGCGGGGCTGGATTAGCTGCACCAGCTTTGATCTGGAGCTTGATTTGTTTAACGATTTCTTTGGCCATGTGTTTGGGGGTGATTGCTGGGATTCAGTCTATTGGTATCAGCGGCAGGATTTTAATTTAGTTTTACGCCTTCTCGACCTGCCAGTATTCTAGATCCACTGGCGTTGAACGTCCGAATATGTTAACGGACACACGTAAGACTCCACGCTCAGGATCAATTTCTTCAATAACACCATTTTGGCTTTCAAACGGTCCATCCGTAACTCGAACTGTATCACCAACATTGAAGGCTATTTTGGGAACAACACCTTCTTCTTTATCACGGAGTTGCGCTAGAAGCCCTTCGACTTCACGAGGACGCATTGCGATAGGGTGATCTTTTGTTCCGGCAAAGTTTAATACACCGTCAGTTTCCTTAACGAAGTACCAAGTTTTGTCGATTAAGCGATTGTGTTCATCAAGTAGGTGGCAGTTTGCAATAACATAGCCTGGAAAAAACTTACGATTGCTTTCAGTTTTTTTACCCTTTTTAACTTCTGACACCCGTTCTGTGGGCACAAGCACGGCATAAATGTAATCCCCCATCTCCTCGGTTTGTATGCGACGGACCATGGAGTCTCGAACCTTATTTTCAAGGCCAGCACGCACGTGAATCACATACCATTGGTCGCGAGGGTTAGGAATTGCACCCATAGATTGTTGATGGTCGGGAGGGGTTAAATTAGCCCAGTCACATTGAAGTGAACCAGGAGGTCAAGGCATCAAAGGCCTTGCGAAAAGAGAAATCAAAAAATGCCACAAATCCTCCAAGAAGAAGCATGGCTATGAACACTACAATCGTGGAATCATTAAGCTCTTTGTATTTGGCGAAGCCTTTCTCTTTGGGATCCCATGGCCACGTAGCTTTTCTGAGCTCGATGACAACTTCGTTCCAATAAGCAATAATGCGACTCATGTAGTTGGGGAGACTTTAATCTGATGAAATCTTCGACCGCATTAAGAAGGATGGCAGGCCAGGAGGGACTCGAACCCCCAACCAATGGTTTTGGAGACCACTACTCTACCAATTGAGCTACTGACCTGTAATATTTTTCCTTCTTTAGCAGAATGATTGTGCTTTATGTATTTGTAAAGCTCGCTTTGAACCTATTGATAGATTCGCCGCCGAAGCACCTTATCAAAGATTTCTTCGGCGGCTAACAGACGAGCCAACTAAAGCAATTAATCGAGGATGGTAGCCACACGGCCAGCACCGACCGTTTTTCCACCCTCACGGATGGCAAATCGGATGGTCTTTTCCATAGCGATTGGGGTGATAAGTTCGACCGTAATGGACACGTTATCACCAGGCATCACCATTTCAACACCTTCTGGGAGAGTTACGCTTCCCGTTACGTCCGTTGTGCGGAAGTAGAACTGTGGGCGATAATTATTGAAGAAAGGTGTGTGACGACCACCTTCGTCTTTGGAAAGAACGTACACCTCGGCTGTAAACTTTTTATGCGGAGTTACGGAACCAACTTTGGCAATAACCTGACCGCGCTCAATGTCGGTTTTTTTCACGCCACGCAAGAGGAGTCCAACGTTGTCGCCCGCACGACCTTCGTCGAGCAGTTTGCGGAACATTTCGATGTCGGTCACAGTTGTCTTCATCGTTGGACGAATGCCGATGATTTCGACTTCCTGCATCTTCTTTACGATACCACGCTCGACGCGTCCAGTGCAGACAGTCCCACGACCTTCAATGGCGAAAACGTCTTCAACAGGCATCAAGAAGTCCTGATCAATCGGACGCTCTGGAAGAGGGATGTAGTTATCCACGGCTTCCATGAGCTTGAGAATGTTGGCACGTTGAGCTTCATCACCCTCAAGCGCTTTAAGCGCAGAACCTTTAACGATTGGGATGTCATCGCCTGGGAAGTCATATTTGGAGAGGAGGTCACGCACTTCCATCTCAACGAGCTCAAGGAGTTCAGGATCATCAACCATATCCACCTTGTTCAGGAATACCACAATAGCAGGAACACCGACCTGACGAGCAAGGAGGATGTGCTCGCGAGTCTGGGGCATTGGGCCATCGGCAGCGGAGCAGACGAGAATCGCACCGTCCATCTGGGCGGCACCAGTAATCATGTTTTTCACATAGTCAGCGTGACCAGGGCAATCGACGTGAGCGTAGTGGCGGTTGTCGGTCTGATACTCGACGTGAGCAGTATTGATGGTGATACCGCGAGCCTTTTCTTCAGGAGCGGCGTCGATCTCATCATACTTCTTCGCCTCAGCGAAACCCTTTGTTGCAAGGGTCGTCGTGATGGCGGCAGTCAGGGTGGTTTTGCCGTGGTCAACGTGGCCGATAGTGCCGATGTTGACGTGCGGCTTGGTGCGTTGGAATGCTTCTTTAGCCATGTTGGGGAGAGGTTGTGCGCTTGGGGGTCTGGTTCGTTTGTCGTGAAACGGAAACTCCTAGGCTTATCAACGCGAGACTGGAGCTGATGAAGGGATTTGAACCCTTGACCTCGTCCTTACCAAGGACGTGCTCTACCACTGAGCTACATCAGCTTTATCCGGCGGTGATTCGCAAAAGAATCTCCTCCTCTTTCGACAAGAAAACCGAGGCACATCAAATCCCAAATTTGTTAAATGAGGAATAACACGCCCCGGTCTTTCTACCGAAAAAGTGACGGCGAAGCTAGGAGGTTTGGCATATCTGTCAAAGGGTATTTGATCCTTTGTGCAAATGTTTCCAAGATGAAAGCCTTCAACCTTGTCTAAATCCGACTCGATCTTTTGCTCCCGTTAACTCCTCATCCAGAAGATTGTTTGCTATAAAATAACCACATTATCCTAACCTCTTGCGACCTTAATTTGGCCTTAGCTCTTCAAGTCTTATCATTTTTTCGATCTGAATCCCCCCAGTAGCATCAACAATGCGGAATGTTAATATAGGATCATTCAGCTTCCAATCGACGTGCAAAGTTCCAACATTGGGCTGGTGAAATGTCTTTGGTAAAAGGCGATTTTTATTCGGAGTTGGAGTCCCTCTCTGGTGTTCCTGCGTCATAGAACTAGCCGTGAAATCGTAAAGGGGATAAGGCACGCCTTCGGTTAGCGCCGAGAATTCGCACCAGTGACGATCTCCACTCAGGAAAATAACTCCGTTTGCCCGAGTGTTGGCGATAAGATCAACGAGGCGCTTCTGCTCATGAGGGAAATTGGCCCAACTCTCACTGCCACTGGGCTCGGCGGCAAACTGGATGCTACTCACGATCAGCCGTATTTCCGCCGTCTGCTTTAGCGCATTCTCCAACCATTGCCACTGGGCAGAGCCTAGAATCGTCGTTGAAGTGTCGATATGAGGCACAGCCACCCCACCTTGTGCACCCTGTTCTTTCGGAACACGCTTCAGCGGACTGCGGAAATAGCGCGTGTCCAGCAAGATGACTTGAATACGCTTCCCTTCAGGCCCGAAGCGACGGCTTTGATAAACCCCCTCCTGCGAGCGGAGTGTTGAACTAGCAGGCACTAACATCCAGTCGAGAAATTCCTTCTGCGACTCACGACGTTTCGGATAGTCTGCTCCGCCATCATTCAAGCCAAAGTCATGATCATCCCAAGTGGCTAGAATTTGTGCCTTCGCCCGGACGGATTGTAAAAAAGTGCTTTGGCTCAGTGTCTGATACTTCGCACGCATCACCGCCATGTCTTCAGTGTCGGCATAGATGTTATCTCCCATAAAGAGGAAAAGCTTCATTGGCAATGTGGCCGCTTGGTCCAGCATGGGATGCTCTGTCAAATTCAGGCAGGAGCCAAACACGATGTCTTGAAGCGGCTCTTGTGCTTTATTGAACTCAAACGGGAAACTTGTCTCACCAGGGAAGAGCACAGAGAACTTCGGATTTTCCGTTCCTTCGAGATAATTGCGAAAAACCACGGCCAGAGGCGTTTCCTTCGTCGCACGGATGCGCCAGGCCGTGCTCCCTAAAGGCACTTGTGCCTCACAGGTACCTGTGAGCACCACCACATCTTCTTCCGCACTCAATGGCAGCTGCGCATGTCCGGTGAATTCGAATTTAAACTCTGGTGTCACCGGCCCAGAGGGATCGAAGAAAAACTCAACGTAGCGCCGCGCAAGATCCGCCGCCTTGGCTTTCAGGCTGGCCCGCTGCGCTTCATTCATGGAGGGCAGGACCGCATTGAGCAGAGAGGGTTCGGTATTCGGGTCAGCCGCGAAACAGCGAGGATCGACCTCGATCGTGATCGTACATTTACCATCCTGAGTAAAAAAGCTCCGCACCGGAATGTCCGGCACCGCATGGGCTTGGGCGAGTCGAACGAGGGAGACAAGGGCGAGGGCAGAGAAAAAAAGGCGCATGGTATGAATTTGAGGCTTGCTTGAAACCTACGCTTATGAACAATCGTTTGCTACAGAGCAACATTCAACGTTGCCTCAACACCCACCCAACAAAAATATGAAGAAAGCACTCACGCTCCTCGCCATCTCCACACTCGCCCTCGGCTCTGCTTACGCTGGCTGTGGCAAGGTCGTCACCAACGAAGGCAAACTGAAATCCTTCGACGCAGCTACCAAGAAGCTCGTCGTTGAAGGCAAAGATGGCAAAGATGCTACCGTTACCCTCACCCCAAGCACCAAAGGTGCGGACGACGCTGAGAAGCTCGTCGGCAAGAACGTGAAGGTTGACAGCGAGCACGGTAAAGCCACCAGCATCGCCAAGGCTTAATTTGCCCTGACCGATCAAGAATATTCAGGAAAGCCCGGCATAACGCCGGGCTTTCTTTTTGGGTGTAGAACCCGTGGTTTTGATGAAGACTTGGCGCAGTTGCAGACTTGACCTCTTAGCGGCTGCGTTGAACATCAGCCCACCTTTTTAAGAATGCGTCCAACCCGTCTTTTGTCTTTCACGGCCCTGCTGATGTCCCTTGCCCATGGTTTCGCTCAAAAACCAGAGGATATTCGTGAACACACCAGTTCACTCGGGCAGAAATTTATCGCCGTGCCTGGCTCACCAGTTCTCTTTTCCGCGCATGAAACTACGGTAGCTCAGTGGCGGTCGTTCCTCGCAGAAAGCAAACATGTCTGGGACTACAAACCGCACTTCGAACAGGCTGATAACCATCCCGTCGTTAGCGTGACTTTACAGGATGCCAAGGTTTTCTGCGCATGGCTCACGGACAAGGAACGGTCCTCTAAACGCCTGAACACAGCTCAGTCCTACCGCCTCCCTACTCAATTAGAGTGGGATGCTGCAGCCGTCCTTTTGCGCACACGCAAACCCGACCTCACCGTGGATGAGCAGGTCCAGGATGAGCGGACTTTCCCCTGGGGCATGCGCTGGCCACCACCACCGAAAGCCGCCAATCTGGCCGAAGGCGAGATTCCCGGCTATGAGGACGGTTTCCCCTATACCTCCCCCGTAGGCTCTTTCACCGCCACGGAGGACGGACTCTATGATGTTGCCGGAAATGTCTGGGAGTGGTGCTGGGATGCAGAAATCCGCGCCGAACAGGAGGGCATACTGCGAGGTGGCTCCTGGGCTTATTTCCGTCCCGAATGTCTGCGTTCCTCCTACATCTACCGAGTCCCGGCCGACCTTCGAATGCCCACCGTTGGTTTCCGTTGCGTCTTTGAAGACAAACAACGCAGTGCCGCCCTGCTCGCCGTCGTTGAGCAAAATAAAGAAAAAATCCGCTCCGAACGGAGACAGGAAATGCTGGGTGAAGCTGTCGCCAAAGAAGATGTCGAAGCGATGAAAAAGAAGCTGTTGGGCGGTGATGCTGGCCCAAGCTTGCCTGATCCTTCAAAGCTGAAACCCGCTACAGCAGGCGGCTCCTTCCTCAATTCCCTGGGCATGGACTTCGTCCCTATGGGCGAGCGACTGCTTATCGGGAAAACCGAAGTGCGTGTGCAGGATTTCGAGACGTGGCTTAAAAGTGCGGAACGCTCTTGGGACAACAAGCCGCCATATCTCCTTGGGGGCACCCATCCCGCCGCCGGACTTACCTGGCAGGATGCCCGCGACTTCTGTGAGTGGCTCACTAAACGAGACAGGAGCACCAAAATCATCCCTGAGACGGCAAACTATCGCCTGCCAACAGATATCGAGTGGAGCCTCATGTGCGGTCTAAAGGATGAAATAGGTGCCGATCCTTCCGCACGTTCAGGTGCGAACAAAACCCACTACCCATGGTCTGCTAAAGGCGTCTTCCCTCCTCCTGCCATGAGCACCAATTTGGACTCCCAAAACTTAAGCGGCTTCTCGGACAGTTACTCCTACAGCTCCCCCGTCTCGGCCGAATCCCCCAATCAATTGGGCATTCACGGCCTCTCAGGCAATGTCTCCGAATGGTGCTCTGACCCCTGGCCTGGTGCGGATACAGAACGTGTCATCCGGGGCGGATCATGGCTCACATCAGACAAAGAAAAGCTTCTAACCTCGGCCCGCCGCCATGCCCCAGCTACAAACGCCAGTCCTGACATCGGTTTCAGGGTTGTCCTCGAGCTGCAATCACCGTAATTCATTTAGCCATGAGTTACGCAAACCTGCCTCCAGAACTGCTTGCCAAGCCGAGCAAGCCTTGGATCACACGTATTCTCGGAAGTTTACTATTACTTGGCCTTCTCTCCTGGTGGTTAGGCCCACGTCTCATTTCATATACTCAATCACTCGTCGCCAAACACTACGCAGATCAGGCTGCGGAACACATCAATCAAAAAGAATGGCTTCCCGCTTACGAAGCAATCGAAAAAGCCCGATCTTGGCGCGCCCAACACCCTCGCGTGCTACGAGTACTCTCTGATTTCCTCATCGCAACCGGTGGTGATCCTGCATCAATTCTTCATCACCTCCGCCTAATCGAACTCAATGGCCAAATCACCGAAGAGGATCTGCTCAAGGTGGGGCAAATCTATGTTCAGATGCAGGATGTTGCCGGCATCCACTCCACATTAGAAAAGATTTCACCCGAGTCACGCGCACGTCGTCCAGCCCTTGAGCTTCTCGCCAATTCACTGCGCCTTCAGGGCAGGCTCTCCCTGGCAGAGCAGACGCTACGTCACGCTCTTTCCCTCGATAAAAACGACACAATGTGCCAGCTACGCCTAGCGCTAATGGACATCCAGGCCACCTTTACCGAAATTCGAGATCGTGCACGGCTCTCCCTCTGGCAGATTGCCAAAGGCAAAGACAAAGCGGCACTTCAGGCCATCGACTCGCTCGCCTCTGATCGCAAACTCACCCTGGCAGAGAGCGATCTCCTCCTCCAGTGCATCGAAGATCACCCAAATAAAACGGAAGTTGCCCGACTCCAGGTACTCTCCAGCTACCTGCACAATAGGCCCGAAAAGAAAAAGGAGATCCTCGCTCAGGAAGTCGAGCATATGAAACAGCTCTCCTCCGACTCCCTCCTCCCGCACCTCTACTGGCTTCTGCAGGAGCGCCAACCCCAGCTAATCGTCGAATTCAGGCCAAAGG
>JAGKWZ010000422.1 GCA_021151605.1 Verrucomicrobiaceae bacterium
TCGTAACCCAGGAGTTTTTTGAACCCCACCCTTTCAAAGCGCCCGTCCCCCCAAAAACCCCTGCCAAAGCTGATGACTTCAAATGGCACGCTAAAGTTGCAGCTCACGGGAATGGGAGGAGCCCCCAGGCTGACAAACGCCATCACTGGGTCTTTGACAGGGCGGGAGAAGCGAATGGTCTGTGTTTTGCCTTGGTTGCCGACTGCGGCGACCAAATCCGCCGTTGGCGGGGCGTTACTAACCAGTGTGGACTTGTAGGGAGCATCCGGCAGCCAGTAATTGGTTTCCCCCGCGACGCCTGTCTGGGCAAAAGCGATCTCACCGCTGTAATCAACCTCGATTGTTTCCCCATCGGGCCGGGTGATGGTCCCGGCCATGGTGCCCGCTGCGACGTTTTTCGTTTGCCAGTCGATCCAATCATAAGTTGCAGCATGGGCTGCTGAGATCACGAAGAGGAGGAGTAACCGAAGGAGCAGAGAGACTTGGTTTTTCATGAACAAAAGGCTTGAGGTGAGTAAGGCAGAAAGGCGTTGGCTCAGAATCACTCCGCCACCATCCGGTAGAATCGACCGCCAGCGGTGGCAGGGCGACTTGGAGTTTTCGGCGGGCCATTGTCGATCCATTGGACACGGCTGCCAGTGCCTTGGATCTTGGGCAGGACACTGGACCAATGGATGAGGTCGCTGGAGTATTGAATGGTGTAGTTTTTGCCGGACTCGGTGGCGAATTCGAGCAGGACATCCCCGCCGGTCAGCGTGGCACGCGGGGCGAGGGAGGTGGCAGTGCCTTCGACGACGGGCGGTGTCGTCGTGATGCCGACGGCATCCAGCGTGGGGTCGGGCGTGCCGACGCGCGGGCTGGCGTAGAACTCCAGGGTGAAGGTCACACTCTGCCCTGCAGGCACGAGCTGGGTGATGTCCACATAGGGCACCGCATCGACAATGCCGTGGCGGTTCCAGACCTGCCAGTTGCTGGCGAGATTGCGAATCCAGACTCGGAAAGAGGAGGCGCGGGTGCCGGTGTTCGTGAGGATGTAGTCCCGCAGCAACATGCCGGTCTGGCGATCCGTGCGCAGGGCACCGCTGGCAGCCACGGTGGCGGTGACGATGCCCGGCTGCACGGTGAGCGTGGCATTGCCAAAGGTGATAAAGGGATCAAGCGTCTGGCCCGCGCCATCGACAAACAAATCCTCGGTGCTGCCGAGCGTATTGTAGGGCGCGAGCTGAAGGGTGTAGCTCCCCTTCGGCAAGCCCGTGATGCTGAGCTGGGCAAAGGTGCCCGCGACGTGGTTCGGCTTGGCAACATCAAAGATGTCCACGGTGCCTTTCCCGCGAGCCACACCTGGATCGTCATCTCGCTGGATGCCAGTGCCGCGCGGGCCATCGAAGTCGAGGGCGTTCGCCGGCTGCACAAAGACCACTCCCGTAAGCCCTGAAGAACCAACCACCTCGACCACGACGCCGTAGCTGAAGAGTCCGCTCGCTGGCACAGGGGCGATGGTGATCGGTGCATTGAACGGCGTGCCCTCAATGCTGGTATAGGTCGGCTCCGGGAAATCGACGAGGTAGCTCTGGGCTGAAGCCAGCAGGGGCAAAAGCAGACAGGTGGCGGCGAGGAAGGTTCTCATGAGGCAAAGGGCAGAGGGTGATCAGAAGCGGAATTGCACAGCGGTGCCGAAGGTGAAGCCATCCAGCACGGCTCTGTAGGAGGATGGGCCGACGCGGGCGGACACAGAACTCATCCAGTCATGCCGACCAAAGGCACTGAGGCTGATGCGTGGGGTGATGGCATAGGCGGCCTGCCATTGGAGATAAAAGCCTCCGAGCACGTCCATGTCGGAGTTTTCCGCCTTCCAGTTGCCCACCGTGGTCGTCGTTCCGGCAGTGCGTCCGGTCAGTTCCTCATGAAAAGAGGCGCGCCAGTCCACGAGGTTCAGCGCAAAGCCGAGCGATCCGCCCACGGACCAAGGACCACGCTGAAACTCCAGCACCGGGCCGAGGGAGAAGATGTAAAAGTCGAGTTCCAGGGATTCCTCGATGGAATTAGAAAAGACTCCCGTCTGAGTGCCGGTGAGTACGGAGGAGAGCACTCGGCTGGTGGGAACGTTGTCGATAACGGGAGAAGGCCCCTGCGGATTAAAAACACCTGCATAGGGTGCCTGGGGCGGGATCACGCCTTGTAGCGCATAGGTGTCGGTGACGGTGTTGGCAAAGGCCTGGGACTGCTGGGTGGCGCGGAAGGTGGAGGAGGTGCCGCGCGTCTCCATGCGCGGAGCCATGAAGCCGAGACTGGCCCCCAGATGCCAGCCTTTGCCCAGATCGATCATGCCCGTGATGTCCAGGGCCGGAGTTGCCGCGCCTTCGCGGTCTTCTTTCCAGGTGGGATTCACAGCGCTGGCGATTGTCTGGCTGAAGACTGTGCTGGTTCCCGTGCCGGTGAAGACGAGATTTCCTCCCTGCACCTGACTGCTGCTGTTGTAGCCCCAAAAGGCGGTGGTGCCGGGCAGGAAGGCTCCAGGGTTGGTGGTGTTAATGTCCTGGAAGACGAAGCCATTGTCGTACGTCCGGTCAGCGAATCCTGTCTCGGGACCAAATGGATTGCTCACTGATGATGCAGGCACCAACTGAGGCAGGGGTGCCGAGCCCGAAAAAGAGCCCGTATCGAAACGAATGCCGCCCATCGTGCGGTAGGAGGCCCCGGCTCCTACACGCCAGGAAATGCCCGGATCGGCGGCGAGGCTCTTGTCGTAAGAGTTGCTAAAAAGGAGGCCGGTATATAAAGCAGCAAGACGCAGGCGAGACATGCAGATGAGGGGCGGAGGTGGGGGGCGCAGAGAACTGAATAGGAGGCGTGTCTATGTAAAGTGACACTTCCCTGTGATAAGAAACGAGCCCCGTCGTTTTCCGGCGAGGCTCCAAATAAAAAATCTCTAAGCATATCAGCCCCCGATGGCGATGCTGACTTCAGCGCTCCACTGGCCGACTTGCTCGTCGTCCACACGGTAGATGCCGCGGTATTTCCACTGGGTGAGGGTGGCGGGGAAGGGTGTGCTGTCGGTATAACCGGGTGTGGTGTCGAAGGTGAGGATTTGCCAGCCGGTGCCTCGGTCCACTTGCAACTCGCATTGGTCGAGGAATTTGGCGTAGCCTTCCCAGCCCCAGCCGAGTTCGACCTTGTTGCCGCTGATTTTGAGGGTGAGCTTGGGGGCCAGGATGGCGTAGTCGGGCGCTCCTGCCACGGGGCCGTGGATTCGGAGGTCGGCACAGAGGGCCTCGCCGCAGTTATCGCTCTCTTTGATTTCGGCGATTTTATCGAAGATGTAGGTCAGGGCTCCTGCGTCCTGGACGGTGACGCCTGCGGGCAGGGCTGGCGGGACGAAGACGGGGAGAGCGAAGGGACCGGCAGCGCCGGTCTGGGCGGTTTTCGAGGCCTGGGTGCAGGCCAGGTTGTAGGCGCGCTCGGCGGGCAGCCAGGAGCCGAGAATGTAGATGAGCCAGCGGCATTTCGCGGTGAGAGCATCCACTTGTTCAGTCGTCAGGCCGAGCGTGGCGGCATAGGCGGCGATTTTGTTTCTGAAGTTCTCCAGCCAGACGATCTGATCTGCCTGGCGCGTTGGGTAGTAGGCTTGGTTGGTCATGGTGCGTTTGCGTTTAGGTTGGGAGTGCGGGGGAAAGTCTTCGTAGGGGTATTCGGGATCACCGGGTTCCAAAATATAAGCCGGGGAACCCCATCGGAGCCGTTTGTCCCCGAATCGGTAAGGCTGGCCGTTTTCGTCCAAGGAGTCCCAGAAGAGTGTTTTCATGGCGGAAAATGGACCGTGCGGGGTGTTTCCCCAGCGGCTGGGGAAAGCTGGAATGCGGTAGGGGAACGTTCCCCTGCGCCAGGGGAACGATTTTTTGCGGCTCGGGATGATTCCCCTGCGGCTGGGGAATGACTTTTTGCTCCAGGGGATTCATCCCCTGCGGCTGGGGATAGACGGAATGCGGTGAGGGATTCATCCCCTGCACCTGGAGATCGTTCCCCTGCGGCGGGAGATAAGCGGAATGCCGCAGAAGACTCGTCCCCTTCCGCGCCTGGAGGGCAGAATCACGGAAAAATGGGCTTCTGAGACGAGAAAATGGCATTCTGGCGGGGAATACCAGAAAGCGGGAATGCCGGTGAC
>JAGKWZ010000423.1 GCA_021151605.1 Verrucomicrobiaceae bacterium
GGACATTACAACCCAAACACCAACACATGGACGGACATTGGAAACGTCGACATTCCTTCATCCAGAGCAGACCACTCTGTGGTGTGGACTGGCTCAGAGATTCTTGTGTGGGGTGGCTGGAATGGAAGTCACCTCGGAAATGGGGCAAGCTACAATCCGGCCACTAAAATATGGGAATCATTTACGAACACCAATGCGCCAAGCGTCAGATCATCCCATGTAGCTGTTTGGACTGGCGATGAGATGGTGGTTTGGGGTGGGGGTGTTAGCGGACAGGCAAACCAAATTTATCAAAATGGCGGGCACTACATTCTGCGCACGGTTAGCATTTCTACCCAGCCTGTAGCAGTCACAAGTCAGCTTACTCAAAGCGCTTCATTCAGCGTGACCGCCCAAGGGATTGGCACACTGAGCTACCAGTGGCAAAAAGATGGATTCGACATTCCCGGCGCTAATCTGAGCACATATACAGTTGCCATGTGTAAGCCTTGGCATATCGGCGATTACACCGTGAAAGTGTATGATGACAATAGCAGCCTGACCAGCAATGCAGCGGCCCTAAACCTCACCGACACGGAAGCTAATTTATGGAGAGGTCTAACGGCTTACCATCCACTGGATAACAGCCTGAATGACACTTCAGCATTGCAGCAGACCTTGGTGCTAAATAACGGGTCTTTCGACTCGGATAGGTTTAACAGAAGCAATAGATGCATCGAGCTTTCTGGTGACTCGAGTTACATCAGCGCGCCAGATGTCCTGTCCGACAATATTACCAGCTTCACTTGGTCGGAATCTTGCGGATCATAAACTGCGTCTTTACCTAGACGGCAGCTTGATTCACGAAATGGACCTCCCTTCGTATGGGCAAAGGTTCAAGAATCTGTTATTTGGTGCTGACAGGCAGCTTCTCCCTGCATCCCAAAACGATGTCTATTTTGATGGCGCGGTTGACGATATCAGAATCTACAACCGTGCATTAAGTTCAGAAGACATTCTGGCGCTGTTTGAGTCTGAAAAAGGTCCATTCATCGAACAGCAGCCGACCAGCCGGATCGGGTATTCCGGACAAAGCACGACATTTGCAGTCTCTGCGGTTGGAACTGGCACTTTGATGTATCAGTGGCGGAAGAACGGGGTGAACATCCCCACTGCCACGAGCAGCTCGTTGACCCTGTCTCCGCTCAACTACCGCAGCCCTGCCGACTATGATGTGGTGGTGACGGATGATCTTGACACGGCTACCAGTGATCCAGCCGAACTAACGGTGTTAAGCCCAGCTCCGAATGTGAGCATCACTCCTGGAGATACCACGGTGGCACTGGGTGGCGGACTGACCTTCACGGCCACCGTGGCGACTGGCCTTCTGCCCTACACCTACCAGTGGCGGAGGAATGGCACGGCCATCGCCAAGGCCACGAATGCAACGCTGGTGCTCACGAACATTCAGAGGACTCAGGAAGGGATCTATGATGTGGTGGTGAAGAATGGGCATGGGGTGGATGTGTCCAATCCCGCACGACTCTCCCTGCCGCCGCTAGTGCCGGTGAATACCGCCCCTGAGAGCACGGATGTGAACCCTGCGGGAACGGCCACCTTCACCGTGAATGTGCCCGGAGCCACGGCCTGGCAGTGGCTCAAGAATGGCGTCGCCATCAAGGGAGCCAATTCCACCACGCTGAATGTGCCGAACGTGGATGCCAGCTCTGTCGGGCTCTATAGCGTGACCGTGACCACGCCGAATGGGAAAGTCACCACGGCCCCGGCGCAGTTGCGGATCAATGACAGCGGCCTGCTGATCTACAAACTGACCGGCACCGGCAAAGCCTATGCAGGTACGGTGGCGACGAATGCGGCGCTCAGCGGCTACTTGGTCCTAGATCGTGCCGGGCAGCGCGGCGGATTGATCATCGGCAGCAAGAGTGGCAGCCAAAGCATCCACCGTCTGGAAATCCATGAAGACCTGGACACTCAAAGCACCGGCCCGGTGCCGAAGAGTCAGACGGTGGTCAGTGAATTGGTGGCGGGTGAGTTTGCACTCTGGATGGATGGCACGGACGGTTTGCTGACGATCAGCAAGACGGACAAGGCCGTGGGGCCAGCGACGATGAAAGGCTCCGCGAACTCCATCGACCTCGACTCCAACGTGCGAATCGAGACGGTGAGTCTGACCTTGACGCTGGATGCCGTGAACAGCACTCCCGCCCGCCTTAACCAAGAGACGGTGGAGCAGGCCATGTCCCGCATCTCCCAAGACATGCAGGCGAAGGGCTCGGCGCTGGTGGATTGAGACTTTGAAGCCAAGGGCCTTCCTGAATGGGACACCGCGAGAACGGGGAGCCGAGAAAGCTATTTTGTTTTCTCAGTTCTCCGACCTCAGCGGTCTTGTTTCTGTGAGAACTACTTCGGCTCACACTCCGCTGGCAGCACCTCGACATCGATGTCGCGCACGATTACGGACTCCTCGGTATCGGAGGTGGTTTGGACCATGACGCTGCGCTCATGTGACCTAGATGGTACTGCCAACGGCATGATTGACATGCCGCTTGAGGCATGGACCAGCAGCATCTCTGCATCAATGCAGGCACCGGGGAAGTCAGGGCATCGAATGTGAGTTCGTCCGTGCCCTCGCTCACGGGCATCCTTGGCACACTCTTCGAGCTTCGTGTCACCTTCGAGCAGGACAACATGCCGGTCGCTCTCCCGGCCAATACGACAGGGAAGCTGACCGTGAAGCTGCCAGGCGCTGAGAGCGGCTCGCCCGTATTGCTCGACACCTCGTGGACGGTGGCTGGCTTTGATGCGCAGACCAGCTACACCTTCAGCTTGCTGGCAGACTCTGAACCTTTGCGCACCGCTCTCGCCAATAGCGGAGCCATTGCCCTGACCGCGCAGATCGAGTGGCAGATCACCAGCGAGCTCCCTCATCCGCGCAAGTCCCTGGCTTTCCCCATCACCCTGCGCAATTCGCCCTCACGCCCTGGTGACACGGCCCCTGATCCAGCCGCCGATGCCGCCTGGTCGTGGATCAAGGCGCGGCTGGTGGCTGGATCGAACATCACGTTCACACTCAATGAGGAAACCAAGACGATCACCATCAACAGTGCCGGTGGTGCCAGTAATCCCACGGTGACCTGGTCGAACGTGACCGGCAAGCCCTCCAGCTTTCCAAGCTCCTGGAATGAGGTAACTGGCAAACCAAGCACGTTTCCGCCAAGCGGACACAACCATGCCTGGTCCCAGATCAACAGCGGCACTCCGAGCGACAATGCCGCCCTCGTGGCCTTTGTGCAAAGCAATGGAGCCTCGGGACAGATGTTCGATCTGCTCATCCCTTTGCAGCTTAGTAGCCAAACCAGTTACGACTCGCTTCAATCCAGCTCGATTTTCGTTCTGCCGCGTGATGCGGTGATCACGCACATCGGCCTTGCGATGCGCAATGCGACTCCGCGAATGGCGGACTATTTTTTCCAGTCGAACATCATCATTTATGGCACCGACGCGCCGAACTCTTCGTCCCCTGGCGGCCTGTATGCCCAGTCCTTCTGGTTTTATGAATACTTCCCGAACAGCGATGCCAAGGGCCTCGGCATTCCTCTTCTCGTCAATGGCGCTTTGACCATGCCTGCTGGGTCGAAGCTCGATGTCTACCTCGACACCGGCATGCCCGATGCCTACAGCACTCTGCCAACTTTCAACGGTCTGTGGCTGCGAGTCCGTGGGCGCTACACGAACTAACCGATGAAACTCGCCCTCATCACCTGTCACTACAACTGGTTCGGCTTTGAGCGACCTCGGCAAAACCTGCGCCGCTTTCTGGAGGTCACCAAAGGTCTGCCTGTTTACGGGGTGGAGGCTCAACTGCCTGGGCATCCCATGCAAACGACAGGAATGCCAGGCTGGCAGCAGATCATCGCGGACAATGACCAGGTGATGATGCAGAAGGAATGCCTGCTAAACATCGCGGCAGCCATGGTGCCACGCCATTTCGAGGCGCTGGCCTGGGTGGACGCAGACATCCTCTTCAGCAGCGAGCATTGGTTCGATCAAACCGCCCGTGCCTTGGACTTTTTCCCCGTCGTCCAGCCGTTCTCCAAAGCTCAATGGCTCGCGCACGATGACAGTGTGAGCCTGGAACGCCCAGGCATCGGCAAGGAGCCCGATCTGCTTCATCGCTGCGTTGCGCATCCCGGTTTCGCCATGGCGGCAAGGCGTGCTTTGTGGACTCAACGACGCGGAGGTCTCTACGAACACCTCGTGGTGGGCAATGGTGATGTGGGCTTTGCGTCCGCTGTCCTCGGCTACGACCAGCCCGGACACATCGTCATGAACCCAGCTTTGCGTGCCCACTATAATGTCTGGGCCGCTCCCGTGAAGGCTTGGATCAAAGGTCGCGCCATGGGTTGCGTTCCTGGCACAGCCAGTCACCTCTGGCACGGTGAACTGAAGGACCGCCGCTATCTGGAGCGCAACGATGTCTTGATCAAGACGCTCGATCCTTCCATCCACCTGACTCACGCCGATAACGGTCTGCTGACCTGGACACCCGCAGCACCGTTCGGCTTGCGCTATGCGATCCGGTCCCATTTCGCCAACCGCCGAGAAGACGGCTAATTCCTTATGATGACGATCACCTCCAATTCAGTTTCCATGACGGGCGATACGGCTCGTCAGTTCGCGCACGGCAGCTACGTCTCTGGCTCCATGGCGCTGGCTTGCTGGAACAGATCCCATCGCTGATCGCAGCCCTGCCCGAACCACAACGCACCACCGCACAGATCGAGTGGGAGTTTTCGAGCGACTATCATAGAGATCATCCACTCGTCATCCAGCTCGGAGCCGCACTCGGCATGACGAGCGCCGACATGGATCTCGCGTGGAAGCAGGCGGCAGGACTCTGATCTTCGTTGCGCAACAAGGCTCAACCCAAAATGGCATCGACGAGTTTCCTCTGGCGACGGGGCATGGGTTTCGGCTTCTTGGGCTCTGGTGGACTCCAGCCATTGGCCGGCATGATGGAGAACCATTCCTTGGCTTCCTGCTCCGTGACTAATTCGCGATAGTGCTTGAAGATGATGTCCGGTGAATTGCCCGCCTCCAGAGCCACTTTGGCCGCGTCTTTAACAACGGCGAGACGGTAGCTGATGTAGGAGTGACGCAGCGCATTTCGAGGCCACTCCATGCCAAGCTTCTCAGCCAGCTTGGTGAGATCAGGCGCAACCTTGCTAACCACCTTGCCCTCTCTTGGCAATAGCTCAATCCATGCCGCCAGATTATCACTGATCGGCACGATTCGCCGCGACGCCGTCTTGGCCTGATCCGCCCTCAATGTGATGATTCGCCGGTCCAGATCTACCGCCTTCCAGTCCAAACGCTTGATCTCGGCCATGCGCAGCCCGGCAAATCCGCCAATGG
>JAGKWZ010000083.1 GCA_021151605.1 Verrucomicrobiaceae bacterium
TTGAGGATCAGTTCGCCCGGCTAAGGATCGCTGGGCGGGAGGGCCCGGGCAGCCGGCGCCTTAGGTCCCCTACCCTGCTGCGGCCTCTGAGAACTCAAACCAAACCACTCACGGACCACAAGAATGATCAGCACCGCTCCTAGCAAGAGGCAAAGCGTGCGCGCTGGGTGACGGCGGAATGGCGAGGTGATATCCAAAGGGAAAGCCCCGAGTTTAGCGGAGAATGCCAGCCCATGCCAAGGGCGGATAGAGGCTCCAAATTGGAAGAAGAATTTCTCGCGGAAGCCTGCCTTCTTTGGCATCACTCAGCACAACCCTATGTCCAACTCATCTCTGCCACCACTTCGCAGCCCACTTGATCTCGAACGCCTCATCGAATTCGAGTTTGTCCGAGCCACGGAGAATGCAGCACTGCGCTCCCTGCACTGGCTGGGGCGTGGTGAAAAGGAGCTTGCAGACGCAGCCGCATGCAGCGCGATCTACGGAGTCTTCGACATCCTCGATGTCTGCGGGACCGTCGTCATCGGGGAAGGCATCAAAGATAACGCCCCCGGGATCTTCGTGGGCGAACACCTGGGCACCTGGAAGCCAGGGGCACCACGCTTCGACATCGCCTTAGACCCCATTGATGGCACCACAAACATCGCCAAAGGCACACCGAACAGCATCTCCTGCATCGCCGCAGCCCAGGTGCCGGAGGGGGCCGAGCGTGCCATGAAAAACATCCCCAGCTTTTACTGTCAAAAGCTCGCCTACGGTCCCGCAGTCAAAAAAGCACTGAAGAGTGAAGGCGACCGCCCACTGCTGGATCTCCCCTTGAAAGACGTGATCGAGTTCGTGGCCAGAGCGCTGGACAAACATGTGCGTGATGTCGTCGTGGTGACGATGGACCGCCCACGCCATGCCGACCTCATTCGGGAAGTGCGCGCCACAGGTGCCGCCCTGCGCATGATCACAGATGGAGACATCACCGCCGCCGTCGCCCCCTCCCTGCAGGAGTCGGGGGTCGATCTTTATGCAGGCATGGGCGGCAGCCCAGAGGCCGTGCTCACCGCAGCAGCCCTGAAGTGTCTCGGAGGTGACATGGATGTGCGGATGTGGTTCCACACCGAAGAGCACCGCGCAGAGGTGGCCCAGCAGGCAAGCCTGGAGGAAATGACCCGCACCTACCGCTGCGATGATCTGGTGCCGGGTGAAAGCGCACTTTTCTGCGCCACAGGCATCAGTGACAGCCCCCTGCTTCCCGGTGTACGCACCATCGGGCATCGCGTGGAGACACACAGCATCCTCATGCGCGCCCGCAGCGGCACCGTGCGCCGCATCCATGCCAGCCATGATCTGGACAAAAAGATCGTCCCCGTCCGTCAGGCCTGATCCCGCCTACTCTCCCGGGGTTCATTCAGCCGGCTCATCCGAACCATCGGCCCCAGCCCAGCATTGCACTCGGGAGAACAGTGGCTCAAACTTCCCCTCATGATCCGATTCCTTTCCGCCCTTCTGATCGCCCTTGGCCTCGCTGCCTGTGACCCCGCCCCACTCGCAGCGTACAAAGATCTCCAATGGAAGGATGACGTCTATCTGCTGAATGAAAAGCCCTTCACAGGCATGGCCCGTGAAACCCACAAAAACGGCAAGCTCAAAGGCGAGTACTCCTTTGCCGATGGCCGCCTGCACGGCGTCGTGAAGGAGTGGTGGGACAACGGCGTCCTGTCCACCGAGACACACTTCCAGAAAGGCAAGCGCCACGGCCTGAACCGCTACTGGTCAAAGAAAGGCAACCTCATGAAAGAGCAGATCTACGACCACGACAAATCCGTAAGCGCCAAGCATTACGAGGTGGAATAACCGCTCCCAGTCTCCAAGTCTGCTTCATGGCCGTCTCCAAAGTGGAACAGGTTTCCAACCTGTTCGCTCCCTGTCTCAAAGTCTCGCGGCGCAGCCCCAAGGAAAGGCGGTTTCCAACCGCCTCACCCGGCGCTTCAAAAGCGCTGCTCCTTGTCCATCCCTCCATCCCTCAAAGTCTCCACGCAAAGCGCGTCTCCAAGTCTGCTACAGCCAAACCCTCACAGGTTAAAAACCCGTGACACTCTCCAAAGTGGAACAGGTTTCCAACCTGTTCGCTCCCAGTCTCCAAGTCTCCCAGTCTCAAAGCCTCCGGCCCAGCCGTCTCCGAGTCTTCTGCCTAACCGTCTCCCAGTCTTCAGCTTCACCTCTCGCGGTGTTCAATTCCCGGCTGCTTCCTTGCTGCCATGAGAACCCATTCTGCGGTCATTCTCTGGTGAAAGCCATGAGTTCAGTCAGGCGGCTGCACGCTGACGTCATTTTCCCTCCAGTTCCGGGAAGTGTGAGCCAGCCTTCTGTCACCCCACAAAACCCTGATGGGCATACCGGCGCAGAGTCTCTGGGGCGATGTCATAGCCATTCTCCCAGGAAAGAATGCCGTAGGCCAAAAAGACTCTGGCAAAGAATTCGGGATCGCACAAGGCACGGCGCAAGGGACCGCCCTCATCTCCATAATGGGCGAAGTCTAAATCAGCCACATAGTTGTCTCGAAAGCGCAGACTGATCCGGTGCGGGCCAGTCACCCGCAGAGAGGCGACTTCGCAGGCTTCCAGCGAGACTGAGAGAGGAGTGGTTGTCGTCATTCCTTGGGGGATGGCGATAGACTCAGCGGCGACGGATTTCAGCGAGACAGAGAGAGGTGAGGTTGTCGTCATAGCTCAGCGATTGAAAAGCGCAGGACTGTTTAGAGGGCGTGAAGAAGATGCTGGGGTTTCTGTCAGGCAGTTGCACCCTGACGTCATTCACTTTGAGGATTTGCACCGCAGAGTTGGGAAGAATGTGATATTGCCACCCTTCACAGGCCTGACCGCGCATATCTGAATCGGTAACGCCATACGTCAGCGAGCCCCTGCCCCGTGCCTTTCGAGTATTCGGAGGCCACTGGGAATACAATACTGGCGGCAGGAAAGGCGGAGATACGGTCGAGGTAGAATAAGCCAAATCCCACGACTTGGGCTTTCGTAGCGAGTGGACAAAAGAATAAGTCGGATATCTCGCCTGGGTAGGTTGCAATAAATCTTTCCAAAGCCATTGCAGTCGCAAACGGATCGTACGCTGGCGCAAAAAACTGATCTTCATATGGATCAAAGTCTTCCTGGCATGAATGAACTTGAACGCGATTCTCTTGATACATGTGCGGCTGCAATGCTGGAAATGGAAATACTCTGACCTTACGTGCGCGAAGTTTATCGTGTGCTACGGCTCGAATCAGCCGCGCGTCGTAACCACAACCAACAATGAGCATTTCCGCAGAGAGAGTTGAAGTGTGACTCCCTGCATACCCAGAAACTTGTCTAACCTCATCAATTCGGCCATACGAAAAAACCGTTCGACTTCCAGCGTTGTAAGCTTGCGGTTCTGCGTAATAGAAATCGACTGAGGAGAGACCAAACTCATAAAGTCGTTTCAATAAAAACAAAAGATGTGGGCGAAGAAACCCTGTAATATCCAAGGCAATACTCGATCCAGGCTCGAGAGGGTGAGAATTTAAATACGAGTCAACTACACTTGCTTCATTACCCTCAGCCATCTGAATGCAATTGCTTGCTAACTCGCTGGAAAGAAAACGATATTCAGCGAGTGCGAGAAGATGCTTTTGCTTTGCAGATATAACATTGGCCAGCACATTCACGCGGTCAGCTAAAGTAAAGGCACTGATAAAACGATCATACAAACAGCCAGTAGACTTGAGTTGATCGAAAGTAAGGCAGTCTCTTTGGTGTCTTAAATATGGGCTATAGGCTCCCAAATAAGTCGGGTTGATCATCGCTTTCTAGCTCCTCTGGTTGAATTGAATAGGTCGACAATCCGAATGGTGGAGTGCATCGAGATAATCGCTCATCAACAATCTTGGCGAATCGCTTCTCCGCATCGGATTTTGAGCCGTTACTATCCGTGCTGAAGAGGCTTTCAATCTCGTCCCCAGTTAATGCTATGTTTCCTCTGCTTGACAAAGTAAGCTCAAATTTTGGACATAACATTCCGCTGAGCCTAAACAGTTTGTGCGGCATGCTTGAGTTCCTATCAAGCCGATCTTTCTCTGGAATAAAAACAGACCACCTAACGGCTGTATCCATCAGCCTCATGCTCTCCGCTGATAAAGAATTTGGATCAAAACTAAAAGAGTTAAGTGAACATTCCGAAGGCTTTTCGCTGAATCGCAATGAGCGAAATAGTCGACCAATGCGCTCAATAGCTGCACGAATTCTGAGCCCCTCATTACCATAGATCAACACATCTTCAAAAAACCACTCCGACGCACCTGCCGCTCCCCGACTTTGAGCGCCTCCACTAACACACTTACCTTCGAAAAGCCGTTCCCCGCTATAGAGTGCCTCATCATAGATTTTCTTCAATGTAACTAGCAAGCTTCGCGCGACTCCAGATGACATTCGAACAAAATCATCGAACCCAGTGTAAATCACGGGAAGCTGTAAGTTACGCCTCATTTGAGCAAGCAAATCGGCCTTAAACTTAGACGCCGCCTTCTCTTGCTCAGTGCCTTTTGGCTGCGTGCGATACCGGCGGCCAGACTGCCCTATGTTTTCGGACGCATCGACAAGATTCTTTTTCTCTGACCACGCTCTGTAGATCAAGAAAGTGTTTAGCTTCTCAATGAATGGATCGTTTGGAACTTGGATCGCATTAACCACCTTCACTATGTCTTCGTTGCAATTAATGCCAAGGTATTTGGAGCCTTTGGCGCGGCTTTCCAAATGCTTTTGCAATTTCTCAAGCCATGGGCGCTTCTCTGAACCATTCCATGATGTCAGAGATTGCTCCCAAATGGTTTGTTGGTCTTCAAAGGCCAAGCGCACATCGTCATCAGATCCTTTCCAGCCAGCATTCTCAAGGCGTCTTCTCACGATATTCATCGCAAACCGAGGGTATGCATCACTGCTTCTCAGTCTTTGGTCTAGTTGCAGTTCCTCATACTCGGACTCCTTTTTCAAAACTTCCTCGTTAGAAAATGTCTCGTATGTGTAGATGCCCCAGAGACGAACACCAACTTTGAAAGTTGATGGTTGTTGTTTTTCACGAATTAGGGTGTTGATGTATCTCTGTGCCGTTGAGTGGAAATGCTCATACTCATCAACCAGCCAGGAAAAGGTTATACCTTCAAATACTGAGGGGATGTGTATGGCGAGGAGTTTTGGAATCCCAAAAATCAAAGCCCCTCGAGAGCAGATAACAGGAACTTCTGGAGGGTCGTCAGTGAAGCTATTGTTGATAGCCAAGTCTAAACTCCGACGAAGTTCGGCAATTCGCTTTACGAGATCATTCCAAGAGTCGACTTTTTTCGTTTCGCATGGACTACGGTCAAAAAGATTCAGTACTGCGCCTATGAATTCGTCGGAATCGATGTGGTCTCTTCGGCCTACCGGAAAAATATCTTCAACAACTGCACATAGACGTTCGGTGAACCAAAGCTCGACATAGAAGGCGAATAGGTTTGTCCATGCATCTGAATGTGGACCGGTTTTCTTGAACCGACTTGCGTGCAACCCAGACGCGCGGAGATATATTCCGACATACTTCTCTCGGCGGATGGTTTTTTCAATTTCACCGCCGCTCCTAATCTTCTGTAGCTCAAATGAGAAATGCCTCATTAGATGAGTTTTGCCACTGCCTTTACCTCCTAGAACAATCATTGGCATCAACGATGCAGGCCGAAATATTTGTTCGAACCCGCCTTCGTCACCCAAATCAACCCAGAAGGAATCAATCTCAGTGTCCAGCAAATTTGCTGCGTGCGGAACTCTAAATGGATTTTCTTTGATGATGCTCATGCGTAAAACTCTGAAACCTTTTCGCGGCGTTCAAATATCGGCGTCCAATGGTGTTGCTTCGATTTCACCCAAAAAATTGGCAGTGAATTGTCAGGCGTGTTGTGGTTGAAACCCACCATAACACCACAATTCTTGTAGCCCATTGGGTGATGTCTAAACAATTTGCCGCCGTAATGTCGAACGACGCGCGAACACTCATCAGATGAGAGCGGCGGGCATGCGTCCAGTTCATTCATGTGGACGCATGGTGTTTGCGATATGGAATATGAGTTATCGAGTGTAACCACCGCATTTACTTCAGAAAACAATTGTCCAGACCGAACCTTTTCCAACCCGCGTTGCATCCCAACGAGTGCAACGTAATTAACAATAACTCCTTTTGATCTGAGGCGCTTCACTTGATCGTTGTGCTTTTCGCAAAGTTGGTCGCCAGTTCCCAGGAAATCATCTGTCAAGATTACATGCGTCACAGAAGCGCTATTCGCAGTTAATTGTTCGAAAACCTCTCCCATAGTCCTGATTGAATCGGGCGGGAGGCTAGCAAGCTGCCTTAGCCGGTAACTCAGCATTGAGGCACTTTCCGAGACATCCCCAACTGGAACTATTCTCATTCTAGAAACTGCTTGTTCCAAAAATCTCCGGATCTCGCCATCGCCGAATGTTGGATTCAATTCCAAGCATTCCTGCACTTGAGGATAGAGAATGTGATCTCTGAACATGGAATAAAGAAGCGCGTCGATTTCATCTTGACCAAAGTAGATGAACTGATGAAGTAAATACAGGGCGTAGTATTTCTCTGTTTCGGCTTCACAAACTTCCCCAGCAAATCCTTTGAGCCAATCTTCGACAACTTGCTCCTTGGCGTACCCTTCCCAGACCGCTTCAGACAGTGCACGAATTCTTGAGCGCCATTCTTGCCCCTTTGCGTAAATGTCTTCAGTCGGCATGTTTGAGAAGGTAGATATGTTCGCACACAATCGTGCTGGCTGTCTTGTTTCGCCGAGTCATTAGGCCTCTGGAACGTATTTCATCAACTAGCTCCATAATTGGCTGAAGGCCTGCGCGTTTTGCAAGTTTCAGCAACATGCTTGGAGTGTCGCACGAGAGTCCGCTCACTTGATTGGGACCGGCCACCAACACCATCGACCCACCCTTGGCTAATACGCGCTTGCACTGGGCTATCACTTTCTCCATTTCAATAAAATAGGTATTAAGAATCTTTGCCCGAGTAACACTCCTTGCCGCCACCTGAACTATAAAGGAGTCGATATCGGGAATACCAATTTCTGGGCGGTCCTCCAAGGAGCATTTTGGATAATGTTCTCTTCCAACATTTTTATCCTCCAAGGAGCGGAGTTGCGATGATTGACAAAGACCAGTCCACCCAAGACCGAGTGAAGATGCCCGAACATATTTTTGGGCGCCAGCGTAGGGGGGAGAAGTGATGATTAAATCAACCGAACTGTCGTCCTGCTTGTGGATAGAATTGGGGGTTTGTGAACACGAATCATCATAAAGACTTACCAAACTCCCTAATTTATCTGGTGAGGAACGCAGTGACGCGATAAGTGACAGGTTCTCTTGGAAGATCTCCAAAAAGTAGTCTAACGGATCAACGCTTCTCAACCAACGAGTTCGCTCTTCGGCTTTGGCTCTCAAAATATGCCCTTTCGGATACCTATCTGGAGCCAAGCGGACCGGCACTGTCACCCTTAGGTCACATTTGCTTAGCTTTCTCGCTGCTTGCGAAAGTGAGACCCACAATACACGCTGAATATCCGCGTCCTGCACCTTCTCGATGACTGCCCGAATCATTGCAAGTCGTTGAGCGATTCGAGCGGAGAACCAATACTTGATATTTACAACATCAGGCCAGCTTTCTCTCCGCCCACGACGAAACATTCCGGGCAATTGAGAAGTCGCTGTAGAAATACGCATCTCAGAAATTGCTGTTGTTTTAGCTTGCGAAATCAATCGCGCCAACGGATTTGAATCTGACCCTATCGCACGATGCCCCCTCAACACTGCCTCCAAAAGGACAGTGCCACTGCCACAAAATGGATCCATAACTGTTGCAGATTCTGGCAATGATAATTCGTCCAAAAAAAGGGACGGAATCTGTGGAATTAACTTCGCTGGGTAAAAATGGATTCCGTGAGTGTAGCGGGGAGAGTTGTATGGCATTTCAGGCACCAGCCCACGAATCGAAACTGGCACGGGGCAAGATCGCTGTCTGTAATCAAGAAGCATCTCTCCCAGCTTGCTCTGAGGCGGCAATGATATGGCGAGTTGTGAATTCAGCTTGGGCACTTCAATTCAATTATCAGGATTCTAGGCACACTGCGCGTCAAGCTAATCCGATGCAAACGAAAGCCCGACTGTCGAGTCTTACCTTCGTTTATGTCGTCGTCTATGTGCGAATGTGTTATAACACTACCTTTCTTCTAAGGTCTTCTGATCTAGGCGGTGTTGCCTTGGCTTGGGCTATGAATTGCGAAGACTTTGAGAAGCAGCGAATTAACTACCGAGCTGCCAAATTTCTTCTTGCCTAAGCGCCCCTAATTTGATGCACTCTGGCACCGTCAACCCATTCAACCACCATGAGTGTGAAGCGATCCATGAAGAAAGACCGTGAGACGGCTTCGCCGGAGACGGGGAAGAAAGACTTGGAGACGGCTGCGTCGGAGACTTTGAGACCTGGAGGCATCCTTCGCCAAGGCTATGGAGCCCAGGGGCAGAGGCCGAAGAAAAAGAAGAAGATGCCGGTGCCGAAGTGCGCGGTGTGGTGGTCGAGGGCGGAGGGGCATCCGATGCTGAACTTTTTCGGCGCGGAGCTGAAGTCGCAACGGGATGAAAAACGCGGCTGGACCCTGGAGGATCTGCATGAAGCCACCGGCCTCTCGAAATCCTTTCTGAGCGATCTGGAGCATGGCAAGAGCAAGCCGACGGAGGAGGTGATCCTGGAACTGGAGGCGGGTTTTGGCATGAAGCCCGGTGCCCTGATCGGCCTGACCCACCGCCGCTGGAAGCGGGAACTCAAGAAGCCGGGCATGATGGAGAGCCTGATGCAGCAGATCAGACAGGTGCGGCGCGCCTGGCGGCGTGATGCCTTCGCGGCCTGGCTAGGCGGGCTGCTTCCTCTGAAGCTAGGCATGGCGTGGGAGGAGGCGGCGGGGTAGGAGACTTGGAGACTTGGAGACTTGGAGACGGCTCCCGTTCTCCGTAGCTTTACTGCGAAGGATGAATCGCCGGAGACTGCGAGACGCGGAGGCGGGGAGCGGTGAAAAAATGAAAAAAGTCAAAGTTCGATATGTCGAACAAGACATCTCGACGCCGGGTGGGAAGATCCGCCCATGAACGCGACTCTGACTGCTCTTTCCTTCCCGACCCTGGAGGCCTGGATGAGTCATTTTCAGTCGGGCGTGGAAACACCAGAGACGGCAGGGCTGGAGCTGTCGACCTCCCCTGCCCTGGCTTTGGCCCAGGCGGAAATCACCCTGGCTGCCGCTGACGTTTATCTGGAAGAGGCCGGGACAGCGATCACCGCCGCCCGCTGGGTGATGGCCGAGGAAGAAAGTGCCTGCGATGAAGCCGCCCGACGGCTGACCGAAGCCGAAGAAGATCTGACGACCTCAGAACTTGCCATCACCGCTGCCCAAAGAGCCCTGGCAGTGGCCGAACAAGTTTTGACCCGGCTAGAAAGCACCTTTCCTTTTTCCTGGAGTACAGAAACATTTTCCCAGAGTACGAAAACTCTGTCGCAGAGTACGGTAACTATTTCTCAGAGTACGAATACTCTGCCGCAAAGTACAGTCACTTTTTCGCAGAGTACGAAAACTCTGCTGCAGAGTACAGTAACTATTTCCCAGAGTACAAAAACTCTGTCGCAGAGTACGGTAACTTTTTCGTGGAGTATGAATACTCTGCCGCAAAGTACGGTCACTTTTTCGTGGAGTATGAATACTCTGCGGCAAAGTACAGTAACTATTTCGCAGAGTACCCATACTCTGCGGCAAAGTACGGTAACTTTTTCCTGGAGTATAGGTACTCTGGAAAATTGTTACGCGCCAGAAAGGCCGGAGAGCCTGCCTGTGGACCCTTCACCGGGGCTGCCGCCCCTGAGGAGGGTGGGCTGATGGCGCTGTGGTCCAGCGGGGCGACGTGGTCGTCCGGAAACCTTTGGGGACCGTCTTCACCGGCGGTTCCCACGTTCGAGAACAATAAAAAGAAGAAGACCAAAAAAATGAAAAGACAACCTTACTACCCCAAAAATCAAGGGGAACAAGCCGAGTGGCATACCAACTTTGCCACCAAACTGCCTGGTTACGCAGCGACATTGACGCTGACCCAGGCGGAGGAAGACAATTCCGTGGCGGACAATCTGACCATGGCCTACGCGCTGGGAGGCTGGCTGGTGGGGGAGCGAGACCACTCCACGGCCTGCACCTCGAGCATCGAAACGCTCAGTTTCGGCACTGGCAGTGCCAACTTTACCTTCCCCGTGGCACAAATCCCACCACTGCCCACACTGCCCGCCGGCATCACGGGCGTGAAACCCGGAGCGCTGCAACGCACCTTTGACCTGGCGGTCATCATCAAGCGCAAACCTGGCTACACGGAGGCCATTGGCCTGGACCTCGGCATCGTAGGCCCTGAAGCCCCGCCGCCGCCACCTCCGGGAGATGCGCCCGTGCCACAGCTCATGGTCACGGCCGCGCCGGGGGATACGAATGAGGTGGGCCGCGTGAAGTACTACAAGTATGGTCACGAGTATGTGGTGATCGAAGGCCGCCGTGGCGGTGGAGCCTGGGAGGAGCTGGCGATGTCTGCCAAGAGTCCCTTCCTGGACACACGTCCGCTGCTGGTGGCCGGACAGGCCGAAGTGCGCGAGTACCGCGGCCGCTACTATGACAAAGGCAGCAACAGCAGCGGCTGGAGCGATGTCGCGAAGGTGACGGTGGGACCGTAGACGCGCTACGCGCGGAGACTGGGAGACGGCGGAGCCGGAGACTGCTTCGCAGGAGACTGGGAGACGCGCTGCGCGCGGAGACTTGGAGACGTGCTTCGCACGGAGACTGGGAGACGCGCTGCGCGCGGAGACCATGGTTCGCGCCTGGGAGCGGGTGCTTGGCACGGTGCTGCCGAAGCACTCGGCTTTCAGCGTGGCCCAGAACGACTCCATGGTGGTCCCGCATGCGCGCATGCGGGATCGTATCAATTGGCGCGGCGGCTCATGCTGGCGGTGATGCCGCCCACTTCGAGTGCGAGCCGGGCGTCCCGCGTGCGACGCTGGCGTTGTGACTTGCGCAAATGAGCGTGGTAGCCGCTACGGCTGACGCCCAGGACGTCGCAGACTTCAGTGAGGTTGATGCGCGGCTGCTCGTGGTGAATGGTCTGGATGATGACGATGCTCGTCGTAACGACGCTTCGCGCCGCTGTGGATGAGTTGTTGTCCGGTTGTATTCATGTTCGGCTTTGGGGTTCTTTACCCAACCTTTGCCTTCCGCATTAACGAAGAAGGTCCAATGAGGTGGGCTCGTCTTGTTACTTCTTCTTCAGGATCACGTCGCCGAGGCTGAACATAGGGCCGTAGATGGCGTAGATGAGGAAGCCGACGATGACGCCGAGCACGAGCATGGTGAGGGGCTCGATGAGTTTGTCGAGGGAGGCGGCGAGGTTGTCGAGTTCCTCTTCGTAGTCATCGGCGATCTCGGTGAGCATTTCCGTGCCAGAGCCGGTCTCGGAGGCGAGTTCGATGAGACCGCAGAGGTTGCGCCCGTCGGTGCCGAGCCAGTGGGATTCGAGGAGGAAGGCTTCGTGGAGGTTGCGCCCGACGGTGATGTGATCACGCAGGCGGGTGAAGAATTCCTTGTAATGGTAATGCCAGGAGGCGGCGGCGGTGATCTCCAGAGCGCTGGTGAGTCGGATGTTTGACTCCGTAAGCATGGCCAGCGTGCGGAAGCCGGTGGAAGCAGCTGCTTTGCGGATGAGGTTGCCGACGACAGGGAGCTTTAGGCAGAGGTCCTGCATCCAACGCTGGGCCATGATCTTGCCAAAATTGGAGAAGAGCATGTAGAGGCCGGCGAGCGGCACAGCGACCATGTAGGGCTGGTGGAGAAAGAGATTGGAGAGCCAGATGAGGATCTTGGTGGGCACGGGCAGCTCAGTGCCGAAGCTGGCGAAGAGCTTCGCCATGGCGGGCACGAGGGTGAAGCTCATGACGATGACGACGACGACGCCGAGGACCATGACGATGGCCGGGTAGATCATGGCACCCTTGAGCTTCTTGAGGGTCTTGGAGGACTTTTTCTGGGCGATGCCGATACGCTTGCAAACTCGGGCGAGCTGACCGGCCTCCTCACCGGCGAAGAGCAGGGAAAGGATATCAGCGGAGAAGAGATCGGGGAACTTGGCCATCGCCTCGCTGAACTTCTCCCCCTGGGTGATGGCGTGGACGACATCGGCGATCATGCCCTTAAAGCGTGGTGAGCTGACCCGGTTGACCTGGAGTTTCAGGCCTTTGACCATGCTGATGTTACGCTCTAGGCAGCGCCCAAGGCCGGAGAAGAAGGCTCCGCAATCTTCGTTACCCGGCTTTGGAGAGGTGAGGATCTGGAGCTTTTCATCGACGCCGCTAACGTCCTCAATAACGGCGGTCTCATTGGATGACATGCCACAGCCGATGATGGCTTTGTCATGCGTGTCAGTGCAGACGAGGGTGATGGCCTTGTGCCCGGTGTTGATATTGGTGATGGTGACTTTTTTGAGCATGACCGTGGATCAGGTGGAGGGTCAGGGCGCTGGAGGACGCAGGGAGGCTGGGAGACTTGGGCGGTAGAAGCTGAGGGTTAGCGGCGACCCCTGGGATTCAGTGCGCGGGTTCTGGGAAATGTTCACGGCGGCAGTGACAGTGGCGGACTGCATGGCGCCAAGGCCGGAGGGATTCGTGGTGCCTACAAATTGGAGAATGCTCGGCGTGCCATTGATGATCTGATTGAGCTGGGCGTTGTCGGCCTGGCTGGGCATTAGATTAAGGACATCTTCCGGACGGACTCCGAGCTGCCAAAGACGGCCCATGTTTTCCTGGTAGTTACGAGTAACGGCTACCCGCCAGGTCATCTCCTCCTGAAGCATGAGTGTGCCGGTGAGAGATACCATGGCCGACATGCCGATGGCGACGACGGTGGAGGCAGCGAGGACCTCAATGAGTGTATAGCCGGCCCGGCAGAAGGTTGACGGTTGTTTTCCAAACCATCGTAAGCAACGGTCAACCACGGTAAACGACTGTAAACGGCTTTGACTTCGGATCTTCACGGCGATGTGGGGGAGAAGTAGGACTCGAGCCAGGCATCACGTGGGAGAAGTGAGGCGAGAGTGGGCGCAGCGGGGGTGAGGGTGGAGACGGAAGCGTCTGAGACGAATCTGAGACGAGAGTGGTTCGTTCCATCTGCAAAGTAGCGCTTGAAGGACCAGTTGGTCATGACACCGCCTATCCAACGAACGTTTTGACTGAGGCTGGCGGGTAGCTTGAGAGTGACGAGCTGGCCTTCATTAATAAAGACCATGCGCCAGTCATGGGAGGCGATACTGGCGGTGGACCGAACCCAGTTCATGTAGAGGCCGCGGTTTGAGGGGCGGGCGACTTTGAGGCCGACGACGATGCGGCGGTTATTGTCATCGACGAGGGTGATGTCATTGAGCGGACGGGCTTCATCTTTATCAATGGCGATCATGATGGGCCGCATGGCTCCGGCTGCCTCAAGTGCAGGCGCGCTGGTCTGGCCGAGAAGGACGATCTGGTCCACAGAGTTTCCACTGATGCGGAAGTGCGGGAGATTGGGATGGTCGAGCCGGATGTATAGGGTGCGGATGTAGTTGCGGCTTAGACTGTAATCGAAAGGCGGATGCAGCGGCATGTCGTCGGGGTTGCCAGTGTGGTCATCGATCCAGTAGGCGGAGGAGGAAGTGCCGACTCGGCTGAACACATCAATGGTGACAAAAGACCCACGACCAGCGGTGTTTTCCCGCTGCATGAAATGCCAAAGGGAATTGTCGGGGTTGCGGGCGTTGTTGACTACATTGAGATAGCCAGCAAAGCGGTCAGCCGTGGTAGAGGAAACAGGACCCGTGGTGCTGGGAACGGCCGGGAGATTGGAAGGGAGCAGCCTGATGGAGGCACCAGTGGAATCGGTCGTGGTGCCGAGGATGGCGCGCGAATTATAAGTATCGTGTGACTGGATGTACAGGGACCGCGTGTAAAAAGGCAACTGTAAGGGACTCGGGGTGGTGCGAGCGAAGAAGGAAGCATTGTCGCGGATGACTGTGCGCCCCTCGACTGACCAGAATGTGTTACTGACGGCTGTACTCACGACTTCGATCTGGCGGCTGTCATAAGCTTCGCCGACGGGCTTCGTAAAGTAGGTGAAGACATCTCCAGCCAGGACGGGGCAGTAGGTCTTCAGGAAAAGGTAGGCATTGAAGTTATCAACTGCGGTCAGTGAGGAAGGTCGCTTGAGCTGCTCAGTGGTCAGATAGCTGCTCATGGGCCTCATTCCGGTGTAGTTGTAAGGGAAGACCTTGTCCATGGTCCCCGGAGTGCTTGTGGAAGTGTATATGTTCAGAGCGCTCCAACCATCAAAGCTGCTGATCCCGCCAAAGTTGGCCCCTAGAGTGCCTGAGGTGTTGGCGGTGAGATTGCTACCGGGATCGAAGGCTTTATCCAAAGCACATTGCCAGGCGAACTGGCGTGAGTTTTCCACAGCGACACGACGCTTTAAGATAGTCTCTATGAAACCGACCTGAGCGCTACGAGAACTGAGGAGAGAGACCCAGGCGGTCATGAACATTCCGCTCACAATCATGAGCAGCAAGGCGGCCGCCATGAGCGCACCACGACGTGACTGAAACCGGCTGTAAACAGGGATGCGCATGGGATTTCAGAGAGTGGGAAACATGGGCACGGTGAACATGAAAGACGTGCTTCCTCCCATGTGATTATAGGCGTGACGTGGATCAAGCACTGGCAGAGTGGTGGTGCTGCGTGCGAGGTTGCGCGCACCTGGATCAGGCCACCAGATGAAGTAGAATGGGCGTTCAGCCGCCTTCTTGAAACGATCGATCTCCGTACTCTCCACCCAGGCTAGCCTCGTGGCCCGCTCGAAAGTGATGAAGAGCGGCGTGAAACCATCTGAAGCCCACTGGTCAGGGCGGGAGGGATCAGGGTTTGGAATGGATGGCGGGTAGAAGACTTCATAGCCGCCTGAAAAAGCGAGCTGATACGTCGTGCCGAGGGGATTATCACTGTAGCGTTTCACACTAACGTAGTAGCCCTGTGGCTCGGTGCTGCCGGTGTAGCGGACGACATCAATGTCATAAAGCGCGAGAACCTTGAGCTTGTTCTCCACACGGCTGAAGCCAAGAACGAAGATGCTCGCATTCTCGGAGGGAGTCGTGGACGCCGTATTCAGCGGGTTGCGATAGTTACGATATGGGAAGGAGGCCGGGCGTCCGAGGATCTCATAGAGGTGATCATGGAATTTCTGCGGTGTGTCCAGTTCTCCATGCTGCACGGGATTGTATGAAATAGTGTGAGGCTTGTAGGTATTCACTCCAGAGCGAGGGAGACAAAAGACAGCAGTGGCTCCAAGTGTGTCAGACAAAAAGGTCTCCCGCAGTGTCTCTGCCTGAGCCATCATGCCGTAGCTCGGTGCAGTGACGACATTACGGCTCGTCCCAGAAGCATTGGGATATGCAAAGGCAGCCATCCTGGCAGCACCTAGTTGAACGGTCACAAGCGCGGCTACGCCAGTGCGCATGCGCACCAGTGTGCCATAACCAACCACGATACTGCCGAGGATGACCGCCCCAAGCGCAAGAACGGTCAGCAGCTCCATGGCGGTGAAGCCTAGAACAGAGAGTCGGAAGGCTGGGCGCTTAAGCTTCATTGGCTTTTACCAGCATGGTTGCCAAATAGCATGCGCAACACGGAGGCTTCAGGAACATTGGCCGGTGGTGTGGCCTTACTGCTGCTTTGAGTTGGGGAAGGCGGCGCGGAAACCGGTTTTTCATCCATGGCGATCGCCTTTACGGTCGTTTCCTGAACTTCAGAGGCCGGCAGAGGCCTGCTGACGACTTCCTCGCGGGTGAAGGCGGAAATCCCCGCCATACGCATGGTGCCGATTCCGCCGCCATCGGCAGAGCTCGGGCTCGGCATCTTGTAACGCACACGGGGAGAAACATCGACGTCGATGACAAAGGGTTTGGGAGGAAGGCCTGTGGGTTTATTCTCCACCCAGACCATCTCAATCTGAGTAGGGCTGATGTTCTTCACCTTCAGTTTGACCTGCTGGTCGGGTAGCACATCCGGCACAAGCTGACCGGCCTCCAACCTCATGCTGCCTAGCATGACACGCATGCCAGCGGGACCGCTGCCTCCACCTTTGGCAGGCATTTGGAGCAGAATGTCGCGAACTCGATTCTCCTCGGTGTCACCTTCCTTTTCGTTTTGATCGACAGTGGCCTCGAAGGGATTGTTTTCCTCGGGCTTGATAAACTCCGGGCTTTTTTCATCCGGCAAAATGAGCGTGTACTGGACACGCTCCGTTGCCTCGGCGGGTTCTTCCTGGGCCAATGCCGCCGCTACCGGCAGCAGCAGGTAGATTGTAATGAGCAGATAAGATTTCATAAGGACAATCAGGTCTTCTTTTTCTTTGCCTTGTCTGTGGCGGAGGACAAATCAGCACCCACATCAATGATGGGGGTCTCAATACTTACCTCTAGGCGGACCTGCCGGACGGTACTACCGCCAGTGATATTGCAGGAGGTGACACGCGCCAATGGCAGGCGCTTCTCGATGTCACCGAACCAATTGAGCACCTTTGCATATTCATCCTCCACAACCAACGTGGTCAGCACCACCTTGGGGATGAATTTGTCTGAACGGTTTGCCTTAAGTTCGCTTTTGGTCGAGTGAACAAGGGCGATACTGCGGTCCCGCAGGCTGAAGTCAAAAGCGTTCTCGATCTCCTGCTCGGTCTGGATTTTATCCGCAAACGGGGTCCAGGCCGCAAGGAACCTGCGGAGTTCTTCCGTCTCCGCCTTGGTTTTTGTGGTTTGGATTTCAACTGTCTGAAGTGCGATTTCAGCAGCCGTGGCCGCCTCGGCAGCAGCATTTGCATCCGCTTTCATGGCAGTGACTTTCTTGTGAACCATCTGCCCGCAATAGGCGATGATGCCGATAAAAATCATCAGCACGACACAGGCTATTTGTTTAGGATTCATAGTGCGTGTTTCAGCTGAGTTTATGGGTCCTGCCGCACGAGAGTGGATCGGTATTCGATGGACTCGCCATCCTTGCTCTGTTGAGGAGCTAAGGATCGGTATTGGAGTCTCGATATACCAGTCTCCAGCAGACCGATCTCGGAGACTGATCCGCCATTGATGCGAAGAGAGAGAGCTAGGTTCTCTGGTACCTGCTCGCTACGCTCAATGGTCAGATCAGAAAGTCGCACTTCCGGCGGCATAGCTCTGGCGATAGCGGCAGTGATCGGCTGGACATTGCGAGCGCCTTCGACCCATTTCGCCAGTTTCTCAGCTTTTTCTGTTTCGGCATCCAGCTTGGCCTTTTCGTCTTGGAAGCGCTTGGTGTCACTGTCATATTGTGCTTTCCGCGCTTCCGCTTCGATCTTATCCTTTTGCGCCTGCTTGTAAGCAAGCCAGTCCATGGTCATGAAATAAACAGCTCCAATCAGGGAGAGATAGAATAGGATGGGAATCGCCTTGAAACTGTCAGGTAGACGTTTCGATGTGTCGTTGCGCGGGCTTTTGAAGTCGTGACAGATAATTTCGCTCATGGCTGTGGTGAGGTTGGGTTTTCAGCGAGTGCCGAGAATGGTCCAGAGCAGATCATCTTGGGTCATGTCCTGGGCACCTAGCTTTTCGAGATGGGCCATAAGCTCGGATCGGAACTTTAGATCCTGACCGTCACTGATGAAATACACCGGACTGCCCTGTGGGAGCTTTTGCACGAGGGGGGTGATGATCTGCAGGCTGGTTTCTACGGCATCCGGACCCATGCCGCTGCGGCAACGGAGTTCCTTCCAGACATCATCCTGCTGAATGAGGACTGCGATAGAACCTTCACAGGCAACGATGATCGAAGCATTGGCGGGCACGACTCCGCGCTTGATGTTGTAGATCTCTCCCACGGCGTGCTCCAGAAGCGCGAAGAGACCGCAGCAGACGCGACCTGGGCGGAGGCCGATGTTTTTCAGAACATCTTCGGTGGTCTTCACCATGCTCTCCTCACAAGCTAGCAACATGCTGGCAGTGGTCTCGGGATGGTGACACATGGCGTAGCGTTTCCCACGGTCATACTTCGGTCCAAGGACAGCGCGCGGATTGGTGCGCAGCAACCCCGTGACGTTGTCTCCACGCATCATATTGTTTTCCAGGCTGATGATGAAGCGATTGTTCACACTCACAGAACACCAGCCTCCATCCGCCATCTGCCGCCACTCATCGGCACGTTGGGGTGCGATGTCAGAAAACTCACCCTCCATGACGCCACCATCTTCGAATCGCCCCTTTTTGTTCAAGGCCTTCCAGCTTGTCTGACTACGGCTGACGTTGATGAGCAGTGACTTCCGTCCTTCAAAGCGCTTTGCCCAACTGACGTTTGAGTCATCTGGCTCTGCGCTAAAGGCTGCGAAGGTTAGTACCGATTTGATTTCAGCTAATAGCATAAATGGATGTCAGGTTTTCGCGTTGCAGGTAATCGTAAACTTCATGTTCGGCGTAGCCGCTCTTCTTTGGCTGAGTGGGCTTCCAGCCATCAGCCATTCGGTTGTTCAGACAGCGCTCGAAGCTGATCATGCCACGGGTGAAGCCAGCCTCGAGTTCCTGCTCAAGGTTTTTAAATTCACCACGCCTGATCATGCCGCAGACAGAGTCGTAGGGCAGGAGCAATTCATGAATGGGGAAGCGCTTTCCGCGTGATTCATCAAACAGAAGCCGCTGGCAGAGGATACCGCGGAAGCTGTCGGCAAAGGAGAGCATTGCATTCTCCATGCGGTCACTGGGAATGAGCTTCAAATAGCGCTGCACAGTCTGCGCGGCACTTGAAGTGTGAAGAGTCGCAACCACGACATGTCCAGTTTCGGCAGCCTGAAGAGCAATCTCAGCAGTTTCGCCATCACGAATTTCCCCGACGAGAATGACATCTGGCGCCTGACGAAGAGCGGCGCGTAAAGACTTGCTGAAGTCGAGTTCATCCGTGCCGATTTCACGTTGTGAAACCAAGGAGGGAATGCCCGATGGATAAACGAATTCGACGGGATCTTCGAAGGTCAATACGTGTTCCTGCCTCCTCTTTGCGCGCTCAAGGATCATTGAGGCGATAGTGGTAGATTTACCAGAACCTGTGGCACCACAGACGAGAAAGAGACCATTCTTTGCTTCCAGAAAGGCTTTAATTGCCGCAGGTGGAACCATGAGCTTGCTGATGTCTGGAATGCTCTCCGGCAACAGACGCATCACCCAGCGTGGGCGACCTCGAGTCACCATTCGATTCACACGATAGCGCCGATTTCCCAAGGCGAGAGCGTAGTCAATGCACCCTGCAGTGAATTCCAGCGGACGCTCTGGCTGGTAAATGAAGGAGTCAAAGAAGAGCTTGCCATTGCGCTTGTAGGTCAAAGGTTCCCACGGGGTGATGTAAAAGTCACTCACACCCGAATCCTTCGAGAGATGAAGCATTCGATAACCAAGTTGGCTGCGTTCGTTGATGTCTTCCATGATGCTTTTTTGAGGAGGTTTTAACGGTCGCTCACGAAGCGGGCGCGCAGTTCAGCGCTCGCGGAGGATCCTTCATAAACAAGAAATTGGTTGCCCCGGGGAACTCCAGCACCTGGGTCAAGCGTGGCCCAACCGAGTTCGAGTCGATAGGTGACCCCATCGACCTGGACGGTGAAATCTGTGCTCGGGTTGCGCAGTTCCACGATATCTGCACTGGTGGTGCGATCCGAGGTGTTTTCAGTGCTTACAAGACCGAGATTTACATGCACGACTCCTGATTTAGCTGGGTCACTGATGTCGAGATTGATGCTCAGAGTAACGCCGTCCGCCTCACTGTCATAAAAAGTCGTGCCATTGAGCATGACCAGATCACCGAGAGCAAACCAGGTATTCGGGACGATGGTATCGAAAGGTTTACGTGTGAAACTAAGCACGTTTTCCGTCCCAGCATCGAGGAACTCGCCATTGCCAAGGTCCAGCTTGGTGTTGCCATGCTTGAAGGTCGATTTGTCCACACCATTAGCGGTTTCGGTCAGTAATCCCGAACCTCCAGTGGCATTGCCCCAGGTTCCCGTGCTAGAGCCAGTAAAGCCGGACACTAGGCGGTAGTAGCGGGCATTCCTTGAGTTACTGTCTGAATAAGCGACCGTATCGAGGGAAAAATTCCTTGCCACGACAAGATCAGAAGGAATCACAGGGATGGGGACTCCGAGATATGGCTCCCACCCTCCACCGTTCTTTTGGAACCTCAACTGTGAGACCGCTCCGCCCGGAGCGCCATTCGGGCTAAGTGTCACGGTAGTAGGAAAACCGGAGTAACTAAAGGTGCCACCCACAGG
>JAGKWZ010000084.1 GCA_021151605.1 Verrucomicrobiaceae bacterium
GCTCTCGAATGACCAGCGCACTCAACTCACGCGTCTTCAATCGCAACGCGATCTCCTCACTCAGACACTCGAATCCACCCGCAGCACCGCCGCTGGCACGGACCCCGTTTTGAATGCCTGGGCAAGCCTCGCGCAGTCACTGATCAACCTGAAGGAGTTCATCTACCTGCAATGAATACCATGAATCGTCGCCACCTCCTCTCCCGCGCCTCCACCGGCTTCGGCATGGCCGCTTTGGCAGGCCTCATGCAGGAAGAATCCCAAGCCGCACTCGTGAATCGAGCCAAGCGTTTCGCCCCAAAGGCTCGCAGTGTCATCTTCCTCTACATGAGCGGCGGGGCGTCCCATGTCGATTCGTTCGATCACAAGCCGATGCTCAAGAAGTTCGAGGGCAAGCCAATGCCTGGAGCCGTCAAAAAGACGCAGTTCAACAACAACGGCACCGTCCAGCCCTCGCATTGGGACTTCAAACGCTACGGGCAGTCGGGACTCGAAGTGAGCGATCTCTTCCCGCAGATCGGCGGCGTGGCGGATGACCTCTGCATGATCCGCAGCATGACCGCGAAGTTCAGCGAGCATGCGCAGGGGAATTTCTTCATGCACACCGGCTTTCCCTTCCTCGGCTTCCCCAGCGCCGGAGCTTGGACGAGCTATGGCCTCGGCACCGAGTCACGCGATCTCCCCGGCTACGTCGTGCTGCAAAGCGGCGGCGCGGCCACACCGCATGGCGGAGTGGGTTTGTTCAGCAACGGCTTCCTGCCCGCGCAGCATCAGGCCAGCGTCGTGAAGGCCGATGAATCCGAAGCCGTCACGAATATCCGTCCGCGCCAACCGCACGACATGCAGCGCAAGCAGCTCGACTTCATCGGTGCGATGGACAAACGCTTCGCCAGCACCACGCAGCACGACATGCACGTCGAGGCTGCCATTTCGAACTACGAGATGGCTTGGCGCATGCAATCCGCTGTGCCCGACCTCTGCGACATCTCCGGCGAAACTGAGGCGACCAAAAAACTCTACGGCCTCGACGATCCCGAGCCGAAAAAAGCCGCCTACGCCCGCCAGTGCCTGCTAGCCCGCCGACTTGTCGAACGCGGCGTACGCTTCATCGAACTCAGCACGCTCGCCTACAACCTCGGCGGCGGCAACGGAGCCAATCCTTGGGATCACCACGGTGCGATCAAAGAAGGCCACGGCAAGATGGCCCACCAGATCGACCAACCCATCGCCGCCCTCATCAAAGACCTCCGTTCACGCGGTCTGCTCGACAGCACGCTGCTCGTCTGGGCCGGTGAATTCGGCCGCACGCCCTTCGCGCAAGGCAACAACGGCCGCGACCACAATCCCTACGGCTTCACCGTGTGGATGGCTGGCGGCGGCATCAAAGGCGGCCACGTTTACGGGTCCACTGATGAGTTCGGCTACAACGCTACCGAGAACGTCTGCACCGTCTATGACATGTGGGCCACCGTGCTCCATCTGATGGGCATCGACCACGAACAACTGACCTACCGCTTCAGCGGACGTGATTTGCGGCTCACCGACGTGCATGGGAATGTGCTGAGGGACATTATCGCGTGATGAATACATTGCTCTCACGCCGCCAGATGCTCTCCAGCGCCTCCACGGGCTTTGGGATGGCCGCGTTGGCGGGTTTGATGCAGGCGGAGACACCGATGGTGCATCGGGCGAAGCGTTTTGCGCCGAAGGCACGCAGCGTGATCTTTTGCTACATGAGCGGCGGCGTGTCGCACATCGACTCGTTTGATCCGAAGCCACTCCTCGAAAAATACGCGGGCAAGCCAATGCCCGGCGAGGTGAAGAAGACGCAGTTCAACAACAATGGCACCGTCCAGCCCGCGCACTGGGCCTACAAGCGCCACGGCCAGTGCGGCATGCCGGTGAGCGATCTCTTTCCGCACATGGCCACGGTGGCGAACGAGTTGTGCGTGATCCGCAGCATGACGGCGAAGTTCAGCGAGCATGCGCAGGGAAACTTCTTCATGCACAGCGGCTTTCCGTTCGTCGGCTACCCCAGCGCCGGAGCGTGGGCCAGCTACGGTCTCGGCACCGAGTCGCGTGATCTTCCTGGCTACATCGTGCTGCAAAGTGGCGGTGCCAGCGTGCCGCATGGCGGCGTCGGCTTGTTCAGCAATGGATACCTTCCCGCCCAGCATCAGGCCTCCATCATCAAGGTCGATGAAGCCGAAGCCGTGAAAAACATCCGCCCACAGGAGTCGTTCGCCACGCAGCGCAAGCGCCTCGACTTCATCCGCGCGATGGACCGTCGCTTTGCCGCCACCACACAGCACGACACGCATGTGGAGGCCGCCATCGCGAACTACGAACTCGCCTGGCGCATGCAATCCGCCGTCCCCGAGCTTTGCGACCTCTCGGGCGAATCCGCCGCGACCCAAAAGCTTTACGGCATCGACCAAACCGGCACCACCACCGCCGCTTATGGCCAGCAGTGCCTTCTTGCGCGTCGTTTGGTCGAGCGCGGCGTGCGTTTCATCGAGCTGAGCTGCCTGCCGCAGAAGATCGGAGCCGGACAAGGCCCCAATCCGTGGGATCAGCACGGTGAGATCAAAAAAGGCCACGGCAACATGGCCCGCCAGGTCGATCAGCCCATCGCCGCACTCATCAAAGACCTCAAATCACGCGGCCTGCTCGACAGCACGCTCGTCGTGTGGGCTGGAGAGTTCGGCCGCACGCCCTTTGCCCAAGGCACCGATGGTCGCGATCACAACCCCTACGGCTTCACCATCTGGATGGCGGGCGGCGGCATCAAGCCCGGCCACATCTACGGAGCCACCGACGACTTCGGCTACCACGCCATCGAAAACGCCTGCACCGTCTATGACATGTGGGCCACCGTGCTGCACCTCATGGGCATCGACCACGAACAGCTCACCTACCGCTTCAGCGGCCGCGACCTGCGGCTCACCGATGTGCATGGAAATGTGCTGAGGGATGTCATTGCCTGAGAAATAGCGGCAAACTTGGCACGAGTTGTGGCTGCAAGATTGGTGATGCTTGTAGCACCCATATCTCAGCAATTGCCTGATCAACGCAACCTTGCGAAACTCCCGCTGCCGGGCGAACGGCTATCTCACACCGCCCTTATGAGTATCGCCAATCCGCACCAACGTCCTGGAACCCTGGAGAAAGCCCTGCGCACCAATCTGGCGCAGCGTGTTTATGGCACCTTTGCCGAGATCGGGGCAGGGCAGGAGATCGCGAATTGGTTCTTTCGCGCCGGAGGTGCTTCAGGAACGGTGGCAAAGACCATGTCGGCCTATGACATGACCTTCAGCGATGAAATCTACGGCAAGGCGCAGCGCTATGTCTCACGGCAGCGCATGGTCGCCATGCTCGATCATGAATACCAGATCGTGCATGAGCGGCTAGCGGCACAGCGAGGTGAGACGACGACCTTTTTTGCCCTGGCGAATACAGTTCGGGCGAAAGGCTTCCGCGACACTAAAGAAGAATGCCATGGCTGGCTGGGGCTGCGTTTCCAAACGGATCCCAAGGGGCCAAGCAGCGACATCCAACTGCACGTGCGTCTGCTCGATGCCACCAATCCACTTCAAGCTGAGGCGCTGGGCATCCTCGGGGTTAATCTGCTCTACGCGGCTTTCCACCTGCGCTCCAGCCTGCCCACCTTCCTGGAAAGTCTGATGGATGACCTGAACCGTTGGCGCGTGGAAATCGACATGATCGACTTCACGGGACCTGCCTTCCCGGCGGCGAGTTTTGAGGATCGCATCGTGGCGCTTCAGCTTGTGCGCAGTGGCTTGTCAGACGCCGCGCTCTTCGGGCCTGATGGCGAGATTTTGCAAGTGGCGGATGTGCTTTATAAAAAGCCCGTCTTCATCAGTCGCGGCACCTTTGATCCGATCACTCGTGTGAACTTGGACATGCTGGAGAAAGGCATCTCCACCTTCAAATCTGACTTCGGAGACGAAGCTGAAGGACATCTGGAAATCTGCGAGATCACGATGCACAACCTGCTCTGCATGGATGACTGCGAGGTGGAGTATCAAAACTTCCTGGCTCGTGCAAACATCCTCCAGGCGCTGGGGAAAAATGTGCTCGTTTCGAAGTATGCCGAGTTCCATCGCCTTAGCTCCTATCTCGCCCGCTATACCCAGCGCCCTGTGGGCATCGTGCTTGGGCTGCCTTTGTTTGAGGAGCTATTCAATGAGCGCTGGTACACCGATCTCGGCGGCGGCTTGATGGAGGCTTTTGGTCGTCTCTTTAAAAACCAAGTCCGCCTCTACGTCTATCCCGTGGGCGATCCCATCACGGGCAAGCTACGCACTGGGGCTCAGGCAAAGGTGTCTCCGCATCAGATGCATCTGCTGCGTTACCTGCTGGACACGGGAAGCGTGCGCGTCATCGACGAATGCCTCGACGACTGTGTCTTCATCTCCAGCGCCAACGTGCGCCAGATGCTGCGAGATGGGAACCCCGACTGGAAATCCTATGTGCCGGAGATCGTGCTGAAGCAGGGACCGTGGGCTGCGTAACGGATAGAGAGGAAAGAGTCCCGTCTGGACATTCGGGGCGTATGGAGTAGCTCGAAAATAGCTCATCCTCTCAGCAACCGACCTCATGCGTATCGAACTCGTTAACACTGGCGACGAACTCCTCCTCGGCGACACCATCAATACCAATGCCGCTTGGCTCGGTCAGCAGATCGCCGCGCTCGGGCTTATGGTCTCGCGGCATCTCGTGGTGTCTGACGGCGCTGTGATCAAAGACGCCATGGCTGAGGCTGCCTCGCGGTCGGATGTGGTGAAGCCGATGATGGAAACGCTGGTGGAACCTCGACTCCGCACGCTGCTGCCAGACGGTGCCAGCCGCAGCATTCGCTATTTCAAAGTCACCGGCCTCGGCGAGTCCGACATCGTGGAGCGAGTGGAAAAGAAGCTCGAAGCCATCCCCGATCTCATCCTCGGCTACTGCATCCGTCAGGGTGATGTGGATGTGCGCCTTTCGGGCCAGCCTGGTCCTGTCGCCCTCGGCGAGGCCATCGTCCGCGAGCATCTCGGGGATCACATCGTGTCCACAGACCGGCGGCTCATTGAGGAGGTCATCGTCCAGGCACTCGCGGAGCGTGGTCAATGGCTCGCCACCGCCGAATCCTGCACTGGCGGGTTCCTTTCCAACCGCATCACCGACGTTAGCGGTGCCTCGCGAGTCTTCGGCCATGGCTTCATCACTTATGCCAATGAGGCGAAGCAAAAGCATTTGGGCGTGCCTGCGGACATGCTGGATCAGCACGGCGCGGTGAGTGAACCCGTGGCTCGTGCCATGGCCGAGGGTGCTTTGGCGACTTCCGGCGCGGATCACGCGCTGGCACTCACTGGCATTGCAGGCCCCACCGGAGGATCAGAGGAGAAGCCCGTCGGCACCGTCTTCGTCGGCCTGGCCTCGAAGGGCGGAGAGACCCTGGTGAAGAAGTTCTTCTACCCCGGCACTCGGGATCGCTTCAAGCTCCTGGCCAGCCAAGCTGCGTTCGACATGCTGCGTCGGCGTCTTTTGGGATTGAAGCTCGACTGATGGTTCCGTGCGGAAACATGGAACCTGAAACTTGAATCCGGGTTCGGCGCATCGAACATCCGCGACCTTGCCTCCCAACCGCGCCAGACTCGCCCTCCTCTTCTTTTTCACCGCGATGCCCATGGGCATCTGGAATGTGCCCCTGGCGAATGTCTTCGCCGCGTATGGAAAAGGTCATCTCGTGCCCTGGGTGCTGGCGACGACGGCGGTGGCTGCGTTTATTTCGCCACTGTTTGTCGGAGCCCTGGCAGACCAGCGCATGGCACCAATCCGCCTCTTGCGCTGGCTGGCCGGACTGACCGGGTTCACACTGATGATGACCTGCACGGCGCTGCACTGGCGGCTGAGTGATCCACTGGTGCTCTTGTGTGCGCAGGTCCAGTCGCTGGTTTCCATGCCAGTCTGGAGCATTGCCAGTAGCTTCGTTTTTTCACAGCTTCAGGACGCCAAGCGGCAATTTGGGCCGCTGCGTGCCTGTGCTACGTTTGGCTGGATGGTGGGCTGCTGGATCATCAGCTTTGTACTGTGTTCGGATGCCTCGATCTTGGGTGGATTTACTGCGGCCTGCCTATGGTTCGTGGTTGTTGGGATGACCTTTATGCTACCGGCTGTCGCACCTGTGGATGCACAGGAACATCGAAGCTGGCGGCAAATCCTTGGGCTGGATGCACTCGACCTGCTGAAGCATCGAGATCATCGAATCGTTTTCATTACGGCGGCGCTTTACTGCATTCCGCTGGCGGCATTTTATCCCTACACCGCGCTTCAATTGAAGGAACTGGAGGTGAAAAACATCTCCGCGGTGATGTCGCTCGCGCAGACGACGGAGATTCTCGTCATGCTGGTACTCTCAGGCGTGATGACGCGCTTCCGGCTGAAATGGATTTTCTTCTCTGGCATTTTCATGTGCGTGATCCGCTACGGCATGAACGCCATGAACACGGAAGGCTGGATCATGCTCGGCACCACCCTGCATGGGCTGGCTTTCACGCTCTATTTCATCACCACGCAGATCTATCTGGAGGAGCGCATCGACCCGAAGTGGCGCGTGCGTGCGCAGGCATTGCTGGCGCTGCTGATGAGCGGTGTGGGCAATCTCGCTGGTTACCTCGGTGGTGGCTGGTGGCATCACGCCTGTCAGGTGGATGGTAGGACGGACTGGTCCCGATTCTGGTGGGGGGAAACCGCGCTGACGGCGGTGGTATGTGTGTTCTTCGTCCTCGCGTATCGCGGGCGACGCGCGGTGACGTGATCACAAAAGCCGACGCCAGGGCAGTCGCTCCAGCACATCGCCAAAACCAAGTCCTCCGCCACTGAGATCTGGCTGCAACAGGCCTCCTGGCGAGCTGACGCGCTCAAAGAAACCATCCTCCTCAAACAAATGCTGTGTGCAGAGTCCACACAGTCCCACGCGATCTCCGATCTGCTCGCGCGCGAGTGCTGCTTCGTATGCCGCAAACATCTGCCCGAGTGCGTGATCCATCGCTGAGGTGAGCATCAGTGGATGCTGCGGATGTCTATCCGCCACGATGCGCCAGTCACGACGCGCAGGCTTCACAACCACGGCGGAGAAACCGGTGCTGCCATCGCGCCAGCCTTTGTCGAGAGCCAGCTTCACGCCCCATCTTTGCTGCATCTGTTGCCAGGCGGTGGCATCGTAAGGGAAGGGGTCCTCGATCAGATCAAGCTGCTGATAAGTCCGCAGTGGCATGAACTCGATGAACTGGCTAAAGCTATGGGCATCAAGGCAGCCATTGAAGTCCACCCGTAGCTTAAGTCCGCTCTTTTCACCCACGCGGGCGCACTGTTCCAGAAAGCGGCGCGTCTCGCCGTAATTCGCGTAGCCCTTCGCTTTGATGGCCTGCCAGCCTTCGTTCACTACGCGTTGGATCTGCGGCTCCGTGGCCTGAGCAAAGCTCCATGAGTAATGGCTGCGCGGGATCTCCAGTCCTTCGAATAAACTCACGCCAGCCTCGCGAGCAGCACCATCGATCTCGGCGCAGCGAAGGGCCATCTCAGTCACAGGTGTGGTGATGCCTTCGCTCAAAAGACGAAGCTGCTCGTCCACGGTCACATCTCCAAACTCCGGCCAGGGATGCACACACCCGAAGCCCGAACCGACTCGGATCAGCGCGCCTGGGAAGACTCGGCGATGCGAAGCCGAGTTCAGCGCCACGCCACTGCGCAGCAGGTAGTCATAAACATAGATGGGAGACATGCGTCAGTGAAGATGCGTGCCTCAGCCGTCGATGGCCGCACAAAAGAGCGCGGCAAAGGCGAGGAGTTGAGCGCCGCTCATGGCGAGGAGTTTGTTGTAGGCCGGGCCGGGGGGAGTCATCCAGATTCGGAAGATCAAAAAGACGCCGAGTGGCAGCACAGCAATGGGCAGTGTGAACGCGCGCGTGTAGCCAGCATCCCACCAGTAAAGTCCCACCGCATAAGCCACGGCGATGAGCAGGGTGATTTCTATCCGGGCAAAGGTGGCCCCAAAGCGTACGGCGAGCGTGCGTTTGCCCGTGCTGCGATCTTCGTCGATGTCGCGCAGGTTATTGATGGCGATGAGCACCGTGGAAAGGCAGCCGATCTGCACACCGCCTACGACTCCGCCGGTGAGCCACTCGCCGCTTTGCACAAAGGCGGAGCCCATCACCGCCACGAGGCCGAAGAAGAGGATGACAAACAATTCCCCAAGTCCGCGATACGCCAGAGGTGCGACTCCGCCGGTGTAGCCATAGCAAAAATAGAGTGATGGAATACCGATGCACACGATGGGCAGGCCGCGTGCCGCGATCAGTGGGATCGAGAGTGCCGTCGCCATGCCCAGCATGAGAAAGCCAGCCATCATCACGCTCGCCGGACTGACCACGCCCGCAGCGGTGATGCGGCGCGGGCCGACTCTCGCTTCAGTGTCTTTGCCCTGCTGGAAGTCGAGAGCGTCATTGAACCAGTTCGTGGCGATTTGCAGGGCGATGGTGCTGCCGAGTGTGCAGAGTAGCAGCCCGATGTTGATGGATTGCCCACCGAGCTGGGAGCCGATAAAGAAGCCGACAAACACGGGTGCGATGGCCGCGCCCAGAGTCTTGGGACGCGCAGCCTGGAGCCAGTCAGAAAAGATAGCCATGGAGATCAGAGAAGATAGAAAAACACCCGGAAGTCGAGTCTGACTTCCGGGTGTTTATGGGATCTATCCTGGATAAAAAAGCGAGTTACTTCAGCTCGCTCACTGCTTGATCGAAGGCTTCGTGGAGCACCGCGATGCCTTCCTCCAGGGCGTCTTGCTTCATCGTGAGCGGTGGGCAGATCTTCACGGTCTGACCCCAGGCGCCGACAGGAGCAAACATGAGCAGCCCTTTCTGATAACTCAGCTCAATGACGCGATGGGCGAGATCGTGATCGGGCTGCTTCGTGCCGCGCTTCACCGTCTGGATTCCGGCCACATAGCCTGCACAGGTGACATTGCCGACGAGGTCGGGATACTTGCGCTGAACGGCGAGGCAGCCTTCATGCAAGATGGGCCCGAGACGCGCGGCATTGCCGGTGAGGTCTTCGTCGAGGATCTTCCGAACGTTCGCGAGTGCGGCGGCACAGCAGACCGGGTTGCCCGAGTGCGTGCTGGTCATGGAGCCGGGCGGGAATTGATCCATGATCTTGGCGCTGCCGATGACGGCGCTGAGTGGCATGGAGGAGGAGATGCCTTTGCCGCAGCAGATGAGATCAGGCACGACGCCGTAATGCTCAAAAGCCCAGAACTTGCCCGTGCGGCCAAAGCCAGACTGCACTTCATCAAAGGTCAGGACGACATCGTTTTCAGTGCACCAGGCACGAAGCTTTTGAATGTATTCCACCGGGGCGAAATCGGGGCCGACGCCCTGGTAGCTTTCCATGATGACGCCAGCGATCTGGCTGGGCTTCATGCCGCTCTTTTCGATGGCTGCGAGGAAGCCGTCGAAGCTGCTGTCGCCTTCCCAATAACCGTCAGGGAAAGGTGCATTGATGATGGCGGGGTCGAGATTGACGATCCATGTCTTTTGTCCGGCCATGCCGCCTGCCTGCTGGCTGGCTAGCGTGCGTCCATGATAGCCGCGATCAAAGCCGATGATGCCAATCTTCTCGCGTCCGCCAACGCTGATGCCGTGCGCACGGCTGAGCTTGATGGCGCATTCCGTGGCTTCACTGCCGGAGCTGAGCAGGAAAACTTTCTTCAAAGGATCAGGCGAAACGCTGGCAATGAGTTCAGCCAAGGCGGGGCGCTCTTCGCTGGGGAACACGTAGTTGTGAATGAGGCCGGAATTGATCTGGTCGATCATCGCCTGCCGGACTTCGGGGGCACCGTGGCCGCAATTGGTGACGAGCACACCGCTGCTCCAGTCGAGCCAGCGGTTGCCGTATTTGTCGAAGACAAAGATGTCCTCTGCGCGGTCCCAAACGATGGGAGGCATGCCGCGCATGGAGAGAGGTTCAAACTGACGGCTACGCTCGATGTGCTGGATCGAGTCGGGGTGTGGCACGGGAGTGCAGATCGTGCGGAACTGGGTGGCGACGTGCGGGACGTCTTGCGGGGTGGTGTCGAATTCTTTGCCCATGTGGAGTGGTGGCGATGATGGACGCTGTCATTTAAAGCGCTAGGAGCAAAACCGTCGGCTCTGTGTCCTTTTGTGATGGTCACGAAAAGACCAAGGCGTGTGGTGGCAGCATAGGGGAAGTCCGCCCCCTCTTTCCTTGAGGGTAAAAACTACTTTTAGATCCTCGTTTGGTCCATATCCGTCACGCCACAGTAGTTCTTGAAGTGATTATTGTCTGTGGTTACACGACACTGTGATTTCTTTCGGCGCAAAAATCCCAGGTAACGTGGCGACTTACATGCCGTCCAACCTCATGAAACGCCTCCTCCTCGCCCTCATCTCCGTCGCCTCATTCGTGAGCGCCGCAGACAGCTCCAAGCCGAACATCCTGTTCTTCTTCGCCGATGATCAGCGGGCGGACACCATCGCCGCATTGGGCAATCCCGTGATCAAGACACCGAATCTCGATCGCCTCACGCAGCGCGGTGTCGCTTTCAGCCGGGCCTACATGCAGGGCGGCATGGGCGGGGCCACCTGCGTGCCATCGCGGGCGATGCTGCTCTCGGGGCAGAACCTGTTTCACATCGACGAGAAGCTGATACGTAATGAAACGTGGCCTGAAGCCTTCGCGAAGGCCGGCTACACCACTTTTGCCAGCGGCAAATGGCACAACGGCAACACCTCGCTGCCGCGCGTGTTTCAGAACGCACGCTCCATGTTCACCGGCGGCATGACAAACCCCATGCAGGCCAAATTGAGCGACGTGGTGGACGGAAAGGTCGGTCCGACAAAGCCGAGCACGAAGCACGCCTGCGAAGTCTTTGCCGACGAAGCAATCCGCTTCATCCAGCAGCAATCGAACGGCCCTTTCTTCGCTTACGTGCCTTTTGATGGTCCGCACGATCCCCACATCGTGCCCGACGACTTTCCCATTCGCTACACCGCCGATCAGATCCCTCTGCCGCCGAATTTCCTGCCGCAGCATCCCTTCAACAACGGCGAGATGGCCATCCGCGATGAGCAACTCCTGCCCTGGCCGCGCACAGAGGAAAACGTGCGTAGCTTCCTCGCCGAATACTACCGCTACATCTCCTTTCTCGATGTGCAAATCGGTCGTGTGCTCGCCGCGCTGGAGGCCTCGCCCCATGCGAAGAACACCATCATCGTTTTCTCCGCCGACAGCGGCGTCGCACGTGGCAGCCATGGCCTGATCGGCAAACAAAATGTCTATGAGCACTCCATGCGTGTGCCGCTCATCATCGCTGGTCCAGGCATCTCGGAAAACAATCGCACCGAGGCCATGTGCTACCTCTTCGATGTGCTGCCCACGCTCGGCAAACTCTGCGGCATCAGCGGACCGAAGACCAGCGACGGCATCGACTTCAGCGCCACGCTCAACGACTCCACAAAGCCCGCCCGCAGCCAGTTGATGTTCGCCTACCGGAACGTGCAACGCGCCTTCACCGATGGCCGCTGGAAGCTCATCCGCTACCCGCAGGTGGACCGCACCCAGCTCTTCGATCTTCAATCCGACCCCTTTGAAATCACCAACCTCGCCGACAAGCCCGAGCATGCCGCCAAAGTCGCCGAACTCACCGCCGCCCTCGAAAAAGAAATGCAGCAAAGCGGCGACACCGCCGCGCTCAAAGTCGCCACTCCAGAGTCCGCTGAATGGAGACCGCCTGTGAAGGGCGCTGGCGAGAAGAAGCGCAAAAAGTGACTTCGCATAGCCACCCTTGAACATTCGCCACAGACGGTTCATGGATTGAACCGCAGAAGCATGATTGAGCGTCCTTTGTGCGTTCTATTTGCCCCTCAAACCTGAGGCTCACATCTCTCAATCATGAAGTTTATTTACATCGTCTGCTTTTTGATGTCGCTGCGTGCGGCATCTGCGGCTGACTCGCTGCGCTACAATCGCGACATCCGACCGATCCTGTCGGATAACTGTTTTGCGTGCCATGGGCCCGACAAAGGCAATCGCAAAGCCGAATTGCGGCTCGATTTGCGTGAGGCGGCGCTCAAACCGGCAAAATCGGGCGAAACAGCCATCGTGCCGGGCAAAGTTGACGAGAGTGCGCTCGTGGCCCGCATTTTGAGCAATGATGAAGACGAGATCATGCCGCCGACAAAGTCGCACAAGAAGATCAGCACAGCGCAAAAAGAAATCTTGAAGCGCTGGGTGGCTGAGGGTGCGGTGTATGAGAAACATTGGGCGTTTGAGCCACCACAGCGCGCGACTTTGCCAGCGGTAAAGACGGCGGGCTGGGTGCGGAATCCGATTGATGCGTTTGTTCTCGCCGGATTGGAAGAAGTGGGCCTACAGCCAGCGGCAGAGGCTGACCGTCGGACTTTGGCACGGCGCTTGTCGCTGGATATGACCGGGCTGCCACCGAAGCCCGAAGAGGTGGAGGCCTTTGTGAATGACAAGTCGCTGGATGCTTATGAAAAGCTGGTGAAGCGGCTCATGGACTCACAGCAGTGGGGCGAGCACCGTGGACGCTACTGGCTGGATGCGGCACGCTATGGCGACACGCATGGGATTCATCATGATGCATACCGCGAGATGTGGCCGTATCGCGATTGGGTGATCAGCGCCTTCAATAAAAACATGCGCTTTGATGCCTTCACGGTGGAGCAAATTGCCGGCGATCTGCTGCCAAACCCGACGCGTGAGCAATTGATCGCCACGGGCTTTCATCGCTGCAACATCACCACCGCCGAGGGTGGCACCATCGCTGACGAAAATCTGGCGATGTATGCCAATGACCGCGTGACGACGACTTCCTGGGTCTGGCTGGGCCTCACGGCGAACTGCGCCGCCTGTCACGACCACAAGTTCGACCCGATCACGCAAAAGGATTTTTATTCGATGGCCGCGTACTTCAGAAACACCACGCAGGGGGCCATGGATGGTAATGTGAAGGATACGAAGCCGATTCTCTACCTGCCGGAGACAAAGGACGAGAAGCGCTTCGCTGAATTGCCAAAGCTCCTCGCCAATGCCAACGCCGCACTGACCCAACGCCGCCGTGATGCCGCCAAGGATGCTGAAGCATGGGCTGGCATCGTCACGCCGGAGAAGTTCGGCATCAGCGCAGAAGCGCTGGTGGACAAGGTCGATGCCGCGAAGCCTTTCTCGGTGGCCGCACGCGTGAAGACGACCAAAGACGGAGTCATCGCTGGCCAACTGTTCGTGCAGGGAAAAAAGTTTGGCCTGCAAGCAGGCAAGCTGATCGCCATCTCGAAGCGCGATGTCATCACACCCGGCAAAGAGCAGCACCTCATGGCCAGCTTTGACGGAAAAAATAGCATCGCGCTCTACCTCGACGGCAAGGAGGTGGAATCCGACCGCAAGGGCAAGATGACGGCCAAAGAGCCACTCGAAGGCGCGACCGATTTCAAGATGTATGCTCGCAGACTCAGCAATCCCGACGCGCTCTCGTTGAATGATGAGGCTCGCTTGCGCAAAACGGTCGCCATCGCACTCGATAAGCGAAATCCAAAGCAGAAGACCGAACTGACCGACTTCTACTTCCGCAGCGTGGATGAGCCATCCATGGGACTCGCATTGCAGATTGATGCACTGACTGCGGAAGAGGCGGCCATCCGTGCGAGATCCACGGTGACACACATTCAGGAAGAAAAGCAGGGTGAGGCGATGGCCAACATCCTCATGCGCGGCGCTTATGACAAAGTGGGCGAAAAAGTCACCCCAGCAGGCTTCAGTGCGCTGCACGAGATGCCAAAGGATGCGCCGAAGAATCGCCTCGGCCTTGCGCAGTGGCTTGTGTCGCCGCAGAACCCGCTATCCGCGCGTGTGACGGTGAATCGCTTCTGGCAGGAGCTTTTCGGCACAGGACTCGTGCGCACGGCGGAGGACTTTGGATCGCAGGGCGAGCTTCCGTCAAACCCTGAACTGCTCGATTGGCTGGCGGTGGAGTTTCGTGAGTCCGGCTGGGATGTGAAGAAACTCTTCACGCTGATGGTCACTTCCTCGACGTATCGACAGTCCAGCAAGATCACGCCCGAAAAACTGGCGCGTGATCCACAAAACCGACTGCTTTCACGCGGACCACGCTTCCGCATGGATGCGGAGATGATTCGCGATTATGCGCTGGCAGTGGGTGGCACGCTGTTGCCCAAAATGGGCGGCCCAGGCACCAAGCCATATCAACCGAGCAACATCTGGGAAGTCGTTGGCCTTCACGGCTCACGCTACACGCAGGACAAAGGCGAGAACCTCTATCGCCGCACGATTTACAACTTCTGGAAGCGTCAGGCTCCATCGCCAAACATGGAAGTCTTCAACGCCCCAACGCGTGAAGTCTGCACCGTGCGCCGTGAGCGCACCAACACACCGCTTCAGGCTTTGGTGACGCTGAATGATCCACAATTTGTCGAAGCCGCACGTCGTCTGGCTGAAGCCGTGATGAAGCAAAAGCAGGACGCGCCCGCCATCATCGCCGAACTCGCCTCACGCGTGCTTTTGCGTCCGCTGAGCGATGCCGAAACGAAAGTCGTGAATGCGACGCTCGCTGATCTCGAGGCCGAATTCACCGCGCATCCCGAGCGTGCCACCGCTTTCCTCAACATCGGTGAGACCAAGGCCGATGCCAGCCTGCCTGCGCCAAAACTCGCCGCCTACGGCATGATCGCCAGCCAATTGCTCAATTTGGACGAAGCGCTGAACAAATAACACGCCATGACCTGCAACTCCCATCTCTTTGATCATCTGCCGCACGAGACACGTCTGGAACTCACGCGCCGCCAACTCTTTGGCCGTGGTGGCAGCGTCGTCGGCGCTGCAGCACTCAGTTCTCTCATGGGCGAGAGCTTCGCGAGTTCGAGCAAGCCTGCGCTGCCGCACTGGCCAGCAAAGGCGAAGAACATCATCTACCTGCACATGGTCGGCGGCCCATCGCAGATCGATCTCTACGATCATAAGCCGAAGATGGTCGAAATGTATGATAAGGATCTGCCAGACAGCATCCGCAATGGCCAGCGACTTACCGGTATGACCAGCGGACAGGCGCGCTTCCCTGTTGCTCCATCAAAATGGAAATTCAGTCAGGCGGGCAAGTGCGGCCTGTGGATGAATCAGGAGTTGCTGCCTTACACCGCGAAGTCCGTCGATGACATGGCCTTCATCCGCTCGATGAACACGGAGGCGATCAATCACGAGCCCGCCATCACCGCCATGCAGACTGGCTCTCAGGTCGCCGGACGTGCCTGCATCGGCTCATGGCTCAGTTACGGCCTCGGATCCGTGAATCAGAATCTCCCGGCTTTCGTTGTGCTCATTGCCGAGCCCTCCCAAGGCGGCGCCATTCAGGCCATCTCCGGCAAGTTGTGGTCCAGCGGCTTTCTTCCGGGTGAGCATGCCGGTGTGAGCTTCCGCAGCGCAGGTGATCCCATTCTCTACATCAACAATCCCGACGGAGTCACACCGCAGATGCGCCGCAAGCAGCTCGATGGCATCAACCAGCTCAATCAGATGGCGTATCAAAGTCTTGGCGATCCAGACACCAACGTGCGCATCCAGCAATACGAGATGGCCTTCCGCATGCAGGCCAGCGTGCCCGATTTGACCGATATCAGCAAGGAACCTGATCACACCTTCAAGCTCTACGGTGAGACCGCACGCAAGCCCGGCAGCTTTGCCAACAGCGCGCTCATGGCCCGCCGACTCACCGAGCGCGGTGTGCGCTTCGTGCAGATTTATCTCAACGGCTGGGATCAGCACGGCAATGTCGGCGGCAAGTTACCGACGCAATGCCTCGACATCGACCAAGCCACTCACGGTTTGATCGAGGACCTCAAGCAGCGCGGCCTCTTTGAAGACACGCTCATTATCTGGGGCGGTGAGTTTGGCCGCACGATTTACTCTCAAGGCGGACTCTCGAAAGAGAACTACGGCCGCGATCACCATCCGCGATGCTTCACCATGTGGATGGCCGGCGGTGGCGTCAAAGGTGGCACCATTTACGGTGAAACCGACGATTTCAGCTACAACATCGTCAAAGACCCCGTTCACGTGCGCGACTTCCACGCCACCATCATGCACCTGCTTGGCATCGATCACGAGCGCTTCACTTTCCGAGCGCAAGGTCTCGACTTTAAGCTGACTGGCGTCGATCCCGCCAAGGTCGTGAAAGCCGTCCTCGCCTAAAGTGCTCTTCAGATTTTTCAAAAACACCAATCATCGATTTCCAACACCCAATTCAATGAAACACATCCTCCTCACTCTACTCTCGCTCGCCACCTTCGCGACAGCTGCGCCCCTCGTCTATGAAGGCACCGACGGTCCTGGCAAAGGCAAGCACATCGTCTTCATGGCGGATGACCATGAGTATCGCTCCGAGGAGTCGCTGCCGCAGTTGGCTCGCATCTTGGCCAAGCATCAGGGCTTCAAGTGTACGGTGCTGTTTGGCATTGATCCTGAGTCGGGCGAGATCGTCGGGGGGGATAAATCAAACATGCCGGGCATCGAGGCGCTGGACACCGCGGATCTCGCGGTGGTGTTTCTGCGCTTCCAGAACTTCCCAGCGGAGCAGATGAAGCACTTCGATGATTATCTGAATCGCGGTGGCCCCGTCGTCGGCCTGCGCACGGCGACGCATGGCTTCAAGATGCCAAAGGATGCTCCATTCGCGAAATACTCGTATGATTACAAAGGGACCGATTACGTACTTGGGTTCGGTCATCAGGTGCTCGGACAGACGTGGGTGGGCCATTACGGCAAAAATCACTCACAGAGCACGCGTATCGCCATCGTGCCGGAGAAGGCGGCGCATCCGATCCTGCGCGGCGTGAAGGACATTTGGGTGCAGGCAGGAGGTTACGTCGGTAAACCGACCGATGGTGAGATTTTGACGATGGCGCAGCCGCTGAACGGCATGACGCCCGATTCCCCTGCCGATGCCACCAAGCCTCCGATGCCCAGCGAATGGACCCGCAGCTACAAATCGGCCTCCGGCAAAGAAGGACGCGTCTTCACATCGCTTTATGGCACATCGGAAGACATCACGAACGAAGGTTACCGCCGCCTGCTCGTGAACGGCATCTTCTGGACACTTGAATTGGAAGACGCGATCAAGCCGGACCTCAACATCACCTTCGTCGGTGCTGCCAAGCCGAACACCTTTGGCGGTGGCGCGTATGCTCGCGGCATCAAACCAGAAATGTATGCCGGCTTTGAAAGCCCGATTCCCGCGAACAACAACACGAAGAAGCCAGCGAAGAAAAAGTAATGCCGCGCAAGGCGGAATTTTGACCCTAAGTTCCTTCGAAGTTGAATGACAATCCTGTCATTCAGGTAAGCGCAGCAGATGACTCCGAGTTCGCCCTCCTCTCTGCCACGCGCTGAAGCCTCGTCGCGGGTGCCCGAAGTGCGGCGGCCCCGAGCCGTAAGCGTGCAGCGCTGGGGGAACTTTGCTCACTCTACTGGCGGCCGATTTACGGCTTTCTGAGGCGGCGTGGTCTGGCTGCCGCCAGGAGGCCGCACGACAGCTCCGGCAAACGCCCGAGGCATTGCGCGTGACACTTCACCGCATGTGCAAGCGCTTCGCTGAAGTGTTGCGCGAGGTGAACTGGATGCATTGAGAGCGGCATTTTCCGCCTGAGGAATTTTACCTGGCAAATAATGTCCCCAGGCGATCCAGGGGATGGTGGAATGTCTGCACCCGCGGGCTCTATTTTCTCTTCTTGGTCAAAATTATTGCGGCTGACAATTCCTGTCCGTTCATCCAAACTCGATGCTCTTTTTGCATCGATCCCGACTGGATATTTACCATGAAGACATACGCCGCATTATTACTCCTCTGGTGCTTCACAGGACTCGCCCTGTGTGCAGATCTCCCCACCGCAGATGTTTACCGCACATGGACGGATAGTCAGGGGCGCAAGGTGGAAGCAATGTTCCGAGGTTTTGCGAACGAGACCGTCACGCTGCAAACCAAGGACGGTAAGGTCCATAACCTCCCCTTGGCGCGCTTGAGTGCGGAGGATCAGGCGATTGCCAAAAGCATGACACCTGGCGGCACCCAAAGCGCAAGCGATGCCCCCGCCGCCTCTCAATGGTCTCCGCCAGCGCAGCCAGCTCCGGCAGCGGCGGTGAAGGCCATGGCCAGGAAAGAAGCCAAAAGCCTCATCAAGGAACTCAGCAATCCCAAGCCTCTCACGGTGGATGCCGCAGAGACCTTTGCCGTGGCGCGGGCCTTGTATCGCGAGGGCTTGTTCGAGGAGTGCGAAAAGGAGCTCACCTCCTTTTGGAAAAAGAACCCACGCGACTCGGGTGCCTGGGGACTGCAATCCGAGAATGTCGGTTTCAAGCTCGGCTTTCCCTGCGTCTATCCCGCCCTCATTTTGCTCAGCGATGCGGTGGCGTGGCGGATCAAGGCGAAGACCCTGGCCAAGCCCGTGCAGGCGATGGATTGGAACATCGTCGCTCTGCTGGTCGGCACATCGAGCGGGTTCATGCCGGCCAATGACACCGAGGCCAAAGAAGGGAAGGGAACACCCGTCTCGGCAAAGATTGATCCCCTTCTGCTCGCGAACGACAATCGCTTGATGCATGACCTCGTGTGGCTGACGCGCGAGTATTACCTCGCGGTGACGGAGGGGAAGATCAGCTTGCGCCTCCACGTCGTGCATTTGGCAGATCTGGAGTTCAAGGTGTGCGCGCCCGGCGGTCCCGGCGGACGTGACGAGAATAACAACAAGCTCAAGGCCGCCCTCCCGGAAGATATCGCAAAGCTGGCGGACTGGTATTGGCTCATCTATCCCGAGGTCGAGCCAGCTCGTGGCGGCAAGTATTACCTCCACTCCTATGGCCCTGGAGGCACCATCCCCGGCGGCATCTCCGGCATGCCGGGGACGGACAATACCATGGTCATGTGTGAGGATCACTCGCTGACCCGCCGCCTCATCACCGATGGCCGTGGCCCTGTGCATCCGCTGGCTCACCAAATCTACATTCCCTACTGGCTGCAGCATGAGTTCTTCCATGATCACTTCAGCCACAACCTGCACCTGCAACTGGAGGTGAAGTCCCACCAATGGTTCGAGCGTGAAACCTGGCCCGCTGATTTTGTGGGTCGCTTCGAGCCCGATTATTACTCGGAATCCATGTTCAAGCGGCTCCAAAGCCAGGCCAAACCTTCGCTCGCCGGTTACTTCATCCGCCGCAGTTGGTTCCCAGAATTGCTAACCAAAATCCAAGCCGAAGACTTGGTGGGACGCTACTCCGAAGCCCAACCCCAAAACGGATGGGGAAGCGGCGAGGTCAAGCTGGTGGATGGCAAGCTCGAGTGGACCAATGGAGTTGGCAAGACCTGGGGCCTGACCTTGGAGAAAGAGGGCGTGCTCAAGACAGACGAACGCAACCCCTACCTCAGTCAGAGGCCCAACTTTGAAATGGTGCCCATACGCGGAGCCGACGGGCTCCCCAGCCAGGGCGTCGGCGGCCTTAAATTTGGCAATCAGATCTTCCTCCGCCAAAAATGAACAGGTGACAGTGCCGAACCCGACACGCCGCTGCCATTCATCGCCTTCGAGATGGAACGCAGTTCCCTGACAGGCTGCACAATTCGATCGCGTGAACACATCGCCCGACCTCAGGACCTCGGCGGCCTCAAGCTTTGGCTGGTTCTGTGGCTTCACAGGATCGACTATGGCGACTGAATCGCTGGACGAACCGCAGACACGACCTTACTCACAGTGAGAGCCAAACGCCCACTGACGCCGTGATCCCATTCCAATTGTGAAACATTCCAGCCCATTCGCTCCCTCGTGCTTTCGTTCTCACCGTTTGCTCTCCCGGCTGGCTGCGGCCTGGCTTCTATTGTTTCACGCTCTTCCGCTGGCACAGGCAGGAGTGACCCAGCAGGCGTATGTGAAGGGGAGTACGTCAGGCTTTATCAACGATCTCGGCATGTCAGTGGCGATTTCGGGGGATACGATGGTGGTGGGGGTTCCGGGACAACAGGAAGTGATAGGTTTCTTTTTGGGGGTCGGGTCCGTGGCTCCAGCAAATATTTTGGGGTCTGTCTTGGTTTTCGTCAGGACTGGGGGAGTATGGACTCAGCAAGCTATCCTCCAGGCTAGCAACGCGCAGATTAACGACTATTTCGGCTGTGCCGTGGCGATTTCCGGGGACACCATTGTCGTGGGAGCCGCGGGTGAGAGAAGCAACGCAACCGGGGTTAATGGAAATCAGGCGGACACCTCGCTGTTTAGATCAGGAGCGGCCTACGTCTTTGTCCGCAGCGGTAATGTTTGGAGCCAGCAGGCCTATCTCAAGGCCAGTAATACGGAAAGAGAAGATCACTTTGGCGCATCTGTTGCCATCTCGGGCGATAGCATCGTGGTGGGAGCCTTTGGCGAACGTAGTAACTCCACAGGGATCAATGGAGATGAGACGGATAACTCTTATTTCGGAGCCGGGGCGGCGTATGTCTTTACACGCAGTGGGACCGCATGGAGCCAGCAGGCCTATCTGAAGGCTAGCAATACATTTCTGACAAACAGCTTCGGATACTCCGTCGCTATCGAAGGCAATACCATTGCGGTGGGAGCAGAGAGGGAGTTCAGCAATGCCACAGGGGTCAATGGAAATCAGGCTGACAGGTCTGCCGAAACTGCTGGAGCCGCCTATGTCTTCGTCCGTGATGGCACCGCTTGGACACAGGAGGCGTATCTCAAGGGCAGCAATACAGAAAGGGGAGACTACTTTGGCCATAGCGTCGCCATCTCGAGCAATACACTGGTGGTTGGAGCAAATGGTGAAGCCGCGGCCTCTGGCGCAGCTTACGTCTTCCTACGCAGCGGCACGACTTGGAGCCAGCAGGCGTATCTCAAGGCTAGTAACGCAGAGGAGGGTGACTCCTTTGGAAGGTCGGTCAGTATCTCTGCAGACGCAATCGTCGTTGGCGCACCGTTCGAATCGAGCCAGCCCAATGGGTTTGCGAGCAATCAGGCGGACAACTCAGTCGGACGCGCAGGGGCAGCTTATGTCTTCACTCGCCATACGGGTGCCTGGGCGCAGCAGGCTTTCCTGAAGGCCAGCCATTCGACGGCGATTAGCGCTGTTCCGTCAGCACCTGGAGATCAATTCGGAACAAGCGTGGCCGTTTCAGGCGATAGCGTTGGTGTGGGAGCTCCCTTAGAAGATAGTGGCTCTACCGGCATCAACAGCATTCCAAACCAAGCTCTGGGAGATGCCGGGGCCGCCTTTGTTTTCCAGTTCACGCCGACGGCTCCAACAGCCGCCACGCTGGCTGCGACCAGTCTCACACCTCACACTGCCGTGCTCAATGGCAGGCTCAATGCGGGCCTCAATCCCACCACCGTGCAGTTTGAATACGCGGACAATCCCTCGGGGCCTTTTACCAGCGTGACGGTGCCGGGCACGGTCAATGGCAGCGCGGACAGTTTTCCCTCAGCCGTGGTGGCGGGCCTACAGCAGGGCGCCACTTATTACTTCCGCGTCCTCGGGAGTAGTGCCCTCGGTTCATCCACGGGAGATCTTCTCAGCTTTACCACCCCGCTGACCTTGCCGATCCTGTCGGTGGACGGGGCTCCGGATGCCATCACGGACATTCATGTCAGCGGGAGTTCTTATCCGCTTAATTTCACAACCTCTGGTGGCGAGCTGTATTTGGTAGCAACCGATGCCGTGCAGGGATCGCTGCTGCGGCGTGTGACTGCTGGCGGCAGCGAGATCGTCGCGGATGTGAATGGTGCTAGCACCGGTAGTGCAGGCTATGCCAACCTCACTGAGGTGGGCGGCAAACTCTATTTCACAGCGGACGATGCTGTGCATGGCACTGAGCTATGGAAGCTGGAGACCACAGGCCCCGCTTTAGTGGCGGATCTCCATGCAGGTGCCACTGGTTCTTATCCCAGCGAGCTGACCGTGATCAATGGCGTGCTGTATTTCACGGCAGAAACAGCGGCTACCGGTCGTGAAATTTGGCACCTATCACCGGCAGGTGTTCCAGTGCTCTCAGAAGTGGAGTCGGGGGCAGATGGATCTTTCCCCGAGCACCTTACGCGCGTGGGGAATCGGCTCTTTTTCAGTGCCGCCAGAACAGCTGCCGGCACGGAGCTGTGGTATCTAAATGACGCATTTCAGGCAGTGTTGGTCGATGATGATGCAGTGCCCAATGGCGGTCTCGCTACAGCGGATGATTCTGCAATAGTCGGGCAAATGAAAGTGGTCGGAGACACTCTCTATTTTGATACCACAGCAGGCTTCTTTTCGAGTGAACGCAAACTATGGCGGGTGCTCACCACCTCTGGTTCTGTGACTCCTGCAGAGTTACTCTTTACGACCACGGTTACGCCCGGGCCAATTGGGTCACCGGTGTTTCCGTATCCTGCCAATTTCACACTCTCTGGCTCCACGCTGTATTTCACCGGCTCCACGCTCGCATTGGGGAATGGCCTGTGGAAGGTCCCCTCCGCTCTCTCACCCATTGGCTTAGTGGCAAATATTTTACAGCCGGAAAACCTCACGGATGTGAACGGCACGCTCTATTTCGCAGCAGACGATGGCACCCATGGCCAGGAACTCTGGCGAACCACCGCCACAGGCGTGGAAAGACTCGGGACATCCTATCCCAACCGGCTCACCGTCGTGAATGGCCAGCTTTTTTTCAATGCTACCGATGCCGCGCACGGACAAGAACTTTGGCGTATTCTAGCCGATGGATCACCCGCCATGGTGGCCAATGCATCGCCCGGGACAGACTATTCCACCATGTTCCAGATGGTTGCCCTGGGCCGCAGAATTTTCTTCACCATGAGCACAACGGACGAGGGGCTAGAACTCTGGACGCTTGATTCTCTGGGGGCACCGCGCTTGGTGGAGGGCTGTCGTGTCAGCTCTACGACGGGAAGTAACGCGGACAGTCTAACGGTCCACCAAAGCGTGCTGTATTTCCAAGCAGACGATGGCGTCCACGGCAGCGAGCTATGGCGCACAACGAACGCCATCCCCACGGTGAGAGTATTGGCAGGTAACACAGCCTTGTGCAGCGGACTGGTGGATCATGCACTTGATGTGCCAGGGTTGGTGCTTAGCGCCAGCATCGGCACGGTAACTCTCAATGCATCCGCGGGCACTTGGAGTTGGTCCAAGCCAAACGCAGCCCTGCAAGATGCTGGCACCATCACCATCTCCGCGTCCAATTCCACAAGCGTGCTAGCAACCGCGCTATTCCACCTGTCCTTGGAGGGCGCTTCCCAGAGCTATGCGGACTGGGCAGCCAGCTACGGATTAACGGGCCCAGCCGCCAATCCCAGCACGAGCCTGCCAAACGATGGCATTGGTAACCTCATGCGCTACGCCTTCAACATCAGTCCCAGCGTCAATTCTCCTGCCTCCATCCAGCCCGGAGTAGGCACTTCCGGTCTTCCCTCTATTTCCACCTCCAGCAGCCCCTCCAGCTCTGTCTTCCACTACGAATACGTCCGCAGACGTGGAGCGCCCATCACCTACAGCCCACGGAAATCCCTCAACTTGACCACTTGGAATCCGCTCACCTCTGTCCCCATCGTCACCATTATCGATGCCGAATGGGAACGCATCGCCCACGATGAGCCGCTACCGCCAAGCGGAGCAGAAGGCATGTTCGTTATCATTGAGGTATCCACTCCATAAAAAACGAGCCATGACCCATCAGGGCTCGGAGCGGCTGCGCCGCGAGACGCGCTTTGCGCGGAGACTTTGAGAAGAGGAGACTGTGAGAGCGGATAGTGGTAGGGCGGCTGGTCCCTCAGCCGCCGCATCGGGCCTCAAAACTTGCGAAGATTCCAAGATGAGATCGAAGCCCACCCGGCCTCCGACGGCGCTTGGAGGACCAAGCGCCCCACCACCCAAATCAGGGGGACCTTGAGACAAGAGAATGGGAGATGGATGATGGATGATGGATGATGGATGATGGATGATGGATGATGGATAGCGGGTCTTGGCGCTCCGTGGATTGGGTAGGGCGATTGCTGATGGGTGCCGGAGGCATCCGGGAGGGTAGCAGGTGGTGAAGCGAGGCTTGGCGAGCGAGAACCACCGGATGGCGATCATTAAACCACACGAACCGAGGTGGGCGTCCCGGCAGGGACGCTGGAAGCATCCGTCCCTTTCCAGCGTCTCTGCCGAGACGTGCCACAAATCCATGCGCGTTCTTCGAATGATGGTTGCTGGCGGGCTCCGAGGGTTCGGCATTGAAAGTGATGCGGGCACTCTTGCCCGCAAAGGTGGCACCGAACTGCGGGCAGGAGTGCCCACATCACTACCGCGAGACGCGCTTTGCGGAGATTTTGAGAGATGGATGATGGCGGGCGTGAGCACGCCGTGGATTGGGTAGGGCGGCTGATCCCTCAGCCGCCGCGTCAGGCCTCTAGACCTGCGCAATTTCCAAAATGAAAACGAAGCCCACGTAGCCTCCGGTTGCGCTTGGAGGACCAAGCGCCCCACCCCTCGCGGCGCAGCCGCTCTCCGTGCGAAGCACGTCTCCCCGTCTCCCAGTCTCCTGCGAAGCAGTCTCCCGCGAAGCGGGCTCAACTACCTCCTCAGCGCCGTCACCAGTCCATTAAACGCCACGCGCAGCGCCTCTGCATCGGGATCAGCAAAGGGGGTGTCGAGTGTGCTTACGGAGTTGCTGTTCGCGCTGCTGTTGTCGGTCACCGCTGCCAGCCCAGCATTCAGGGCTGCCGTGGTCACTTCACCGGGCGGGCCGGGTTGACCCTGCGGGCCGGGATCGCCTTGGAAACCCTGGGGGATGCCGAAGGCGAAATG
>JAGKWZ010000424.1 GCA_021151605.1 Verrucomicrobiaceae bacterium
GTCGAAGTCGGCGCGGAAACGCGGGCCGGGCTCTTTGGCGTGGATGAGTCGGACTTCGACACCTTCGCTGATTTTGCCTGCGAGCACCTGGAGGAAGGGAACGAACTTTTTGCCGCTGCTGACGTGCAGATCTTTGAGATCGGCGGTGACGAGCCAGAGCAGCTTCTTCGCGGCGGGCACGATCTCCTGGAGCACCGCCTGATAGGTCTCCTGGTTGATGACGAGTCGGCTCATTCCGATGTCTCTACCAGCTCTGAACTCACGAGCCCCTGTGTGACATGACGCGGCTGGGCGATGAGATCGACGAGGCGCTCGAAGGTTTCTTTGCCGCGCGTGATCTCGATTTCGACGCGGAGGAAGTAGATGGGGATCTCTCCAGGCGGGAGTTTGGGGAAGCGAACGAAGTCTTTCTCGGTCGTCAAAATCGCATCGGCATCGGCTTTGATACAGCGGTCGATGAACTGAGTGATCTCCTTTTCCTGGAAGCGATGGTGATCGGTGAAGCGCGCGGTCCACTGCACCTTTGCGCCGAGTTTACGGCAGCCGTTTTCGAAGCTCTCAGGCACGGCGATGCCGGACAGTGCGCCGACGTATTTGCCTTTGAAGGAGTCGAGCGGGAGTCGCTCGCCGGTGTGGATGTTTTCAAAGTGAACGGGGCGGTGGCGGCACTCGATGATGTCGGCCACGGGGTTGTAGCGTTCGATCTGGCGGATGACTTCGGCGCTGTCGCCATCTGACTTGGTCAAAAAGATGTAGCTGGCGCGGCGGAGGCTTTTGGGAGGCTCGCGGAGAGTGCCGCGTGGGAGCATGTAGCCGGTGCCAAAGGGGGCGGTCTTGTCCACGAGCACGATGTCGTGGCGATGCTTCAGGCGGAGGTATTGCAGGCCGTCATCGAGGATGAGCACATCAGCCCCGAATTTGCGGATGGCATGGGCACCGGCCTTCACGCGATCACGATCCACGACGACGGGCACGCCGGGGCAGTTGTGGGCGAGCATGAAGGGCTCGTCACCGGCGTTGTGGGAGTCGAGCAGGACCTTTTCACCATCGCTGACGATGCGTGGCGGCAGGCCTTTGGGCTTGCGGGCGAGGCCGAACTTGGCGGCGATGCGCCAGCTCAGCGGGGCTTTGCGCTGGCGTTTGCTTTTGTAACCACGGCTGAGGATGGCGACCCGACGCCCTCGTGCGAGCAGTGACTTCGCGAGCAACTCGACGACAGGTGTCTTCCCCGTGCCGCCGACGGTGATATTCCCGACGCTGATCACGGGCACGCCGAGGTGGTGGTCGTGGATGTAGCGCTCGCGGTAGAGGAAGAGGCGGAGTTTGACCGCGCCTTTGTAAATGCCGGAGAGAAACCAGAACACGGCGCGCAGCATCGACGCGCGCAGTCCACGTCGATTGTGGATGATCACATCGATGATGTATTGCTCGAGGTCTTCGAGGGTGTCCTTCATGCGAGGCGGCGAGACTGCCGCAGGGCAGGGGAGGGCACAAGCGGCAGGGTTTTAAAACTTCCCATCGCGGCTCTCGAAGTGGGTGGGCTTGCCAAGGGTGGCTCCGCCTTGGCTGACCCAGGCGGCGACCCAGTCGATAAGCTGAGCTTCGGTGACGACGGGGCTGCCGATGGCGTTGGAGCAGAGTGTTGAGTCGCTGAGGAGTGCATCGGGAGCTTCACCGCCGGTGATCTGGACGGGTTTGCCAAAGGCTCTGCCAAACTGCTCGGCGACTTCGCGGACTCGGAGAGTCTGACCACCCGTGAGATTGATCTTCCATGCGGGAGCGGAGGTGTGCTCGAGGAAGAGGAGGGAAAGCGCATTTGCATCGCCCTGCCAGATTGTATTGAAGTGGCCCATGGTCACGTCCACGGGCTGGCCGCTCCAGACTTTCTGAGCGATGTCCACGAGCACGCCGTAGCGGAGATCGCAGGCGTAGTTTAGGCGAATGAGGGAGACGGGCGTGCTGAAAACCTGGGCGTAGTATTCGAAGATGCGCTCGCGGCCGAGACAGCTTTGGGCGTATTCGCCAGCGGGGTTTGGCGTGTCTGTTTCACGACTGCCAGGGCCGCTGGTGGGCACGAGGCCGTAGATATTGCCGGTGGAAAAGGCGGCGATGCGGCTGCTGCGGTATCGCTGGCAGACAAGGCCGGGCAGGAGGGTATTCATGGCCCAGGTCATGGGCTCTTGGCCGGTGCTGCCAAATTTCATTCCCGCCATGTAGATGACATTGGGCACGTCTGGCAGCGCTGCGAGGGCTCGCTCGTCCAAAAGATCGGCGGTGATGGTCTCGATGCCTTGCCGCTCGAGTTCATTGCGCGCGGCGGCATCGCGAAAGCGTGAGACGCCGATGATGCGCCGGTTGGTTCCGGCTTCATCGCTGGCGCGCTTGGCCATGCGGATCAGGGACGGGCCCATCTTTCCCGCGACGCCGAGGACGACGATGTCGCCCGTCACGCGGTGCATCATGTCGATCACCGCCTGTGTTGGCTCGCTGAGGCGATCTTCCAGCTCAGCGAGGCTGGTTGGCGGCGACGATGCGGCGGACATGCTTAGCGCATTTTCAGCTTCTGGCCGGGGCGGATGAGGTCAGACTTCAGGCCGTTGGCGGCCTTGATCTTGGCGACGGTGGTTTTGTTTTTCAAAGCCAGACCGTAGAGCGTGTCACCTTTCACGACAGTGTGGCTGCTAGGCGTGGTGGATTTCTTCTTTGCCGTGCTCTTGGATTTCGAGGAGCTGGACTTCGGCTTGCTGCTGCTGGCGACGGTCTTCTTCGGTGTGCTGCTTGAGCTGCTGCCGCTCGTGCTGCGCGTCGGCGTGCTGGATGGCGCATTAAAGGCATACGGGTCAGCTTCCACCGGAGCGACTGGCTGCTCATAGGTTGGCGCACTACCGGCGACTCGGCCCGGCTGGTCAGGGTAGGGGTTGTAGCCGCCATCCGCCGGGTAGTTCGAGACATATGGATCGCTACCTGAACCTGCTGAATTGTTGAGTCCATTCTGGCAGGACATCAGCGCGGCTGAGAGAGCGGTGAGAACGAGGAGACGGGCGGTGGAGATCAGAGACATGAGGTTTGATGGGGATGCTTCGTCTGGTAAAGGGCGCGCGAGTATGGGTTTCCGAAACAGGATGTTCAACTTGAATTCCCCGCACCTTCCCCGGCTCTGGAAATAGGTGTTTTCAGGGGCGCGGCGCAAGGTTTCCTGAAGTTTCGGCCTTTGCGCTTGCCTCGCTGGGGCGGGGTGTGGTCTTATCTGAGATCACTTCCTCTCATGGCGGGCTTCCTGCGCGCTTGGTTTGGGAAAAACTGTTCCCATTGCTTGTATGAAGAAAACGATCGTCCTCCTTTTACTCTGCTTGCTTGGCTACATCACCTCAGTCAAAGCCGGCACCTGGACAGTCCAGCCATGGACGGGGGATGCGAGCGTGGGGATCGTGAATGGGGAGACGCAGTGGGCGTATCATTTCGGCTCGAGCACTTCGGCATCGGTGAATGGTGTGGACATCCCCGGTCTGGCTGGGCCACCGCCATTGAATGTGCTGGGCCAGTTCGAGCTGACGGGGGCTCAGTTCGCCCTCCCTTTTGACACCAACAATCTGACCAACCTGGGTGGCAGCGGCAGCGCAGTGCTCGGCGGCAGTTTTTTCTATGGTGGCTTCCCCACGAGGGTCACGGTGAAAGCGGCCTCGATGGTGCCGGGGCGGCGCTACGTGGTTTCCCTGCTCAGTGTGGGCTGGGATGATGCTCCGGGCGAGCGGCTGATCAAATTTGTCTCTGGTGGTGATGAGCTGCCAGCAGATCAGGCGATGTATGGCGAGAACAACGGATTGCGGGCGAGCTATGAATTCGTCGCCGGCAGTGGTGATCAGGTGATCGATGTGGTGATGAACAATGCCACCAACCGCACCTTCCACCTGTATGCGGTGGCGCTCTCTCAGGTAATGCGGACGGTGACGACAATGGCGGATTCGGGGCCAGGCTCGCTGCGGCAGACGGTCTCTGATGCTCCAGCGGGAGCGCTGATCCGCTTTGATCCAACTCTGGTAGGGCAGATTCTGCGGATCACGGGCGCGGAGACCATACTGGATAAAGA
>JAGKWZ010000425.1 GCA_021151605.1 Verrucomicrobiaceae bacterium
CGGCGCGGTCGGCGCTGGCACCGGCGAGGTCCACGCCGGCGAGGGCGGCGCGGGCCTGGGCGTCGAGGAGGCGGACGCGGGCGTCGGTGGCGGCTTCCTCGCGCATGTTGAGCAGGAAGAAGTCGCTGGCGCCGAGATCGAAGCGGCGGCGTTCGGCGCTGGCGAGGTCGTCGGCCAGACGGGCTTCCTCGGCGGCAAGGCGGGCGGTCTTCGCCGCGCCGTCGACGGCAATGGTGATGCCCTTCACCTCGACCGCGATCTGCTCGCGGATGAACTGATCAAACGGCATGTCTTGATTGAAGGCCTTGATCACATAATCGCGATACCGCCACGCCTGTGGATAGGCGAAGTCCGTCTCCTTGCCGCTGCTCTCCGCATACCGCGCCACATCCAGCCAGTGACGCCCCCAGCGCTCGCCAAACTGAGGCGACTTCATGAGTTCATCAATTACGCCCTCAATGCGAGACTCGCTCGGTGCGGCGAGAAAAGCGGTGACCTGCTCCGCTGTCGGAGGCAGTCCGGTCAAATCGAGATGCACGCGACGAAGCAACGCCGCAGGCTCCGCATCACCGACTGGCGCGAGGCCCTTTTTCTCAATCTCCGCCAACACAAACCGATCTACCTCCGAGCGCGGCCAAGCTGTGTTCTTCACCGCTGGCGCAGGCGCATCCTTCACTGGCTGAAACGACCAATGCGCCAGCCGCGCCTCCATCTTCTCATTCGTCGTCACGGCACTCGCGGCAGGCATCGGCACGCCGCGCTTCACCCATTCGGTGAAGTCCGCGATCACCGAGTCCGACAACTTCCCGCCATGCTTCTCCGGCGGCATTTTCAAATCCTCATTCGCGTGAGTTAGCGAACTGATAAGCAAACTCGCCTCCGGCTTCCCGAGCAGCACCGCCACACCGCTGTCGCCGCCTTTGAGCAAGGCATCCCGCGAATCGAGCGCAAAGCCCGCCTTCAACTTGTCCGCTTCCGCGCTGTGGCACTCGTAGCAGCTCTTGATGAGCACCGGGCGGATGTTCTTCTCAAAGAAGGCCAGATCGGCATCGGGAAAGCGAGTGCTTTGGTCGGCTGGGGCCTTGGCCGATGGCTTTGGAGCTTCCGTTTCCGCCGGTGGCCGCTTTGCCTTGCCCTGACCGCCTTTGCTTTGGCGAGGCTTGGCGATGTTTCGATACTCCTCCAGCGTCAAAGCGCCGTCTGCATCCGCATCGAGCTTTTTGAACGCAGGCTCCAAGTGATCGGGATGCTCGCGAAAGTAGGGCGTGTTGTCTTTGAGCACGGCAAACTCCTCGCGGCTCAATTTGCTGCTTTTGTCCGCATCCATCGTCTTGAAACCTTCTTCGAGACTCGGAGCTGCTTTGGCCGATGGCGCGGTTTTCGGCGCTGGTGTTGTCTCAGGAGCAGTGCTGGCAGGTTTCACCGCCGCACCCTTCAAATGCTCTTCAAACCACGCGATCTCCAGCGTGGTCGCTTCCTGGAAACCCTCGCGATAAATGCCGTAGTGGGTGATGCCTTTGACGACGTGATACTTCGACGGCACGCCGCGTGCCGCGATCTGGCGCTGGGCTTCGGCGACGACTTCGTTGTTGCTCAGTTCCTCGTTCTCCGCGACGACGAAAAGCGCAGGCACGGCGATCTTAGCTGCGGCTTCGAGGGCGCTGAAGCCGATGCTCTTGGCCGCGTTCGTCCGCATGTTCGAGTATTTCTCCATCTTGCCGGTCATTTTGCCCGTTTCGAGCGGCACCGGCTCGGTCTCGCCGCGTGCCTGCTGCGTGTGCAGTTTAAAGGCGGCAGCTAGCGCACGGTCGCGATTGGCTCCACCGAGTCCGGGCACTTGGGCGACGACGCATTTCACGCGAGGATCACTGCCCGCCATGTAGGTCACGAGACCGCCGCCGTAGCTGCTGCCCATGATGCCGATACGCTGCGGGTCCACCGAAAGCTCGCCCGCGAGGAAGCTGATCGCCGCGCGGATGTCCTCCGTCTGGTCGGTGTAGTTCATCTGCCAGCGCAGAGCTTTCACTTTGATCGACAGCTCGCCTTTCTCGTCCGGCTTCGGCTGCGGCTCCACAGCCATGAGCTGGCTCTCGCTTTCGCCCCAGCCGCGATAGTCAAAAGCCAGCGCGACATATCCCTTCTCCGCAAAGATCGGCCCCAAGCGCCCACCCGTTCCGCCTTTCGTGCCGCCTGTGCCCGCGCAGAAAACGATGGCAGGCAGCTTCTCACCCTCCTTGCGGTTCTTCGGCAGGTAAAGATCGCCCGCCATGCGCGTGCCATCGCTCCAGATGGTGATGGAGCGTTTCTCGACACCTTCCGGCAAAGCGCCGCGAGCCGCCGGTTCGTTCGGATTCGCCGAACCCGGTGCAGGAGCAGGTGCAGGTGTGCTGCCGCCACCCTTCGGCCTAGCTTTGGCAAAATACGTCGTCAGCTCAGCAGCCGACGCGATGCCATCTTTGTCCGCGTCGATCTGATCAAAGAGCTTCGGCATCTCGTCCCGCGTGACCTTGCCATCGCCATTGCGGTCAATCTTTTTGAAGCCATCTGACTGCGCCGCGTTTTGAGCGAACAAAGGCGATGCGATGAGGAGCGTGAGAGTAAGGAGGGAGCGTTTCATGGCTGGGTGGCTTTGCGGTTGAGGCGTTCTTGATTGGTCTGGCGGATGATTTCGCGCTGCTCGGGCGTGAGCTGCTTCCACATGTCGAGGCCGTGACGTTTGAAGGCATCCGTGACCTTTTGCGCGGACTCTTGCTGGATGGCGTTGAAGTCGGAGAGCAGGCGGTCGTAGCTCGGCTTGAGTTTCGCCTGCTGCTCAGGCGTGGCGTCGATCCGGGCGAAATCCTGCGCCATGCGCTGCTCCAACCAGCGGCGCGTCCATTCCTCGCTGCGAGTCCAGGCGGGACGACTGGAATGCACGCGGGCAGACATGGCGTAGCCGCACATGCTGCCCATCACGAACAGGGCGACGAGGCAGGAAACGACTTTGAGAACGGGTTTGGCATTCATGATCAGCGGGCGGTAGGGAGTTGGGTTTCGAGCATGACTTGGGCGATCACATCCGCGTCATCTTGCGGCTGCGCTTCGGGCGAACCGAGCATGACGCAGGCGATCGTGATCACCGCCGCCACCGGCAGCGCCCCAAGCGCGAACGTCTCCCAAAGCGTCGGCGCACGGCCCTCGCGCAACTTCGCCAGCACTCGCGTGGCGAGGCCGAGTGGCAGTTCATCAGCATAGGGATCGCCCTCACGCCGCGTGGCGGCAGCGAGGCGTTGCAGGAGCTTGTCAGGATCGTTCATGGCGAGTGTGAGTTCGGTTTCACAGACTCACATCCCGCTCACAGGCACCGGTTACTTCAGGGCGAAGATTTTTCTTCACCCTCCAGTTTTTGCAGCGCCGCGTGCATCTTTTTCCGCGCTCGAAACGCCCGCACCTTCACCACGATGCGGCTGATGCCCATGACCTGCGCGATTTCCTCCAGCGACTTCTCCTCCAGATGCAGCAGGGACAAAATCAGACGGTCATCCGCGCTCAGCGTATCGAGGAGCTTCTGCATCAAAGACCGCGCCTCCCGCGTCTCGATGCTCTCCAGCGGCTCATCATCGCGCTGTGCATTCAGAAACGCCTGCTGCTCGCCCTCACTCAAATCCGACCACCGCCACTCCGGCCTGCGCGACATCGTGCGCCAGCGCTTCCGGCACACATTCATCGTGATCCGCGACACCCAATGCTCCAGCGGCGCGCCATCAGGTCTCCACTTTGGCAATGCCTCAAACACCCGCATGAACACCTCCTGCTCCAAATCCTCCCACTCCTCCACCCGCGCCCAATGCCGCCGGATGATCCCCGCGACACGCGGATGCAACTCATCCATTACCCTCCGCGCCGCCGCCTCATCGCGCCTCGCCACCCAGGCGGCTATGTCATTGAGGAGTGTGGGTGGCATTGTGATTCGTGACAACGATGAACCCCGTGGAGCCGCATTTGTTGCCGATGTGTGCCGCTTCGTGCAAGGGAATCTCTTTTCGAGATCGACTGTGACCTTGGGTTCGGGCACCACCAAGCAAATTCCATGAGAACGCAAATT
>JAGKWZ010000085.1 GCA_021151605.1 Verrucomicrobiaceae bacterium
GAACGTAACCGCATCGCCCGGGTGGCGGCAAATGGCATGCTCGATACGGGCTTCAATCCCAATGCGCTCGGTGGCAGCGTCAATAGCGTTGCGGTGCAGGCGGATGGCAAGATTCTGCTCGGCGGTGCTTTCACCAACGTGGGCGGGACTGAACGTAACCGCATCGCCCGGGTAGCGGCCAATGGCACGCTGGATACGGGCTTCAATCCCAATGCGAATAATCTCATCCGTAGCGTGGCGGTGCAGGCGGACGGCAATATTCTGCTCGGTGGCGACTTCACCACCATGGGCGGCCAGACACGCAATCTCTTCGCGCGGCTGGTGAATGACCCGGCCACGCAGAGCCTGACCATCCCCAACATCAGCCGTGTGCAGTGGCTGCGCGGTGGTGCCTCCCCGGAAGTGGAGCCAGTGTCCTTCGAGCTGTCCACCGATGGCGGCACGAGCTACAGCGCGCTCGGCGCGGGCACGCGCATCTCGGACGGCTGGGAGCTTACCGGCCTCACCCTGCCAGCCAACGGTCACATCCGCGCCCGTGGCCGCACGACCAGCGGCTACTGGAATGGCAGCTCTGGCTTGGTGGACACCGTGGCCAGTTTCAGCGGCCTGCTGCCCCCGGCTCCCACTGTCACCAGCATCTCACCCACGAGCGGTCCCACCGCAGGCGGCATAAGCGTGACGATCAGCGGCACCAACTTCACCGGAGCCACCGGTGTGACCATCGGCGGTGCGGCGGCGACCCAGGTCAACGTCGTGAGCGGCACCTCCATCATCTGCACCACTCCGGCTGGCACGGCCGGCGCGGCCAGCGTGCTGGTCACCACACCGGGCGGCACGAATGCAGCGAACACGCTCTTCATTTATATCGCCCCGCCCACTGTCACCTCAATCACCCCAGCCAGCGGCCCCACCGTAGGCGGCACGAGTGTGACGATCACTGGCACGGGCTTCACCGGAGCCACGGCTGTGAAGTTTGGCGGCACGAGTGCGACCAGCTTCACGGTGGACGCACCCACGCAGATCACCGCCACGACCCCGGTGGGCATGGCGGGCACCGTCAGCGTGGAAGTGACCACCCCCGACGGCACGAATACGGCAAACTCGCTGTTTACCTACAACAGCCCCCCCACGAACATCACGCTCACGCCGTCCAGCCTCGCGGAAAACAACGCCGCCAATGCCACGGTGGGTACGCTGGCGGCTACAGATGCAAATGTAGGTCAGACTCACACGTTCAGCTTCATCACCGGTCCTGGAGACACAGATAACGGCAGTTTCACCATCGACGGCACGACCTTGAAAATCAGCCAGGTGGCGAACTTCGAAGTGAAAAGCAGCTACTCAGTGCGCGTGCAGGCAGATGACAGCAGCGGCGGTATTTTTACCAAGGCGCTGACGGTGGCGATCACCAACGTGAACGAAATGCCGGGCTTCACCGTGGGAGCGGATCAAAGCCACGACTTCGGCATCACCACCGCGCACAGCTTCAATGGCTGGGCATCAGGCATCGACGATGGGGACAGCACGACCACGCAGGACCTGACCTTCAACGTCATTGGGAACAGCAACAGCGCGCTCTTCAGCGTGCAGCCTTCCATCAGCAGCACCGGCACGCTGACCTACACTCTGGCCGGCACAGTGTCGGGCATGGCCATCATCAATGTCACCCTCACGGACGACAGCAGCATCCATGGCAACGCCGCCCTGACCACCGCGCAGCAGAGCTTCGCGATCAGCGTGAACCCTGCCCAGGAGATCGATGTGCGTGGAAACAGCACCAGCATCGTCAGTGGTGACAGCACGCCTAGCACGCAAGACGACACCGATTTTGGCAATGTGAATGTCGCAGGCTCCAAGCTCGTGTTCTTCAACATTCACAACACGGGAGGCAGCCCCCTGCTGCTCACGGGCACGCCTTTGGTCGCCGTCAGCGGCACTCATGCCTCTGAGTTTACCGTCACTGCTCAGCCCGCGGCTGGCATCGCCGCTTACACTGCGCTTGGTTTCTTCCTCAAGTTCGAGCCCACCACCTTCGGTCTCCGCACGGCCACCGTTACCATCGGTAGCAACGACTTGGATGAGCCCAGCTACTCCTTTGCCGTGCAAGGCACGGGTCTGGCCTCGAACCTCGTCGTCGAGGGCAATGGCCTGTCGATTGTCAAAGGTGACACCACACCCAGTAGCGCAGATCACACGGACTTCGGCGATGTCATCGCCGCAGGCACGCCGAGCGTGGTTCGCACCTTCACCCTGCGAAATACAGGCACTGCCGATCTCACGAGCCTCTCCGCCTCCATCATCAGCGGCGACTCCGCAGATTTCTCCATTAGCACCGCCCCCAGCGGCCCCGTCATACCCAGCGCCACCACCACGCTGGGTGTCACCTTCAATCCCACCTCCGAAGGCTTAAAGTCTGTCGTTCTTCGCATCACCTCCAACGACCCGGACGACTCACCCTTCGACATCACTTTGAGCGGAACGGGCACCGTCCTCACAGCTCCCGAGATTGCCATTGAGCAGCCAACGGGCAATCCCCTTTTCGGCAGCATCGTCGCCTGGGGCGAGAACAGCGCTGGCCAGACGACCGTGCCCGGAGGTTTAAGTGGGGTGACAGCCATTGCGGCAGGTTTTTCTCACACGGTGGCGCTCAAGAGCGATGGCAGCGTCATGGCCTGGGGTGACAACGGCAGCGGCCAGACGAATGTGCCCGCTGGCTTGACCGGGGTGACGGCCATTGCGGCAGGTGATTCCCATACGGTGGCGCTCAAGAGCGATGGCAGCGTGGTTGCCTGGGGACTAAACAACTTTCATCAGACCAACGTGCCCGTTGGCTTGAGCGGGGTGACGGCCATCTCGGCTGGGGTTCACCACACGGTGGCGCTGAAGAGCGATGGCAGCGTGGTCGCCTGGGGCGGTAACTACGCCGGCCAAACGAATGTGCCCGCTGGCTTGAGCGGAGTCACGGCCATCGCGGCAGGTAGTGGTCACACGGTGGCGCTCAAAAACGATGGCACCGTGGTCGCCTGGGGCGGCAACGGCGAAGGCCAGACGGATGTGCCTAGTGGCTTGAGTGGGGTGACGGCCATCGCGTCAGGGCCTTATCATACGGTGGCGCTCAAGAGCGATGGCAGCGTGGTCGCCTGGGGCTACAACGAGAACGGTCAGACGAACGTGCCTATTGGCTTGAGCGGGGTGACGGCCATCGCGGCAGGTGGTTACCACACGCTGGCGCTCAAGGGCGATGGCAGCGTCGTCGCCTGGGGTAGCAACAACGAAGGCCAGACGAGCGTGCCTGTTGGTTTGGGCGGGGTGACGACCCTTGCGGCAGGTGGATTCCACTCGGTGGCGCTGAAGGGAGCGGAGGTCAGCTTCGGAACACAAAACGTGGCCACCTCGAGTGCAGCAAAGACCTTCACCATCCAAAACACAGGCACCGGGGCACTCACGATCAGCAGCGTCAGCGTGACCGGGGGCAATGCCGCTGACTTCAGCGTAAATACCACCGGGATGCTCAGCAGCCTGCCCGCAGCCACAGGCAGTACAACTTTTGCCGTCACCTTCACCCCGAGCGCCACAGGTCTCCGCCAGACTACGCTACGCGTGCAGAGCAATGACAGCGATGAAGGCACCTTCGACATCACCCTGAGTGGCACAGGAACAGCTCCCGCTCCCGAGATCGCCATTGATCATCCGATGGGCAATCCCCTCGCCGCCAGCAGCGTCGTCGCCTGGGGTGCCACCACCGAATACATCAACCACAACCAGACGAGCGTGCCCCTTGGCTTGAATGGGGTGACGGCCATCGCGGCAGGTGGTTACCACACGGTGGTGCTCAAGAGCGATGGCAGCGTGGTCGCCTGGGGCGACAACGGCGAAGGCCAGACGAATGTGCCCGCTGGCTTGACTGGGGTGACCGCCATTGCGGCAGGTGCTTATCACACGGTGGCGCTCAAGAATGATGGCAGCGTCGTCGCCTGGGGCTACAACGAAGCCGGCCAGACGGATGTGCCCATTGGGTTGAGCGGTGTGACAGCCATCTCGGCCGGTGCCGTCCATACGGTGGCGCTTAAAAGCGATGGCAGCGTCGTCGTCTGGGGCGACAACGGCTTCGGCCAGACGAGCGTGCCCAGTGGCTTGACCGGGGTGGAGTGGCTTGACCGGGGTGGCGGCCATCGCGGCAGGTGATTACCAAACGGTGGCGCTCAAGAACGATGGCAGCATCGTCACCTGGGGCGACAGCCGCAACGGCCTGACGAGCGTGCCCAGTGGCTTGGCCGGGGTGACGGCCATCGCGGCAGGTGCTTCCCACACGGTGGCGCTCAAGAGCGATGGCAGCGTCATCGCCTGGGGGACAAACTACGAAGGCCAGACCAGCGTGCCCAGTGGCTTGAGCGGGGTGACTGCTATCTCGGCAGGTAGATATCACACGGTGGCGTTAGCGGGTGGCATGGTCAGTTTTGGCCCACTCACCATAGGCACCTCCAGTGCGGCGAAGACCTTCACCATTCAAAACACCGGCACTGGGGCTCTCACGATCAGCAGCGTCAGCGTGATCGGGGGCAATGCCTCTGACTTCAGCGTGAACACCACTGGCATGCTTAGCAGCCTGCCAGCAGCCACAGGCAGTACGACTTTTACCGTCACCTTCACCCCGAGCGCCACTGGCCTCCGCCAGACCACCCTGCGCGTGCTGAACAATGATATCGATGAAGGCAGCTTCGACATCGCCCTGAGTGGCACAGGCATTGCTCCCGCTCCCGAAATCGCCATTGAGCAGCCGATGGGCAATGCCCTCCCTGGTAGAAGTGTCGTCGCTTGGGGCCTGAACGACTATAACCAGACGAGCGTGCCCCTTGGCTTGACCGGTGTGACGGCCATCTCAGCAGGTGTTTTCCACACGGTGGCGCTCAAGAGTGACGGCAGCGTCATCGCCTGGGGAGACAACGGAGCTGGCCAGACGAATGTGCCCGCTGGCTTAAGCGGAGTGACGGCCATCTCAGCAGGCTATGGCCACACCGTGGCGCTCAAGAGCGATGGTAGCGTCGTCGCCTGGGGTGCCAACATCAACTACGGCCAGACGAATGTGCCCGATGGCTTGAGCGGGGTGACCGCCATCGCGGCAGGTAGATACCACTCGGTGGCGCTCAAGGGGGATGGCAGTGTCGTCACCTGGGGTGCCAACAGCGATGGACAGACGAGCGTGCCAATCGGCTTGAGCGGGGTGATAGCCATCGCGGCAGGTGCTTCCCACACGGTGGCGCTCAAGAGCGATGGCAGCGTCGTCGCCTGGGGGAAGAACGACCACAACCAGACGAGCGTACCCATTGGCTTGACCGATGTGACGGCCATCGCGGCAGGTGCTTCCCACACGGTGGCGCTCAAGAGCGATGGCAGCATCGTCGCCTGGGGCTACAACGGCGACGGCCAAGCGGACGTGCCCAGTGGTTTGAGCGGAGTGACGGCCATCTCGGCAGGCTTTAACCACACAGTAGTGCTCAAGAGTGATGGCAGCATCTTCGCCTGGGGCGATGACAGCGACGAACAAACGAGCGTGCCCAGCGGCTTGACCGGGGTGGCCGCCATCTCGGCAGGTGGATTCCACACCGTGGCGCTGACGGGTGGCATGGTCGGCTTTGGCACACAAAACGTAGCCACCACGAGCGTGGCGAAAACCTTCACCATCCAAAACACGGGCACGGCGGCCCTCACGATCAGCAGCGTCAGCGTGATCGGGGGCAATGCCTCTGACTTCAGCGTGAACACCACCGGCATGCTCAGCAGCTTGCCCGCAGCCACCGGCAGTACAACATTCACCGTCACCTTCACCCCGAGCGCCACGGGTCTCCGCCAGACCACCCTGCGCGTGCAGAGCAATGACAGCGATGAAGGCAACTTCGACATCACCCTGAGCGGCACAGGCATAGCCTCCGCGCCCACCGTCACCAGCATCTCCCCTGCCAGCGGCCCCATCGCTGGCGGCACGAGCGTGACGATCACGGGCACGGGCTTCACCGGGGCTACGGGCGTGACCATCGGCGGTGCCCCGGCCACCAATGTGATCGTGGTGAACGCCACCACCATCACCTGCACCACGCCGGCAGGCACAGCGGGAGCCAGGAGCGTGGTTGTCACCACGCCCGTCGGCGCGAATCCGGCGAATACGCTCTTCAGCTTCTTTAGCCCGCCCGCCGTGGTCTTTGCGGGTTCCAGTGTTGGCGGCACCAGCGCGATTTTTGCCGGCAATGTGACCTCAGACGGTGGCAGCCCGATCACGGAGCGCGGCATGGTCTTTTCGGTGAAAGCCGTGAACAACAACCCAATCATCGGCGGCACGGGAGTGACCAAGCTTTCGACCACGGGTACGACAGGCACCTACACGATCACGGCCACTGGCCTCAGCCTGATGACGAATTACGACATGAAGTTTTACGCCATCAACGCCGCCGGGACGAGCTACAGCAGCATCCAGAATTTCACCACCACAGGTCTGCCTAGTGTTACCACGCCCAACGCCAGCAGCATCACGGCCTTCACCGCCATCCTCAATGGCAGTGTCAGCAGTGATGGCGGGGCAAGCATCACCGAGCGTGGCTTCGTGCTCTCCGTCACCAGCCTGAACAGTGATCCCCAGATCGGCGGAGCCAATGTCACGAAACTCAGCAAGGCTGGCACCACGGGCGGCTTCACCGCCAATGCCTCCGCTCTCCTCGTCGGCACGGGCTACAGCTTGCGCGCCTATGCCATCAACGGCAACGGCACCCGCTACAGCCCGGTCGTCACCTTCTCCACGCTGGCTCCAGTGCCGCTCACGGTGGTGGCAAACAACGCCACGCGGGCCTATGGTGCGGCGAACCCGGCCTTTACCGGCACCATCACGGGTATCGAGGGGACGGACCCGATCACCGCCACCTACGCTACCAGCGCCCACGCTGCCAGCCCGCCAGGGACTTACCCCATCGTCCCCAGCCTCGCCGCTCCGGCGGGAGTGCTCGGCAAATACGCCGTGACCACCACGCCCGGCACTCTCACCGTCACCGCCGCACCGACCTCGACCGTGGCGGAGAGTGCGACTGCCCGGTTCAGCACCAGCGCGCAAAACTTCACTCCGAGTGCAGTCGTCACCGCCATAGCCAGCTCACCCACGGGCAGCCTCACCTTCCAAGTGAAAAACGGCACGGCGGATATCGGCACGGCGATCACCCTGCCGCTAAGCAGCACGGGCCGCGTCTCCGGCCCCTATGCCCTGCCGACAGGACTGGTCGCTGGCACCTACACCATTCACGCCACCTACAGTGGTGATGCCAGCCATGCCGCCAGCAGCACCACGGCGGATCTTGTCATCATCCCGCCGCCGCCCGTGGCGTCACTTCTCGTGAGTGGCTTTGCCAATCCAGCCACTGCAGGTACGGCCTCAAATATCACCGTGACCGCACGCGCCGCTGATGGCAGTACCCTGACCACATACACCGGCACCGTCACCTTCAGCAGCAGCGATGCCGAGGCCGCATTGCCCGCCAGCTACACCTTCACGCCTGTCGATTTCGGGGTCAAAACCTTCACCGCCACCCTCCGCCGGGAGGGCACCCATTCCCTGACGGTCACTGACGCAGCGAATGCCGTTAGCGGCAGCCAGAGCGGCATCGTCGTCTATGCGCGCGACAACGGCACCTCCCAGCTTTATGCCTGGGGTGACAATCTTTATGGAGGAATCGGCGATGGCACGAGAACTCAGCGGCTCAGCCCGGTGCCAGTCACTGGCATGACGGATGTCAGCGCATTCTCAGGAGGTCACTATCATAGCCTCGCCGTGAAGTCGGACAGTTCTGTCTGGGCTTGGGGGTGGAACTCTGCCCGCCACCTCGGCGATAACACGACCATCGACCGCCTCACGCCCGTGCCCGTGAAAGGGCCTGGGGGTATCGGACAGTTTACCGGCATCAGCGCAGTTGCTGCTGGAATTCAGTCGAATCTCGCACTGAAAACCGACGGCACGGTCTGGGCCTGGGGCGGCAATTCGTTTGGCGAACTAGGAGATGGCACCACTCAGGGGCGCGCCACGCCCGTCAGAGTCGGCACACTCACTGGCGTCACCGCCATTGCCTGCGGCCAGGACCATGGGCTGGCCCTGAAGTCGGATGGCACCGTCTGGGCCTGGGGCAGAAACAAGTGGGGCGAGCTCGGCGATAACACCCGCAGCGTGAGGTTCATCCCTGTGCAGGTCAAGAGCTCTGGTGGCACGGGCTTCCTCACTGGAGTCACCAACATTGCGGCGGGTTATGGGTTCAGCCTTGCCCGCAAAAGCGACGGAACCGTCTGGACCTGGGGATATAATGGTACCGGAGAACTAGGTGACGGAAGTACCGTCAACCGGCTCACCCCCGTGCAAGTTTTCATCACTGGCGTCACCGCTGTGAGTGGTGGTGGCTGGCACAGCATGGCCCTGAAGGCAGACGGCACGGTTTGGACCTGGGGAGGTAACTTTGCCGGCGCGTTGGGCAACGGGCTGACTGGTGGAGGGAGCCTCGTCCCTGCACAGGTCAAAGGAATCCATGGGAGTGGCCTCCTGACTGGCGTGAGCAGCATCTCCTGCGGCTACCTTCATAGCACTGCTCGTCTCAGCAACGGTGGCGTCGTAGCTTGGGGGAGCCAGATTGGCAATGGATCCAATGCAGACACCAACACCCCTGTGCGCGTCAGTGGGCTTGTTTACGCCACTCTTGCTGTCGCGGGGCCCGTCTCCCTTAGCACTCGTGCCTTGGTGGTAAACCCAAACGCCACGCGTTTCATCGTCAGTGCAGCTGCCACCACCGGAGCAGGTGCTCCCCTTGATGTCACCGTGCGTGCGGTGGATGCGGCGGGGAATTCCGTGGCCCACGCCGGCACCGTGCGGCTCACCAGCACTGATCCTCTGGCCACCCTGCCAGCCGCCTACACCTTCCTTCCTGGAGACAAAGGCGTGAAGACCTTCTCCGTCACCCTGCGCAGTGCCGGTGCCCACCGCATCACTGCCGCTGACACCCCCTTTTCCAGCATCAACGGCTTCGTTAATACCACTGTCAGTGGCATCGGCACCATGACCATCGTTTCCGCCGTTAAATCAGAGCCATCACCATCCACGCGGAGCTATGTTTTCTCCACTTACGTCACCGCTCTCGCAGGAGTCGGCCTGGTGAATGAGGGACTGCTGACTTTCCGCCTCAAAAACAGCGGTGGAAGCGTCATTGGCAATCCGGTGCTCGGAGCCATCGCCAGCAGTGGCAGGCTTGACGTGAAAGTGAACTACGACATACCAGGCGGCACACCGGCAGGTCTCTACCAAATCGAGGTCAGCTACAGCGGCAGTGCCAAATTCAACTCTAGCATTGGGCTCGGGTCTCTGCGCCATGGTGCATCGGCTTCCCCCAGCCCTATGGCCGCCACTTCGGGCAAGGCCAAAAAAGGCAGTGCCGGCCTCACCAGCACCACGACCACGGGCTACAGCTTCGAGCCGCAGTTCATCACCCTCACCGCCCCCGTCACCAGCAGCCTCGGCACCGTCAATGAAGGCAGCGTCGTCTTCGCCATCTACGACGGCAGCGGCAGCCTCATCGGTTCCCCCATCGTGGCGGATGTCAGCAATGACAGCGCCAGCACCAGCTACCTCCTCCCCGCCGCACTGCCCGCTGGAGACTACACCGTCACCATGAGCTACAGCGGCGGAGAAAACTTCGATCCAGGCGAGTTCGAGGAGACCCTGACCGTCACCCCAGCCACCAGCCTTTTAAATATCAGCGGAATCCAGGCGACCTACAGCAGCTTCACCCAGAGCGTCCTCATGCCCGCTAGCGTCGTCTCCAGCGCAGGCGTTTTGGACAGTGGCAGCGTCACCTTCCAGCTCACGCATGAAGGCGTGGAAATCGGCACCGCCACGACCTCCACAGGCCTCACCAATGGCGCCGCCACCGTCATCTACACCCTGCCTGCGGGTGCTCCGGCGGGCACTTATGTCATTGAGGCCAGCTACAGCGGCAGCAGCAGCTTCGATCCCGCCGTTGGCATCGGTTTCCTGACCCTTTCCAATGCCTCCGATGCACGACTTGCCGAACTCAGCTCCAGCTCCCCGCTGACTCTGAGCCCCGGATTCAGCAGCGCCCAGCTTAGCTACAGCACTACCGTCGCAAACCCCGTCACCAGCCTCACATTGACCCCCGCCGCCACCGATCCCGGAGCCAGCGTGCGGGTGAATGGCACCCTCATCCCTTCAGGCATCTCCAGCGAACCCATCACGCTGAATCTCGGCCTGAACACCATCACCACCCTCGTTACCGCGCAGGACGGCACCACCACCAGCACCTATACCCTCGCCATCACCCGCCAGACCGGTTTTGAAACCTGGGCTGCCGAAAATGGCGTGTCCACCGGCAGCGACCGCCAGTTCAGCAACTATGCCTTCGGTCTGCCTCCTGGAAATCAAGGTAGCAGGTCCATCGCCATCTCCGGCGAAAGCATCAGCCAGGACGGTTCACCTGTGGTGCTCATCTCCAATGGCGGAGCGAACATCTACGCCCTCTATGGCCGCCGCAAAGACCGCAGCACCGCTGGTCTGAGCTATGCCGTCGAGTTCAGCGGAGATCTGGCGAGCTGGGAAACCGCCACAGCCGTGCCCTCCGTCATCGCCAGTGATGCGGACACCGAGGCCGTGGTGATCCCATTCCCAGCCCAGGTTGCAGGTAAACCGACACGCTTCTTCCGAGTCACCCTTACCCAGTAGTCTCACGCCTAATCAGGCCGTCGCCTTCTGCCGCGTCGCCGTCACTCACATGGTAAAGCCGCTGGCTGACACCCTGATCGTGTCGTCTTGCGTGTGTTCCGCCCTCGGGCAATGATCGCCTATGATCCGCCCGATCCTCACCTCGCTGCTCGTTCTTGTCATCGCGACCACTCACGCCGCTGCCGAGGCGGTGCCGGTGAAGATCGTGCCGGGAGTCGGCATCACACGAGGCGGCGAGCCTTACTTTGTGAAAGGTGCCGCTGGCGACAAGCATCTCGATGAACTCGTGGCCTCGGGTGGGAATAGCTTTCGCACTTGGACCACGAATGGTCTGGGGCCGATCCTGGATGCGGCCCAACAGCGCGGCCTCACGGTTTGCGCGGGCATCTGGCTGGAGCCCGAGTGCTCATGGTTCTCCTATGCCAAACCGGAGCACTGCGCCCGCCAGACCGAACGCGTGAAGAAGGAGGTCACAGCGTATCGCGATCACCCCGCGCTGCTCTTCTGGGGCATCGGCAACGAAGCCGAAGGCGATGGCAACAATGCCGCTTACTGGAAGCAGCTCGAAGTGCTCGCCAAAGCCGTGAAGGAGATCGATCCCGCGCATCCGACCTTCACCGCTGTGGCTGGATTGCAGCCCGCAAAAGTCGCCGGCATCCAAGCCCACACGCCGAGCCTCGACTTCGTCGGCATCAACACCTATGGCGCGCTCCATGGCCTGCGCGACTACCTCACGAAGGCTGGCTGGACACGGCCCTGGGTCGTCACCGAATACGGAGCACGCGGCTTTTGGGAAAGTCCCCGCACATCCTGGGACGCGCCCATCGAGCCAACCAGCGGCAACAAGGCGCGTGACATCCGCAAAGGCTACGAAGCCGCCATCAAGCCCGGTGGCGACTGCTGGGGCGGCTACGTCTTCCTTTGGAGCCAGAAGCAAGAAGCCACCTCGACTTGGTTCGGCATTTTCACCGAAAGCGGCGAATCCACCGCCGTCCGCGACCTCATGCACGAACTCTGGAAAGGCCAGCCCCCAACGGACCACGCCCCCGATTTGAAAAGCCTCACCAGCACGGCCGCCAAGAAAGAAATCGCCGCCAGAAGCGAGTTCACCGCACAAGCCGAAGCCACCGACCCCGATGGCGATCCGCTGACCTATCACTGGACCGTCACTGCGGAAAGCGCCGGACGTGATTCTCACGGCAAAGAACGCCGAACCCCGCCACTGCCGCAATGTGTCATCAAAGCCGAAGGCTCCTCAGCCACCTTCGTCGCTCCTGAAAAGCCCGGAGCCTACCGTGTGCATCTCCGCGTGACCGACAACCGCAAACGCGCCGCCACGGCGAACTTTCCGATCAAGGTGAAGTAGCCTGTACCCGCATTCCTGGAGATAGCAGCGCTCTCTCATGCTCATTATTCGACTTTATGTTCGCCATGTCATGATTAAAGCTCCGGCGTGATGCCTGACGCCGACCTTATTCTTGCTTGGAGAAGGCATATCTGGCAGCATCCCATCTCATGAACGACATAATTCATGAATCCGAGCTACCCAAAGATGAAGCTCAGCGAGACGGGATGCTGTCTCGGGAGCTGCCTGATGCCGCATGGATTGGGATGTTGCACCAATTGGTGCTCTATCAGGTTCAAAATGGGCATTGCTTCGTTCCCAGGCGTGACCGTCGGCATCCTCAGCTGGCCGCCTGGCTGGAGAGGCAGGTGAAGTTCTTTCAAAAGGGCAGGCTCTCGCAAGACAAGCAGCGTGAATTGGAAGCTCTGGGGATGGAATGGGACTCCTACGATGACCAGCCAGCTCATCAGAAACACACGGAAACTCGTTGGGAGTCGAGATTTGCGGAGCTGGTGGCTTTCAAGGCAAAGCACGGGCACCTGCGCATCACCAAGAAGAACCAACTATCCGAAGGTATGGTGCACTGGCGAGACAACCAGCGCATCCGCTTTCGCAGCGGCGTGATGCCTCCGGAGCAGAAGACGAGGCTCGATGCGATTGGCTTCGAATGGGAGAATCCCGAACGACTCAGTCCAATCAAGGATGAGCACCTGGAGGCTCTGTGGGATAGCATGTTCACACGGCTGCTGGCTTTCCGCGAGGCACACGGCCACTGCCAGGTTCCACAGAGGAAGCGTGTAGATGACGGGCTTGGGAAGTGGGTACAGCGTCAGCGCTATCACTACCGAAAGAACACCCTGCTGCCGGAGCGTCGGCGGCGGCTGGTGGAGATCGGCTTCGTGTGGAAGTCGGACAAGCTCCATTTCACCGACGGCTGGGAGGGACGCTTTGCGGAGCTGGTGGCTTTCAAGGAAAAGCACGGGCACCTGCGGCTCACCAAAACCAACGAAACTTCCGTCGGCTTGTCGCACTGGCGTGACAATCAACGCATCCGACTACGGAACGGGGCCATGAATCCGAAGCAGAAGGCAAAGCTTGATGCCATCGGCTTTGAGTGGGAGCCGCCGGGATGGCACACGGCTGCGCTGGTGGAGCATCGAGAGTCCAAGTGGGAGAGCAAGTTTGCGGAGTTGACCGCCTTTAAACAGGCACGGGGACACGCCCGAGTGCCCAAAAACTGGCGGGAAAATCCTGCTCTGGGACAGTGGCTGCAAAAGCAGCGAAGCAAATACCGCAAAGGCTCCGGCGTGGGTGGCCTGCTCCCTGAAAGGTTGGCCCGTCTGGATGCCTTGGGCACGGAATGGCGTGAGAACCCAGCGCCGTCACGAAGCCAGCCGAGGCCGGTTTTACCTCAGGGTCCAAAGGAAAAATGGGAGAATCGTTATGCTCGGCTGGTCGCGTTTCATCGGCTGAATGGTCATGCGGATGTCCCCGGGCGCCCAGACCGGCCCTTGCGCAAATGGGTGCTGGAGCAGCGGGCGAAGCATGCCGAAGGCAGCCTGGAGGCCGACCAGATCAGCCGCTTGGAGGCACTCGGCTTCGCCTGGCAGACGCCGAATCTTCGACCGCCTGCGCCTCCAGTGCGGCCAGACAGACAGCCGAGCATCTGGGACCAGCGTTTTGAGGAATTGCAGGCTTTTGTGAATGCGCATGGACACTTCCGAGTGCCGAAAAAAATGGAAGAATTTAAGAGGCTGCGTGGCTGGGTCGTGGCGCAGCGGGTCTATCACCGGCGGGGCAGCATTTCAGCCGCACATCAGGAGAAACTAGAGGAGATTGGCTTTCCGTGGGAGCCTGGGCGGCGTGGCCGGGTGGGAAATCAAGGTGGCTCCCAGAAATGGGAAGAACATTTGCGAGACCTCGTCGCCTTCAATGAGCGGCACGGTCACACCCGCGTGCTGCATCACCGTGGCCCGGACATGAAGCTGGGCGGCTGGCTCGTGCGCCAGAGGACGCTGCATCGCGAGGGCCGCCTGCCGCAGGATCGCTTTCAGCAGTTGGATGCGCTCGGCGTGGACTGGAATCCCGACCGTCATAGCAGAGTGCCGGATCAATCGAGCAGCCGCAGCTCCGAACAGCGGATGGCCGAGCTGCGTGAGTTTCATGCCCAGAACGGCCACGCCAAGGTGCCCACCAAGTATCCGCCCAATCCGAAGCTGGGGATCTGGGTCTCGAACACCCGCATCAGCTACAGGAAGGGGCAGCTCAGCGCAGACCGCATCCAGGAACTGGAGGAATTGGGCTTTCTATGGCAGGGGGAGAGGAATAGCACAGTCAGTCTGGCCGCCACATGGGAGACACGGTTCATGGAGTTGCTCGAATTCCAGAAAACACACGGTCATGCAAATGTCCGCTCCACGGACACGGATCATGCCTCCCTGGCCGCCTGGGTGAGAAGCCAGCGGGTGAAACACCGCCGAGGCCTGCTCAGGGCAGACAGGGTTAAGCAGCTCGAATCCATCGGCCTCAAGTGGGGTAAAGCAGTGTATCAGCCCGGCTTGTCGCGGTCCTGGGACCAGCGCTTTGCCGATCTGTTGGCCTTCCGCCGCCAGTATGGGCATCCCCACGTTTCAAAGGCGGACAAAGACCATCACAGCCTCGAAATCTGGGCCAAATTCCAGCGGGTCTTTTACCATCAGGGGAAACTTAGCACGGACCAGATCCAGCGGCTCGAATCCATCGGTTTCAGTTGGGACGGCAACAAGGGCTTCTGGGAGCGGCAGTTTAGGCGCTGGGAAGCTGCCACACAGCGACGCCGTACACGGCATCTGACTGCCATCGGCGACGCAGACGACGATCTCGCAAAGTGGGAGCAAACGCAGCGCAATCTCCATCGCCGGGGCAAGCTCAGTGCCGAGAAATCAAACCTGCTAAAGCGTGCCGGACTCATTTTCGCAGAGAGACCTCCAGCCAAATCACGGCCTCAAATGCCGCACCAGAAACTCCATGCGAAGCCGTGAGCCATACGGCGTTTCCGCCGCGCCGTGGCCGGTGCCCGCGACGGGCATGAAGTCGAAGCTTTTCCCGGCTTTTTGTAGCGCGGCGACGACTTGCGTCGTGCTCGCGGGATCGACGTTCGTGTCGAGTTCACCGACGATGAGGAGGAGGTGGCCTTGCAGCTTGTGAGCGTCTTCTTTGTTCGAGCTTTTCACATACGACTCATCCACCGGCCAGCCCATCCACTGCTCATTCCACCAGATTTTATCCATGCGGTTGTCATGACAGCCGCAGTCGGCGACGGCCACTTGGTAGAAGTCGTGATGATCGAGCAGCGCACGCATGGCGTTCTGTCCGCCTGCGCTGCCGCCGTAGATGCCCACGCGGCTCAAATCCATCCACGGACGTGTTTTCGCGGCTTCTTTGATCCACAGCTTCCGATCCGGAAACCCGGCGTCCTTCAAATTCTTCCAGCAGACGTCGTGGAAGGCCTTGCCGCGATGATTCGTGCCCATGCCGTCCATTTGCACGACGATGAAGCCGAGTTCGGCAATCACATGATGTCCCATCAACCGGCTGAACTCCTTTGGTGCAAACGAACCATGCGGACCGGCATAGATGTTCTCCACGATGGGATACTTCTTCGCCGGATCGAAGTTCGAAGGCTTCACGATCACACCGTGGATCTCTGTTTTGCCATCGCGACCCTTCGCCACGAAGCGCTCCGGCATCGTCCAACCAGCGGCGAGCAGCGCGGAGGCATCTGCCTTCTCCAAATTACACACGAGGCTGCCATCGCTGCTGCGGCGGAGTTCCATCACGGGCGGCAAATCGGCGCGGGACCAGGTGTCGATGAAGAAGTCGCGATTCGGCGAAAACTCGACGCGGTGATTGCCATCGCCTGCCGTGAGTTGTTTGAAGCCGCTGCCATCGAAGTGCACGCGGCAGAGATGCTCGTGATATGGGTCTTCCTTTTCCCGCAAACCGCTCGCGAGGAACCAGATCTCTTTTTTGGCCTCATCCACGTGCAAGACCTCGCGCACCGGCCATGCACCCTTCGTGATTGGATGCTTTGGCCTGCCGGTTTTGACGTCGTAGAGCCAGAGATGGCACCAGCCATCGCGCTCGCTCATCCAGATGAGTTCGCCACTGCTGTGCAGCCAGTGTCGCCAGCTTTTGCCGGAGTAATGGATGAAGGTTTTCGAGGTCTCTTCCACCACCACACGCACGGTGGCGGTCTTCGCATTCACCGCGAGCACGCGGTAGAGCTTATGGCCGCGCTGGTTGTAATCAAAATAGAACTCATTGCTGTCTGGCGACCAAGTCACGTCGATGTGATGCGACTGGGTGAATGGGTTTGGAAATAGGGCGTTGTTCACCCGCTGGAATTCTCCACCAGCCCAAACAATCAGCATTTCGGGGTTGGGGAGTTGATCCCCAGGTTTGGTGTAATCGATCTCTTTGAGTCTAGGCTGGAGCTGCTCTTTGGGTGAAGAATCAACGATCGACACTTTCCGTTGTGGAACCGGGTCACAATGACACACCACAAAACTCAATGAATCTGGTGCCCACTGAGCTGGGCCATGGAAATCTTTCGCAGCATCAAGCTTGATAGGTTTCTGGTTGAGATAGATGAAGTTCCTGGTGACCTCCGCCTTCGATTTCGAGTCTGGAGATTTGAAGCCGCTCTCCGGTTTCTTCGGCTCCGCCTTGGCTTTCGAGATGCCTTTGCCATCAATGGTAAAGGTTTGGAGTTGTGACGCTCCTTCCACGACGGCGAGATGCTCGCCCGTGCGGCTGGTGATGAGCCACACATGACCGTCAAAAGTGTGCTGCTCGCGCTCCGAGCCTGCGCGGACGCCGCCATAACGCACATGACCGCCTTCCTGGTTGATCCAGTAGAGCTCCACATCCTCGTCGAGCTGGTTGATGAACTTCAGCCCCGATGACTCGCCAGTGCGCCGCGTGCGCCTCAACTCGATTTTCATCGTCGAGGTCTTCGCGGCCTCTTTTTCCGGCAAACCCAGTTCCTTGAGCGTCGAGGCGGTCTTGCGGCTGCCGTTCGTGGCGTCGATCAAAACGAACTCGGACTTCCCCGGCCCTGTTTGCACGCGATACCAGAACGTTTTGCCATCCGGCAGCCAGTTCGCCTGCACGCGGTCGCGAAAGACCTTGTTCTCTGTGCGTTTGGGAAAACTCAGCGCGGCGTCGAAGTCGGCGGCTAAGGCCGAAAGGCTCAAGGTGAGGAAAAGCAGGGTTTTCATGCGATGCCGAATTGGAATGGGTCCGCCGGATCGAGCAACAACGTCGATTCGGCCGTGATGAAGGCTTCTCCGGTGATCGTGGGGATGATGCCGCGTTCACCAGCCTCGTAGCTTCCTTCAAACACAGTGCCGAGGATGCTTTCCTGACGCCACACCTCACCTGGAGCGAGTTTTCCATCTGCCGCGAGGCAAGCGAGCTTGGCGCTTGTGCCCGTGCCGCAGGGCGAGCGATCGTATTCGCCACCAGGGCACAAAACGAAATTCCGGCTGTGATTCGCTGCATCCTGCGGCGGGCCAAAAAGCTCGACGTGATCGACTTCCGGGTAGCCAGCGGCTCGCACGGCCTCGCGCATCGCCAAACTGGCCTGCGTGAGCTGAGGGATGTTTTTCAGCGTGAGATCGATTCCGTGATCGGCGACGAGAAAGAACCAATTTCCGCCCCAGGCGAAATCACCGGTGACTCCGCCTGCTTTGACGCCTTTCGCTTGTCGATACGACGGCACGTTGCGAATGCTCACGCGGCCATCGACATGTAGCGTTGCGGTGACGATGCCCACCGGCGTCTCCACGCGATGCTCGCCTGCGGTGATGCGCCCGAGATGCTTCAGCGTCGCGATGAGGCCGATCATGCCATGCCCACACATGCCGAGCAGGCCGACGTTGTTGAAGAAAATGACGCCAGCCGCACACGACGCGTCTTTCGGCTCCACGAGCAAAGCACCGACGATCACCTCATGCCCGCGTGGCTCGCAGATGATGGCGCGGCGGTAGGTTTCGAGCTCCGCGGCGCTGATGCCGCTCAAAACTACGCGCGTCGGTTCGCCGCCGGTGTGGGAGTCGATGATGGGGATGCGCTTCATTTTCCGAAGAAACTCATGCGCTTTCTGTCGTCTTGGATGCTTTGAGAGACGCAGCTGAAAAAATAACCCAAGCAGCATGGCCGCCAATCACGGCAGATACCAATAACCAAAGAGGCTGCTGCGATGACGAGGCTTACGCTGCTTCAGACTCTGAGGTGGCACCCAGCCGTCTGGCAGCAGCATGGCGCAGGTGAAGAGGGTGGCACTCATCGTCTCATGCACAGTGAATTCACATTGGCCCGTATTTGCCGTCGGGTGAGGCACCCAGCGCCGATAAAAGGGCGTGCCCGGATCGGGGTAGAAGGGGTGGCGTGTGGTGGCCGTGGGATCAGTCGGGCTGCTCCAGACGTCGTTGCGCAGGGTGTAGTGCATGGGGCCGCCATCGAGTCCATAGATGCTGATGCCGGGCACCGGGTCATCAATGGCGTCATTGGCACTGACTTCATGCTGGAGCACGGCGGGGTAAGTGTAGCCGATGCCAGTAGTCCAACTCATGCCCATGGCGTTGCCGCCAAACATATAGTCCATGTTGCAGGCGGCGGTGTCACGATAGGTGGCGTTGTTGGTCAAGGCATAGGCTTGCAGCAAAAGGCGGCTGCGATTGGCGAAGTCCATCTCTCCCCAGGCGGCGAAATAATCCTGAAAACGCGGCCAGGTGTGCCGGTATGGCATGGCATCGAGCATGGCTACCCGTTCATTGGCTCCATTGATGTATCGTCTCCTCCAACTGTCGATCAGGCTCTGGCTAAAGATGCCTGCGCCGCGATGAGCGATGCTAAAGTAAAACCACGGCACGCAGTCCCTTAGCGTATTTGGCCATCCCCAAGGGTCGGCACCGATGAGGTGACTCTCGATGCCGCTAAGGTAGGCTGTGTCACCCGTGAGGTAGTGGAGGCGCAGCTTGGCATGAAACAAATAGGGATCATTCATGCTGGCGAGCTCAGTCCAGGTGTAGGAGTAAGGGGTGCCGAGACCGCGATTGGTGGCTGCAGGGATGGTGGTGGTGCCAAGGCTGTTGGCAGGATCAGCGCCGAAGCTATAGGCTTTCAGCGCGAGCTGCCGATACTTATTCGAGCGCGTGGCATCAATCGGGATCAGCATTTCCGAGAGCTGTGCCGCAGCCGCAGCGTAAAGCAGCGATGACCAGCGTGTGCGCTGACTGTAGCCGTATTTAAAGGCCGGATCGGTCATTGAGGGATGCGTGGAGGTCTCCACCATGCCGGAGACTCCGCCTGCGGCTGTCATGCTGCGGGTCCAGACTTCGAGACCGTATTCGACCTCATCGAGGATGTCGGGCACGCCGTTGCCGCTCTCAGGGATATTGAGCTGTCCATCGACAAACTTTGCCGGGGCGATTTCATAGGCGTAGAGCATGTCGAAGATGTTCGTGTAGTGGCGCAGATTGCGATCCCAGTCTGCGGCATCATACCAACCACCTTCGACATTTGGCGTGGCCTTGGTGAGGTCGAGCGTGGCCCCCACGATGTCGAACCGCTGATAATTCGCGGGCTCATCAAAGTCACCGAAGCCAAAGCAGACGAGGGCGCTTTCATAAATAGGCTCGCTGTGCGCTTTGATGCGGCTCCATGGCGTAAAGGGCATCTGGTAGGCGCTATTGGCCCGCTGATGGTAAAGACCGCGCGCGCTGGTGTAGAAGGCCTCTCCATACGCATCCGGCGCATGGCGAAATGTCCATGAGCGGCCCACGCCGGGTACACGGATGAAGAACCAGCCGTGTTGAGTCAGACCATTGAGATCGATCTGATACAAGTCTTCGCCGAGCATGAGCGGTCGCGTGGCGGGATCTTCGGTATTGCCCGGTTTCACCGAGAAACGCGGATTCGCCTCCCGTAGGGTGACACTGCCGCTATGGGCCACGGCACCGGTTTGCGCATTGATTACCTCAAAGGTCGTCGCATGGCTCAGCGGCAGCGGTCCGTAGCCATGCACGCAGGCTCCGATGTAGGCGTACTTTCTGGCGCTGTCTGGAAGGTAGCCGCTCTGATTCACCTTGATGGCCCGTGAGACCGTGCGGCTCTCATCATAGAGGAATGTCGCCGCTTTGCCGTTATCGAGCGTGATCGTGTAGCTATGCCCGCTGATCATGGGGTCAGGCATTTCGAGGTAGCAATAATGAGCGTAGTGCAGGTTATGCATGCCGCGTGTCTGGCCGCCATCCAGTCCAACGTAATACTGCGTAGCTCTCGTCGGCTCGCGGGCAGTGGCATAGGCGGAATCGTTGGGAGATGTGATCGCGTAGTAGTCGGCCCGTGTGTAGCGGGACTCATCCAAGTCGATGCGTGCCTGGGCAATGTAGGTATCCCGCACCTGAGGCAGTGCGGTCCAGGCATCCCAGCGTGCTGGATTGCCCGCAGGTGTACCACGGTCCCAGTTGTCGCTGTGGGTGAAGAGCTGGCCTCCGGAAAGCGTGTTGATGCGGTCCGCCACCTCCTCGGTATCTACCACAGCGGCGATCACCCAGCGATTATCCAGCACCAGGATCTGATCGATGCCTGCGTAGCTCGGCCTGGCGATGGGGAAGATACCTTCACGCTCGCTTGGTAATGCATCCGTCTGCTGAGCGGTGAAGGTGAAGCGCTTCTCATACCAGGAGACCCCTTTGCGATACGAGAGGGTGACATGCGTCAACTCTCCACTCGTGGGCAGATTTTTCAGGGTGAACTGTGTGCTGCTCGCCGGCAGTGAGATGCTCTGAAAATAGTCCGCACCGCCCGCCACGCTGCCTGCCTTCACCACCCACTCATCCACACCAACGCTATTGGGCAGCCATTGGATTAAAGCGCTGCTGCCGATCAGCGTCTGCCCATCCGTGTGGGAGAGCAGCAACGGTCCCTGACCATCAAAGGCATTCCCCACACGCACACGCGCGAACTGAAGATTCGGATTCGCCACTGTGACAGGAACGTTTTGTAACGTGCTCAGGGTTGTAGCCGTCATCACGCTGAGCGGTTCTGGCGTCCAGTGAATTAGGTCGCTGGAAGTTTCGACCGTGTATTGTGTCCCTGGGCGGCTGTTCCAGCGCAGATTTAGTTGGCCATCCATCCCACGTCCGACCTCCGTGATCTCAAAGGGGATCTCCTTGCTCACATAAGCAGGGATGCTGTTATGACGCTTGATCGTGACTTCCTCCACTACGCCATGGAACATGCCCATGCTCAGCGTGCTCACTCCAGTGGAGCGCCCCCACAAGGCCAGCTCTCCCACTGCAGAATTCTCCCCGAGCAACTGGCCATCCACCCACACGGACACCTTTTGAGCATCAATGACGAGCTGTAGATGATGTGAGATACCATGCTGCCAATACGGAGCCAGTGTAGTAGCAGACACCACTTCATGGCCATAGCCCAAGATGCTGCGCGGTGTCCACTGCCACTTATCCTGTAAGAAGGACAGCTGCGCATTGTAAGCCTGAAGCAGCATCATGACATACGCGGAACCCACGCTGTTGCCGAGAAATGCATCCGTGCGTATCCACGCATCCAGCTCAATCGCCTGCGTCTGTCCAGCGATGTAGAATTGGCTATTCGGGATCGTCACCTCTGCTTTATCCGCCATGGAGGCAAACGACAAACGACCAGGTTCCCAAGTAGCACCTCCCGAGAGGGTGATTGCTGCCTGCTGGCCCGAAGTGTCAGCGAGACCTGATTCAAACTCATAACGTGCCAAAATGAACTGTGCATGACTGCTTTGGATGACAAAAACAGCGAGCAGAGTGAGGAATGGCGAAGCGATGTGTCGAAGCATGAGAGGGGGGCCAAACTAGCAGACATCTGGTTCATAGGCCATGGTGGCCCGCTCAGGATGGCGTCAGAGGAATGGGCGAATTTGCTCAAATAGCCAACACGCCGGTGCTGGTGCCGAAGGTGTCGGTCTCGATGCCCATGTTTTGCATGAGGCGGACGAAGAGATTGCACATCGGGGTGTTGTTCTTCGCGTCGCCAGTGATGTGGCGGCCGTGTTTGAAACCACCACCGGCGAGGAGCAGCGGCAGGTTGTGCCAGTCGTGCGAGTTGGCGTTGCCGAGGTTGCTGCCGTAAAAGACGGCGGTGCTGTCGAGCAGGTTCTTCGCGCCTTCTTTCTTGGCTTTGAGGCGGTCGAGCAGGCCGTTGAGCGCGGTCATCTGGGCGGTTTCGATGAGTCGGAGCTGCGCGATCTTTTCGGGGTCCTGGCCGTGGTGCGAGAGGTTGTGGTGATCCGCTTTGACGCCTGGGATGGTGGGCACGTCGCCGCGCCCTTGAACCATGATGGTGATGAGGCGTGTGCTGTCCGTCTGGAAGGCGAGCGGGACGAGGTCAAAGAGCAGATTCATGCGCCCGATGAGGTCTTTTTCGTCCTGCAGGTCCTTCGGCGGCTGCGCATCGACTTTGGGCTTCGGCTTCTGCACCCAGGCCTCGGCTTTTTGCAGGCGCTGCTCCATCTCGCGCACGGAGGTGAAGTATTCGTCGAGCTTGTCACGATCCGCGTTGCCGAAGCGCTTCTCCAGCCGCTTCGCTTCCTCGCCCACGGTGTCCATGATGCTGCGGCCTTCGTGGAGCTTGCGCATCTGCGTTTTGATCTCGTCCGGTGTGCCGTCTAGGAATAGCTTGGCGAAAATCTTTGATGGACGCGACTCGGCGGGGATCATCACGCCGCTGCGCGTGTAGCTCTGACTGTTGCCGCCGCCCGTGTTCCATTGCAGCGATGGGTAGCGTGTTTCGTAGCCGATCTTTTCCGCGATGAACTGATCCACCGAGATCGTGTTGCGAAAGCCGCCCAGTCCGGGATGCCTCGCTCCCGTGAGCCAGGTCAATTCGGAGGAGTGTCCATCGCGTCCATTTTGATCCGGATTGCTCAGATTCGACAGGATACTGAAGTCGCCGCGATGCGCCTTCAAAGTCTCAAGATAGGACGTGCTCTTGTAGCCCTCGCCCGCCTCCGCCGGGAAAAAGTCCGGCCCATAAATGCCGAGTGACGCACAGATCGTCACCAACCGCTTCGGCGGCACCGCCTCCGCTGCCAGCGCTCGTCTTCCCCACATGGCATCGAGAAACGGTAGCGCCAGCGAGACGCCAGAGGAACGGAGAAAGGTGCGGCGAGAGAGGGTGGCAGCGGACATGAAAGGGCAGGGGATCAGGTGATGATGCGGTTAAGCGGTGCCGAGGCAACTGGGTTTTCAGATCGTCTTTTGCTCAGGGCACCGTGTCTGTCCTGTCGTGCCTTGATCATGGTCGGCAATCAGTCCTCGACAGCCGAATTGCTGGAGTCACTCGTGAATCCTGTGGCGAAGATCGTCCCTAGCTAAGGCGGCGTCTCCAGAGGGCTGGAGCACTCTGGAATGCTTTGCGACTACTGAACAGGAGGAATTTAGATCTAGTCAGAGAGGTCCATCTGGTGGCCCGAATGCAGTCACAGTTTGGTCAAGATAGAAAGGGTAGCTTGGCTCGATGTGAAAAGGGATACCCACATTTCTCAAGCGTTGTGCTTCATGCCAAACTTCAAGCGCACTACCATTGAACGGTGGAAGCTCTCCACGAATAGCGAGGCTTCGAGTTACTGAAATTCCGTTCGAGAGTCTCTGATTGAGCGCGATAAGAACTGCTTGGGGCGCGTCTGGGAGTGCAGGAATGTAAATGGTGTAACGTGTGTGATCGCATACAACGGGCACAGGAAAGGTGGTAACCGCCTCCCATGAGCAGGTGTGCGATGAACAACTTACGACCAAACAACTCCCACTTCGGGAGTAGCGAAGCTCTGACTTGCAGTCTGGGCAGTCATCCTTCTCGGTTTTTGGGAGCATGCTTGTCAGGCGGATCATAAACAAACGCGCTCTTTTCTACCAGCAACAATCTATAGCGTTGGATGCCTACACGCCTCCCGCCTCCGTCACCCCTTCCTCAGCCACCAACTCCCCGCCCGCATCCGGGTGGATCTGGTGATCTCCTGATTTGGCGTCTTTGGTGGTGTGGATGAAGCCGCGCTCGCTGGCGGCTAGGACGAGGGCGGCGAAGGAACGGAAGCCGTGGTAGCGCTCGCTGAACTGAGGTTGGCGGCGTTTGATGGTCTGCTTCACGGCGGAGGCCCAGAT
>JAGKWZ010000426.1 GCA_021151605.1 Verrucomicrobiaceae bacterium
CTCCCCCTGGCCGCTGATGCCTGCATCTGCGGCCAGGGGGAGGTAGTGGTAGTAGGCGAGGTTGGCATCCATGCGGTCGGCTCCGATGGCGATGAGGGTGTCAACCACAGGCGTGTTGATGTCGGCGAGTTTCGCCTTGATGCGGAGGAAGCAGGCACGGGCGGCACCGTCTTTGTCGTATTCGGCCACGCTGACCGTGGGCGGCACGGTGTTGGGGTGCTGGTGCATGTAGTTGTCGCACTTTTGGTCAAAGGCGACGCGCTTGTCACCGAGCTTGAAGTAAGCATCGCGTTCATCCTCGGTGAGGGTTTGGGCGAAGACGGCAATCTTGGTGCGGAGGAGTTCTGCGGTGGCGAGGATGTCTGCCTCGGCCTCGGCAGGGATGACGATGGAGACGTCGTTTTACTGCATGGTGGTGTTGGGTTGGAGGTGGCTTGGCACATCACCGTCCCAGGTAAACTCTGGCCCCATGTCCCAGCGGAGTGGTTCCCCATTGGGAAGGGTCATGTCGTAGCGGAGTGGCGAAGGCATGGACGCAAATTTCGCCAAAAATCGGCGAAGAGATCGAGCATGAAAATGGCGGAGTTCTGAAAAAGGGGAGTGCTTGCAGAAACATCCAAGAACCGTTACTTTCAAAGCCATGAGCTTGGATACCCTGATGCATGAAGCCGCACTTTTGGACGCCGCCAGCCAGCGCAAGTTGATCGGTTATCTGGTGACTCTGCGCGATGGAGAGAGGCCAGAGCACCGAAAGGAAATGGCGCGAAGAATTGACGACAAGAGCCCTGAGCGCTGGCTGACTCTGGATCAGCTTGATGCAAAACTCGCTCAAATCGAGCCATGAGCGAATACCGGCTGCTCGTGGCCTATGAGGTCTTTGAGTTTCTGGAAGGGCTGCCTGCGAAGGATCGCAAGAAACTGAGGGGCAGCTTCCTGGAAATCAACGACTGGCCGTCCCGCTATTCTGATTTCAAAGAACCCGATGACACGGGCCGCCACCTTGACGTTCATATCTGTGGTCGCTACGCCATCCGCTACTGGGAGGACTTTGCGGATCGTCATGTGAAGATCCTGGAGGTTTCATTTGCTGATCGTTGACATGTTTTTGTTTTTTCATGACCGCCCTCACCCACCTCCTCTCCCTAGCCCGCTCAGGCGATACGATGGCGGCTTCTCGACTTTGGCAGGCGGTGTATGCCGAACTGAAGCAGATGGCGGCGGCGAAGATGGCAGGAGAGAAGCGGCAGGTGACGCTGCAAGCGACGGTGCTGGTGCATGAGGTGTGGCTGCGGCTGGGGGATGGGGCGGCGTTTGAAAATCGGGCGCACTTTTTCACCGCTGCCTCGGAGGCGATGCGGCGGATTTTGGTAGATCAGGCTCGGCGACGGCTGAGCCAGAAACGCGGCTCCGGGGAGGAGGCGCTGCCGATTGAAGAAACGGAGATCGTGGCGGCAGGGACCGATGAAAAGATCCTGCAAGTCCATGAGGTGCTGGATGATCTGGCCCTCCAGGCACCGCGACAGGCGGAGGTCGTACGCCTGCATTTCTTTGTGGGGCTGACGAATGACGAGATCGCCGCGCTGCTGGGCATCGGCGAAAGCACGGTGCGCCGCGAGTGGACACTTGCGAAGGCTTGGCTGTTTCAGGCGATTCAGGGCAGACGATAGCCGGTATTGTGTGCTTGGCAGGCCGATGGCGGCCGGGTAGCATCCCCAGTAATGCACCTCGAATTTGACCTCCAAGAATCTGCCTTCAGCGCGCTGCGCCTGAGCCCGCCCAGGTTTGTGGAAGAGATGGGACGACGCTGGTGAACTAAGCAGTGGCTGAGTGACTAAAAGCCCATTTTTGACTATGCCCACCGCTGATCTCCCCTCCGCCCTGCTCGATCTCCTGAATCAATCACCTTTGCCTCTGACGCTGGCGGAGCTGGTGAAACGGATTCGCGCTGTCATGGGAGCGAAGTCGGCAAAGAAGGAGATGGTTTTGGCTGCCCTGGCAGGCCTCACGAGCGTCCGTGCGCTGCCGATGAATCCACGCAAGCTGGCGGAGCTGAGCTACACTTTGCATCAGGATGCGGCGATCACTGCGCATCTGCTGGAGCATTGGGTGAGGTCGGCAAAGAAGCCTCTGAAGCTGCCAGATCTGCGGAAGAAGCTCGCGCCGGTTTTGCAGGCGCAATTTGACGCTGCCTTCGAGAGTCTCGTGTCCCAGCGGCGGCTTTTCCTTTTGCCAAAGGCGGTCCCGCTGGTGCTGGCGACGCGTCCTTCCGCGCGGGATCTGATCGACATGGCGATGCTGCGCCGACTGCGCTTGCTCGTGCAGCAGGTTAATGCAGTGAGGTCGTCAGAGCTGACGCTGGAGGGCTTGCTCGAGTGGCTGGATGGAGCGCCCCCGGTGGTAGTGGCTGATTCTTCGGCCGAACTCACGCCGGAGCTTCTTCGGGAATGGTATGAGGCGGATGCACGCCGCTCCTCCACCCGCATGGTGCCGCTGCCGCAAACTTGGGCGCAATATAGCGCTTGGACGGCGGCCCATGCACAAGTGCCTGATCTTCAACGATTCCGAAGCATGATCGAGAGGCTTTACAACGAGGGCCAGATTTGGCTAGAACCCTGTGAATATCCGCAGGATCTCCCCGAAGAGGAGCGTGCTTTGCTCGTGCCTCTCGCCATCGGTCCTCCTGGCTTCGCTTGGAGCTGGGCCAGCCTTTCTTGATGACATGACCTCTGCCTACCTTTCTTTAAATCCCTTTCTCTCTTCCAGCGTCGGCGAGGCCGAACTGTGGGGCTCACGCGAGTGGATGGACGTGCCATCCATCCACGCTTATGCGACGACCGATCTCAATGTGATGGTGGAGATGGTGCGTGCCACGAAAAGGACGCGGGTACGCTTTGTCAGAGGCGCGGGCGGCGCAGGGAAGTCTCACCTTTTCACGCGTCTGCGTCGCCAGTCAGGCGACCGGATCTTTTATGCCTATGCAGCGAATCCTCCGCTTCAGTCGGAGACGCTGGAGGCCTTTGTGCTCGGGCGGCTCCTGACCAGTCTGCGGAACCCGACCCGCGACTCAAGTGGCAGGGCCGCAGCCTATAGCCAGCTCCGCCTCCTGGCCTATGCACTGCTGCGCCCGGTGGTGGAGCAGGATGTGACCCTTTCCCAGCTGCACGAGGCCTGGAGCGAAATCCCGGTGGATGAAAAGAAGGATCTTCTCCATCAGGCGCTACTCATCCTGGAGGGCGATTTCCCATCTGTGCCGCGCAGTGTGCTGCGTGCCATTTTGACCGTGCTGCGCGATGACAAAGAAGCGCTCGCTGCCCAATGGCTCTCCGGTGCGACTTACCTCACGGATGCTGACTTGAAGTATCTCGGCGTCCCTGAACCCCTGCGCCGGGAGGACTGCGCTGCGGTCATCCAGCTTCTCGGCAAGCTCGCCGCCCGCGTCGGCATACCCTTCGTGCTGGTGATGGATCAGCTCGATCTCATCGCCTCATCCACGCAGCTGGATGAGTTCCAGCGCCTGCTCTTCTCACTCATCGATCAGAGTGAAAACTGGGCCGTATTCATTGGGCTGGTGGCCGAGCGCTTCACGGCCTGGGATGCCGGACTCACGCAGGCGCTGCGCGGCAGGATCGGCGTTCCGGATTCATCGGCACCCCTTGGCTTTCTGCTGCCAGTCACGGATGTCCTCCCCATCGGCGGAGAGGATAAAAAGGCACTCCTGCTCGCCCGCCTGAAATCCTCTGCTCTTGCAGCTCAGCGCGCCAAAGATGGCATCAGTTCACAGCTGCACCCGCTCACCGAGAGCGATCTCGCGCGCCTCACCCATGGCGGTGCCGTTTTCCCCCGTCATCTCATCGCCGCAGCAGGAGATGCCTATGAGGCAGCACTGCGACCTCCGGCTCCCAAAGCAGCACCTGCGCCTGTCATCGTGTCGCCTGAAGTGGACAAACCCGCCCCCGTGGTAACCGTTGAGCCCGTCGCCCCCGTGGCAGCCGTCCCCCCAGCGGCAACCGTCCCGCCTGTGGTTGCCGTCGCACCAGCAGCACCAGCAGCACCAGCAGCACCAG